>DATBBB010000622.1:0-3554 GCA_036271215.1 Kofleriaceae bacterium | reverse complement strand
GGGACCGCTTCGTCGACTTCGTTCATGATCGAATGCGCGCCCAAGCGCAACGCGACGGCACACGACTTCGCCTGCAATCTTCACAGCCTGCGGAGCTACCCAGCCTGATCAAGGCAGCGTGACAGAGGCCGATCTGCACCCGAATGACTTGATTCGCCGGGCATCGAAGCCCAAGACGACCGTGGTGCTTCGGGTCAGGCGGCAGATGGATGAAGAGTTTCTGAGCAAGCTCTACGATGCCAGCTATGGTATCCGCGTGATCGCACTTGCGAAGACACAAGACGACGCAGAACGGCTCCCGAAGCAAGCCGTCTTGCAGAGCTATCAAATCGGACTCCGGCCGCTGGCGTATCGCAAAGGCGAGATCGATCAGCTGCTCGACCGGAGGTTCGCCGAGCGCAAGGCCGTACATCTCCGAGCCAGGGACCTGCTGGACGAAAACCAGCATGCGCTGCGACGGTATGGCTGGCCTCACAACCTCGCGCAGTTGAACGAGGTTGCGGATGCGATCGTGGCACTCGATGCCCACGGCGGATTGCGCCCGGCAAGTCGAGCCACGGGCATGAGACTCTCCGTGATTCGAGACGTCTTGTACCGTCCAGGGCTCAAGATGCGTCGGGTTGGCGATTCCTCCGCCAATCGATGGAGTGTCTTCAAGTCGGATACCCGCGTCTGACCGTTCAGTGGTGATCGGAATCCAGGGCACCCGGCAGCGACCGGCTGACCAGGGCGGCGACCGCGGCCGACAGGCCGGAGCGCACCATGGCGTGGAGCAGTCCCTCGTGGACGGCGTTCGGGTTGCGCCGGCCGCTCGCGACCAAGAAGCCGATCGCGGCGCCGAGGCCGAGCCGCGCCCACGGGTTGCGCCAGTAGGTCGCGGGGGTGAGCAGCCGCTTGGCGTAGGTCGCGCGGCGGTGGAGCTCGCCGAGCTTGTCGGCCAGTGAGCCGCGGAGCTCGTCGATCTTGTGGATCGTGTCGAGGGTGGCCATGGCGGTCACCGGCTCACGAGGCGGGCGAGCAGGTAGCCGGCCACGGCGCCGACCGCGACCAGGAACATCGGGTGCTCGACCACGGCGACCAGCGCGGCGGGCGGGGCCAGGACGTGCGCGGGTGCCGGTGCCGGTGTCGATACCGACATCGATGTCGGAGCCGATCCGTCGGAACGAGGAAGCGTGAATGAATTCGACATGGAGCCTCGGATTCGGAAAGGAGCTACTCGGAGGAGTCGCTCAGCTGGGGGTTGGTGCGGACGATCTGGGCGACGTCGGCCGCGGCGGACTGGGTGGCGTTGCGGCCGTGAAACCGCGCGCGATAGACCAGCGCGACGACGATGATGATCGCGAACGCGGTGACGATCCACAGCGAGACGTACCAGGGCAGCCCGGCGACCTGGGTCAAGGTGGCGGCGATCGAGATGCCGAGCAGGCCCGTGGTCACGATCGCGACGCACACCACGACCAGCCACGACTTGATCGCCGAGCCGAGATCGCCGAGCCGCTCGCCGAGGTCGGTCTTGATCGAGCTGACCTGGGCCTCGACCAAGCTGCGCGCATCGTCGATCACGCCGGCGACCAGATCGGGCAGATCCGCGTCACGCACCTCGCGCGTCACGTGGCCACGCTGCCTGCTTGCCTGAAAATCACCATGGAGGACCGACCTTCCCGCCGGCTTGCGTTGCGCCGATCGTGCCAGTCGCAAGCCCACGAACCTCGCAGGTTGGGCGTGTCGCCGAGCGCCGGGGCGCATTCGCGGCGAGCGTGCTCGCCCAGCGAGCGCAGGCGCGCACACGCTCGGGCGGCCGGCAGGGGGCCCCGCCATGTCGTGCGATCGCAGGCGACCGCAGGCGATCGCAGGCGACCAGCGCGGGTAGCCGGTCAGCCGACCAGGTGGGTCGGGCGCTTCTTGCCGGCGATGAACGCGTCGAGCTCTTGCTCGGCCGCCGAGTCCTCATCGAGCGAGAACTCGCCCGAGGCCAGCTCCTCGATGTCCGCGGCCTCCGCCAGCTCGTCGACCCGGGCCGAGCCGATCGCGATCTCGTACGGCGGCCACGGCAGGCCGGTGTCGATCTCGTCGAACTGCGAGTCGTCCTCGGTGTCGAACGTCAGCGGGATCGGCGTGGTGATCACGTCACCGGGCTCGCCGGGCTCGCCCGCGCGATCGGCGGACCAGTCGCTCGCCCGGTGCGCGGAGCGCTCGACGGGCCGATGCAGCAGGCGGCCGGACGCGCGATCGGTGGGTAGCTCGCGATCGGCGGGTAGCTCGCGATCGGTGGGTAGCTCGCGATCGGCGGGTCGCTCGCGGTCGGCGGGTCGCTCGCGATCGGCGCGCTGCGCGACCGACCGCTCGATCCGCCGCGCCACGCGCAGCTCGATCGGCGGCGACGGCTCGTCGCCCGGGTGCGCCGGCTTCTTGCCGATCACGCAGGCGGCCTTGACCGTGACGTGGAACGGGCCGCCGGCGAAGTAGGCGTCGATCGCCTCCTTGATGTACCAGAACACGTCCTGCATCTCCTGGCCGCCGCCGGCGATCGCCTTCCAGTCGGCGAGCGGGCCGTACTCGATCACCGGCGCGAAGAAGAACTCGCGCGAGCTGCGGAACAGCAGCGAGAACTCCTCGACCTCGACCCGGCCGGTCAGGTCGGCATCGGCGAGCCAGCGCTCGGCGTGCTCGAACGTCGGGTAGCGCGCCAGGTGTTGCTCGAGCCGGTCGAGCGCGTCGTGCCTGTCGTGCTTGACCAGCACCTCGCGGTACAGATCGTGGAACTCCTCGAACGTGCCGGCGAGCGGTAGCGTGCAGCGGACCTCGCCGCCGGGCTTGGCAACCCGCGCGAAGTCGCGCAGCGCGACCTGGGTGCTCGGCATGTCGCTGACCCCGAGGTTACACACCACCAGATCGTAGACCTCGTCGGCGAACGACAGCTTGGGCACCGCGCTCTCGGTGCGGAAGAACACGCCGCGGCCGCCGAGCGGGCCGAGCGCGGCGACCTTGCGGCGCACGACCTCGAGCATCGCGCTCGACTCGTCGATCGCGATCAGCCGCGAGCCCTCGGGCATCCGGCGCAGGATCTCGATCGTCGGGTTGCCGGTGCCGCACGCCACGTCGAGCACCTGGCCGCGCGCCGGCACCGCGAGGTTGCGCAGCAGCAGCCGGCCGAACCGCGTACCCCAGCAGGGCGCGATCTCGTCATCGTAGATACGCGCGAGCTTCTCGACCTTGGGGGTTCGCTTGGCCTGGACGGACACGACCGGACAACTGCGCTCGAGACTGACAACAACAATAGCAAACCGCGCAGGCGGCCCTCACCAAGATTTGACGCTCCCCCGCCGGATTCCAGCGCCACGCGGCGCTACCCCGACGGCGAGGGGCCTAGCATGTCAATATGTTGCGGAGCACCGCGGCGTTCCCGGGTCCGCGGTGCCGGGTCCGTGGTGCCGGGTCCGTGGTGCCGGGTCCGTGGTGCCGGGGTCGTGGTGCCGGGGTCCGTGGTTCCCGGCCTGTAGTGCCGGTCCGTGGTGCCGGGTCCGTGGCGCCCCGGTCTGTAGTGCCGGGTCCGT
>DATBBB010000621.1:0-21413 GCA_036271215.1 Kofleriaceae bacterium | reverse complement strand
GGCCGCGGCGTCGTGGCCGTCCGTGGCGTCGTGGCCGGTCGCGGCGGCGTAGTCCACCGGGGCAGGCGCCACCGGCGCCACCGCGATCCGCGCACGGGCGCGGCGATCGCCGAGCTGCAGCGGCAGGGCAGACGGCGGCAGCGGCTCGCCGGCGATCCCGGCCGTCGCGGCGAGCAGGCGTTCGACGCCGCGCGCGAGGTGCGGATCGCGCTTGGCGACCGAGGCGTGCGACACCCGCAGGCTGCGGGTCATCAGGCTGTAGGTGAACTGGACCGGCGCCATCCGCGCGTAGCGCTCGGTGCCCTCGAACCACTCGAGGCTCGCCTGCGCGGCGGCCTGCAGCGCCTCGACCTCCGGCCGGCGCCGCGCCTCGTACGCCGCGAGCGCCGCCCCGACGTCGCGCGTGCCGAGCAGCTCGTCGCGCAGCACGATCGCGTCCTCCATCGCGAGCTTGGTGCCCGAGCCGATCGAGAAGTGCGCGGTGTGCGCCGCGTCGCCGACCAGCACGACGTTGCCGGTGTGCCACTTGCCGCAGCGCACGGTCGGAAAGCTGCGCCAGATCGAGCGGTTCTTGATCAACCGGTGGCCCGCGAGCTCGTCGGCGAAGATCGCCTCGAGGATCGCCACCGTCTGATCCTCGTCGGCCGCCGCGAGCCCGGCGCGCCGCCAGGTGTCGTCGCGGCACTCGACGATGAACGTCGAGCCGTGCGCGTGATAGCGGTACGCGTGGACCCGGAACATGCCGTGCGGCGTCTGCTTGAACACGAACGTGAACGCCTGGTACGGCACGGTGCAGCCGAGCCACACGAACTTGTTCGGCCGGACATCGACCGCGGGGGCGAGCTCGGCGGCGAGCGCCTCGCGGACCCAGCTCGCCGCGCCGTCGCACGCGACGATGACGTCGGGCGCGTGGGCCGTCCGGAGCTCGGCGAGCGACCGGATCTCGTGCTCGAACTCGATCCGCACGCCGAGCGCCTGCGCGCGCGCCTGCAAGATCTGCAGCAGCGCCTTGCGCTCGAGCCCGCAGAACCCGTGGCCGGTCGAGCGCAGCACGTCGCCGCCGAACTGGATCTCGATGTCGTCCCAGCGCGCGAACCGGCCCGCGATCTCGGCGTGGGTCTGGGGATCCGCGGCGGCCAGGTGACCCAGCGTTGCGTCGGAGAACACCACGCCGAACCCGAACGTATCGGCCGGCCGGTTGCGCTCGAAGACCACGACGTCATGCTCGGGCGCCTGGCGCTTGACCAGGATGCCGAGGTAGAGCCCGGCGGGGCCACCGCCGATGCACGCGATCTTCACGCCGCCACCCTACCAGATCCGATCAGAGGAACTTGACGATCAGCGACACCTTGGTCGTCGTGTCGAGCTTCTCGGCGACCGGGACGTAGCCCATCGCGAACGGCAGGTCGCCGATCTTGGCCAGCGGCGCGGGGACGTTGTCGAACTTCGCGGTGAACGCCGCGTTGAGCGACAGCTTCGACGACAGGCTCGCCGTGATCCCGATGTTGCCGTTGAGCCGGGTGTCCTCGAACGCGCTCGCGTCGCGCGCGCCGATCGTCACCGAGTTGGCGTTGAACAGGGCCTCGAGCGAGACGTCGAGCGAGGCCTGGGTGTTGAGCTTGCCCTTGTAGCCGACGAACGCGCGCAGCGAGTGGATCGTCGTCGAGGTGTCATCGGCGAGCCGCAGGTAGCTGAGATCGTAGCCGAGCTCGGCGAGGACCTCCTGCGCGTCGGTCTTGTACAGCCCGCGACTGTAGCCGCCCTGGCCGCCGCCGACGAAGTCCTTGCCGGCCGGCCGATCGGTGGCGGCGGTGCCGGTGACGTAGAGCGCGTCGAGCGGCGTGAGGTAGCGGTCGAACCGGACCTTGGCGATCGCGTTCTCCGCCGAGGTCGCCGTGCTCGACGACAGCTCGCCCGGATCGATCACGCCGTTGGCGTTGGCGTCGGTCGCGGTGTGGACCGTCGCGCGCGCGAACGTGCCGGCGAGCGACATGTCGAGCTTGTTGTCCTTGTCCTTGCGGGTCGCGCTGAGCCCGACGGTGATCGTCGTGGTCTCCGAGTTGCCGGTCGATTCGACCAGGCCGGCCTCGCCCTTGGCGGTCCAGTCGACGTCCTTGACGTCCTTGATGTCCTCCGGCTTGCCGTTGACGAACGCCGGCGCATCCGCGCGCGCGGCGGTCGCGGCGGCGGCGAGCGCCACCGCCCCCACCGCGATCCCCACCCGCACCGAGGACCCACCACGTCTGTGAGAAGCAAAGTTCTTCATATATCGGCGCTCACCATAGCGGAGCCGTGAGCGATCGCACTCGCCGCGCGGCGCAAGACGTACGTTAGAACGACGTTGTCAGAGCTGCGTTGTCGGCCTGATGGTGGCGCGGCGCGATCGGGCCGGCCGCGCGGGGCGAGCCGACCGCGTCGGGCGAGCCGGCCGCGCGGGGCGAGCCGGCCGCGCGGGACGCGCCGGCACGAACCACGACGCCGCGAGCTCGCACAGCACATTGTAGGTCTCGCGCTCGATGTCGCTGGCCGGCGACGCCGCCCGGGCCGCGCCCTTGACGGCGTGCGCGGCACTCTCCACGGAGGAGTGGGGCGGCGGACAGTTGAGCGAGCCGGGGAGGGTCCCGTCCGCCGTCACGATCTGCAGGGAGGCGAACGAGTCGACCGCCCAGCGCTTGAAGTCCGTCAGCTTGTCGTGCGGCACGCAGTACCACGCGACCGGCTCGCGATCGTAGTACACGATACCCTTGTACTCGCGCGGTGCGCTGTCCCCCGGGACGGTGCACGCGGCGCTCGCGCGCGCGATCACCACGGTCGGGATCACGCCCGCCTCGGGGCGCGCCCCCAGGGCCTGCTCGCAGACCGTCTGACTCTGTGCCCCGCCACTCCACCCAAGCTTCGCTGAACCACCTGACATAACCCATCTCCTCAATGTGACTTATTCAAAATGTAATTTATTCAAAGACCACGACACTCGACAACCACGTCGCCGTGCCACCGCGCGCTCGGCGCTCGGCGGCCAGCGCGTCCACAGGCTCCGCACCGCCGCGGATCCGTTCGACCAGGGATTGAAACACCACGCCCGCGCTCGCGTCGGGGATCGGCTCGGTGGGCGCGATGACGACGCGCGCGCCCGCCTTGAGGAACGAGGTCGCGAGGCTCCAGGGCTCGACGCTGACCTGGACCCGGCCGGCCTGGCAGCCGGCGAGCACGACGACCGGCGCGCCGGTGAGCTGGACCGTGCTGACCTTCGACGCGGTCAACAGGTAGTCGCCGCGATCGTCGGGCGACAGCACCAGGCTCGCCGCCGTGGGCTCGTTGGTATCGGTCAGGCCGTGGGCGACGACCACGACCAGGCCGGCGCCGCGCATCGCCGCGAGCACGTTGTCCGGCGTCGCGCGGGGCCCCGACAGCACCGTGGCGCCGTCGCGCCCGGCGAACGATTGCAGGCGCGGCAGGTGGAGATCGTCGGGCGGCGCCACGTCGGTCACCACGAGCTCCGTACCGGGACCGGACTCCGCGCCGCGCGCGGCCCGCGGTACCCCGGCGTGATAGACCCACGCGACGTCGTCGCCGAGCAGGCCCGGCGCGCCGAAGTACGGCGCGGGCGCCACGACATCGACCCGCGTGCAGCCGACCAGCCGCGCCCGCAGCTCCGGCGAGACCACGCTCCCCGGCAGGCGCATCAGCTCGCCGGCCGCGATGTCGTAGCTCTCGACCATGGCCGCGCCGGTGGCGTCGCGGAGCGCGACGACCAGCCGGTTCCACGACGATACGCCGAGCACGCAGCGGCCGAAGCTCGGCGCCCCGAGGCGCTCGGACAGCGCCGCGAGCACGCCGCTGGCGTCGCCGGTGCTCGCGATCGACTCGACGAGCGCATCGAACGCCAGCGCGCGGGCCAGAGCACCCAAGGGCTGCGGGCGATCCGCGGTCGCGGCGATCACCTGGCGCAGCGCCTGCTCGCCGTGCGCGCGATCGCCGGCGAGGCTCGCGGCGGCGGCCAGCGCCTCGATGTACGGCTTGCTGGTGTTCTGCTGGGCGGCGAGCGCGGCGAGCTTGGTGCGCACGGTGTCGAGGTCGGCGAGGCCGTTCAGCAGCAAGCGCAGCCGCGCGGTCTCGCCGTTGAACCGCAGCTCGGCCTTGGGGCACTCGTCGCGCCGCACGGCGTCGCCGTCCTGGATCGCGCGCGCGGCCTGGGCGAACCGGTGGTGCTGCAGCTCGGCGTCGGCGAGGAAGTCGAGCCGCTCGAGCCGCGTCCGGCAGGTGTTCTTGCGCAGCGCGACCTCCTGGAGGTACGCGTCGGCGACCGGCGCCGAGTCGATGTCGACGGCGACCCGGTTCTCGATCGCCTGGCCGAGCGCATAGAGCGCGCCGAGCTCGTCGTTCCACGCCGCGGCCTGCCGGGCCTGGTTCCGCGCGTGGGTGAGCTTCTCGATCGCGAGATCGGCGCGGCCGAGCTGGCTGTTCGCGCCGCCGGCCAGCACCTCGATCCGCGTGCACCACAGCGCGTCGAGCTGTTTGCAGAGCGCGATCGCGCGGCGCTCGATCGCGTCGACCATCATGTGGTCGCGCTTGCCGAACTCCGCGACGTAGGCGTGGCGGGCCAGCGCGACGAGCTGCCACCATAGATCGCGGTTGGCGGCCGCGAATCCGAGCCGATCGAGCATCGCCAGATCGGCCTCCGTGGTGGCGGAGGCATCGACCGCCAGGAACGACGCGAGCACGAGGTCGGTCAGCCCGTGCTGCAGCGCGCGGGCGCGCAGCTCCGCGATCGCCGGGGCCGGGTTGTCGTGCTCCGAGGCCTCGATGAACGCCGCGAGCTCGGCGGCGAACGGCGCCCGTGCGCGCAGATCGGACGCCCGGACCCGGCCGAGCAGCTCGCCGAGCGACGTGGTCCCGAAGTGGGCATCGAGCGCGTGGGCGAGCTGCGCCAGCGCGTCGATCCGCACGGTGGTCGCCGCGGTGGCCAGCGCCTGATAGAACGCATCGCGCGCCAGGCTCGGTGCGGCCGACACCGTGGCGTCCGACGGCACCGGCCCGCCGAGGATCATGGTGGTCAGCTCGGTCTTGCGCAGGTTCCACTCGCGGGCCTCGCGGTCCTCGTCGTCGCGCAGGTCCTGGGCGCTCCGGCGCGCCTCCTCGGACCAACCGTCATCGTGGCGCGCGGCGATGTCTTCGAACGTGCGCGCGGCGACCAGCGGCAGGCTGAGCCGGCGCAGCGCGACCGCCCGGTTCCACTGGGCCTGGGGAGTCGCCGGATCGAGCTGGAGCGCGGTGCTGGCCAGGGTCAACGCGCGCTGGGCCGCGGCGTCCACCGGCTCGGAGCGGTGGTCGCTCGCCAGCAGCTCGAGCGCGGCGCGATCGGCGAAGCTCGCGGCGGTCGGCGGGAGCTGCGCGGCGAGCCGCCGGGCCGTCCCGAGATCGCCGTTGAGCCCGTGGGCAGCGACCAGCGCGTTCAGCTCCTTGCGCTGCTCGAGCCCCTCGGTGGCGATCTGCTCGGTATGGACCTCGCCGGCCGCGCGAACGGCCGCGAACGGCCGGTGATGGTCGAGCTCGGGCGCCGAGAACCGGACCTCGGTCCAGCGCTGTGGCGCCAGCGAGCTCGTGAGATCGAGCGGCGCCGCGACCGCGGAGAGCATCGCGACCGGCGCCGGGGCCGGTGGCGGCGCCGGGTGCACCACCAGCAGCAAGCAGGCGGCCGCGGCGGCGATCGCCGACATCCCGGCCACGACGGCGGACCGCCGGGTCCGCAGCCAGCGGATCGGCACGACCGCGCCCCGGGTGGGCTCGGCCGCGGGCACCGCGGACGTCGCGACCTTGGCGTCTTCGTGCTGGCTGATCTGGCTGATCTGGCTGATCTGGCTGATCTCGCCGGCGGCGGGCGACCGGCCGATGCCGCCGATCGCATCGGTCGTGCGCGGCGCGGCCGCCGTGGTCAACACCGCTGCCTCGAGCATCCGGCCCAGCAGCGTGTCCTGGCAGTGCGTGCAGCCCGCGAGGTGATCGCGGAACGCCTGGGCCGCATCGGCTTGCAGCTCGCTATCGAAGAACAGATCGAGATCGTTGCAGCGATCGGTCATGTCTTGCTCTCCTGTCCTACCCGCTTCACCAGGATCTTGCGCAGCCGCTCGCGGACCCGCGTCAGCCGCGTGCCGACGGTGACCGTGCTGATCCGCAGCTTCGCAGCGATCTCGTCGTACGACTGCCGCTCGAAGCTATGCAGGATGTACACCTCGCGGAACGGCGCGCTGACCTCGTCGAGCGCCTTCCACAGGTCGTCGATCGTCACCCGGCTCCACATCGGCTCCTGGCTATCGGCGTCGATCGGCGTGATGTTGTCGTGCGTGTCGTCGATCTGCTCGTGGTGCGGGGCGCGCGCGGCGCTGCGGCAGCGATCGATGAACAGGTTGTGCATCATCCTGACGAGCCACGCGACCGGGCTCTGGACGTCAACCGGCAGCCCGTGCTTCAGCACGCGCTCGATCGTGTCCTGCACCAGATCGTCACCATCGCTCGAGCCGGCGCACAGTCGCTCGGCGATCCGCTGCAGCGCCGGCGTGGCCTCGGCCAGCACCGAGCGCAGCATGGCGGCACGATCTGGCACGAGCTCGGCCGAGTCGTCCATTCGCTCGGCAGGCTGGCACGTCTCGAAATGACAGGTCAAGGTCACGATTACCTAGGTGACGATTGCCACGCTTCGCCTTCCGAGGAAAATGCTTGTCATGCGAGATAGGGCCGCCTTGCTGGCGCTGCGACCCCTGGCAAATTCCTTCCGGTGCGGAATTCGCGGCGCCGGCGAGCGACTCGAAAAAAGATCGGGAAGAGAACGCCGGCCGATCGTCATCCAGACAAGAGCGGCGGAACATCGATTGTCGCAAGACAGTGTGTTCGCGCCAGACTGAATATGTGGGGTTGGGCGGAAGTGTGATTGTCAGTGGATGGAGTGGGAGCTCGTCACCGGTACTTCGAAGGGGAGCGCGGGAACGGTTGGGTGAAGTACCGGTGGCGAGCTCGGGGTGTGTTTTTTGCCAGGGAGAGCCAGGGAGCGCCGCTCTTGTCGATCGGCTTGCCGGCATGCTGCCGGCTGCGCCTGGTACGGAACAGATCGTCAGCTCGAGGACTCGCCGACGCAAGAGCCGCCGAACATACGTTCGCCGCTCTTGTCGATCGGCTTGCCGGCATGCTGCCGGCTGCGCCTGGTACGGAACAGATCGTCAGCTCGAGGACTCGCCGACTCAGGCCTTGGCCAGCTGCTCGAGGCGGTCGAGCGCGGCGGCGAGGTCGGGTCGCTCGTTCAGCACCGCGGCGCACGGGTCGCCCGGCCAGCGGGTGACGCGGTCGAGCGCATTGCGCAGGTGGAACTGCTTGGGATCGAGGCCAGGTACGACCTCGTCCCAGGTCAGCGGCATCGACACCGGCGCGCCGCCGACCGGGCGGACGCTGTATGGCGCGACCAGCAGCTGGCCGTGCGCGTTCTGGCCCCAGTCGAGGTAGACCCGGCCGTGGCGACCGGCGGGGTTGCGCGCGGTGGTCGCCATCGTCGGGTGCTGGCGCTCGACCAGCAGGCCGATCAGGTACGCCAAGGTGCGCGCCTGATCGAACGTGCACTGGCCGCCGAGCGGGATCAGGACGTGCAGGCCGGTCTGGCCCGAGGTCTTGACGTAGTTGGGTAGCCCGGCGGCGTCGCACAGCGCGTGGATCGCGAGCGCGAGCGGCACGACATGCTCGCGCGGCGCGTTCTTGGGGTCGAGATCGACGATCGTCCAGTCCGGCTTCTCGAGGTTGGCGATCCGGCTCGCCCACGCGTGGACCGGGATCGATCCCAGGTTGGCGATGAACGCCAGGCCGTCGGCATCGTCGATCAGGACGTAGTGGATCTCGCGCTGGCTGTGCTCGCTCCACAGCGCCGTGGTCCGCAGCCACGGCGGCACCCAGTCCGGCATGTCCTTCTGGTAGAACATCTCGCCGTCGATGCCGTCGGGGTAGCGGGTCAACACGGTCGGGCGATCGGCGAGGTAAGGCAGGATGTACGGCGCGATCTGGCGGTAGTAGTCGATCAGGTCGCCCTTGGTGATGCCCTCGGCCTTCCAGAACAGCTTCTTGAGGTTCGACAGCCGGAGCTCGCGGACCGGCGCGTCGATCTCGAGCGGCGGGGCCGGCGGCGGCTCCTCGGCGTGCTCGTCGGTGTGCTCCTCGGCGTGCTCCTCGTTGCGCTCCTCGGCGTGTTCCTCGTTATGCTTCTCGTCTTGGTCCTCGGCTGACCCCTTGTCCTGCCCGCTGCCGGCGCCGGTGCGCCGCGCGATCATCGTGCAGTCGATCGCGCGCTTGTCGCGCCGCAGCCGCTGGAACACGGCGAACCGCAGCGACCCGCCCTCTGCCCACCCGTGGTAGCGGACCTGGACCACCAGCTCGGGCTCGATCCAGCGCACGTCGCCGGTGCCCTCGGGGCGCGGGAACGTCGGCTGCCAGGTCGGCCGGGTGGCGAGCTCGGCCGCCAGCTCGGTGAGCAGCGCGTCGTCGAACCCCGTGCCGACCCGGCCGGCCCAGATCCAGCGCTCGTCCTGGCGCACGCACAGGTGGAGCGCGCCGAACCCAGCGCGCGACTGCTTCGGCGGCGTGTAGCCGCACACCGCGAGGTCGGCCTCGGGATCGCGCTTGAGCTTGAGCCAGTCGCGCGACCGGGTGGCGCGGTACGGCGACGCCGCGCGCTTGGCGACCACGCCCTCGAGGCCGCGCGCCACGACCTGGGCGAGCAGCGCCTCGCCCTGAGCCGGGATGTGCTCGGCGAGCTTGAGCGGGCCGATCGCCGGCAGGATCCGCGCGAGCAGCGCCTTGCGGACCAGGAGCGGCAAGCCGCGCAGATCGTACCCGGCAGCGCCGAGCAGGTCGAACACCATGTAGGTCACCGGCGCGGTGAGCGCGGCGCGCTGGATCTCCGACGTGCGGTGGATCTGCGCGCGGGTCGCGAGCCGGTGGAAGTCCGGCTTGCCCTCGGCGTCGAGCATCACGAGCTCGCCGTCGAGCACCAGGCCGGGGATCGGCAGCGCGCGCAGCGCCGAGGTCAGCTCGGGGAACCGCAGGGTCGGGTCCTGGCCCGAGCGGTAGCGCAGCTCGGCGAGCCCGGCACCGCCGAACCCCGCCATGCGGAACCCGTCGTACTTGAGCTCGAACACCCAGTCGTCCGACGAGAACGCCGCCTCGGCGGTGTGGCACAGCATCAGCTCGAGCGCGTCGGGCCGGATCTCGCGCCGCGGCGCCCCGAGCCCGGCGAGCTCGGCGATCACCGCGCGGTGATCGGGCGCGCCGGCGGCGAGCGCGTCGATCGTCAGCCCCGACAGCACGCTCGCGGCCGACAGCGGCTGGCCGGCGGCGAGGAACTGCAGCGCCGGCTCGTCGCGCTTCTTGATCAAGAGCCAGTCGTTCGAGCCGCGCCCCGAGCTCCGGCCGCGCCGGCCCTTGCCGGTGTGGACCAGGGTGAACGCGCCGCGCAGCTTGTAGCCGTAGAGCTCGAACTTGACCTCGCCGTCGAGCATGCCCTGCGCCGGATCGAGCAGCGGCCGGAACATCCCGCGATCCCACGCGATCATCGGGCCGGCGCCGTAGTTGCCGTCCGGGATCACCGCCTCGAAGTGGACGTACTCGAGCGGGTGGTTCTCGACCTTGACCGCGAGCCGCTTGTCGTCGGGGTCCATCGACGGCACCTTGGGCACCGCCCACGAGCACAGCACGCCGTCGATCTCGAGCCGCAGGTCCCAGTGCATGCGGGTCGCGTCGTGCTGGTGGACCACGAACATCCGGGGCCCACGCCCGGCCCCGGGCGTGCTGGCCATGGGTTCAGGTGTGGCGCCGCCGGTCCGCTTGGCACGGTAGGTATCGAGCTTGTCGTCGTCGGCGGGCATCGGGATCGGTCGCGCACGCGCACAAATTAGGCCTGGGCCCCTAATTCGGTACAATTGTCTCATGCCCGCGCGCTCGATCGGTACTGCGACGATCTCGTTCGGCCTCGTCTCGATCCCGACGAAGCTCTACACCACGAACGAGACCGGCAGCGACATCCACTTCCACATGCTGCACGACGCCGACAACGCGCGGCTCAAGCAGCAGTACACCTGCACCCAGTGCAACGAGATCGTCGGTCGCGAGCACACCGTGAAGGGCTACGAGCACGCCAAGGGCCAGTACGTGGTGTTCTCGGCCGAGGAGCTCAAGGCGCTCGACGCGGTGGCGACCCAGGCGATCGCGATCGAGGAGTTCGTGCCGGCGACCGCGGTCGATCCGCTGTGGGTCGAGAAGAGCTACTACCTGGGGCCCGACAAGGGCGGCGAGCGGGCCTACAAGCTGCTCCACGACGCGATGATCGAGACCGGGCTGGTCGGCGTGGCGTCGTACTCGGCGCGCGGCAAGCAGTACATCGTGTCGCTGCGGCCGTTCGCGAACGGCCTGATCATGCACCAGCTGCGCTACGCCGATGAGGTCAAGCCGTGGACCGAGGTCCCGCTGCCGGACATGCCGGAGCTCAAGCCCGCCGAGCTCGGGCTCGCCAAGCAGATCATCCAGCAGATCGCGCACGAGACGTTCGCCCCGGAGCGCTACAAGGACGAGGTCCAGACCCGGATGCGCGAGCTGATCGCGCAGAAGGTCGAGGGCCAGGAGATCACGGTGACGCCCGAGGCGCCGACCGGCAAGGTCATCGATCTGATGGAGGCGCTCAGGGCGAGCCTCGGGATGTCGAAGGCCGCCGAGCGCAAGCCAGCCGTGGCGGCGATCGCCGAGGCCGCCGAGCCTGACGCCGAGGTCGACGCGGGCGCAGACGCAGAGCCGGGGGCTGCGGCCGAGCCGGCGCCGAAGAAGAAGCCGGCGTCGCGCAAGAAAGCGGCGGGTGGCTAGAAGATCTGGCCGGCCGTGAAGTACGCGCCGACCGGCGTGGCATCCGGCGAGTACGCCAGGTCCGCGCGGACCACGAACGTCGAGCCCTGTTGCAGGCGCAGCCCGCCGCCGATGCCGTACTTGAGGCCGATCCCGGTGCCGTCGAGCTCGGGGTGGCTGTGCCACAGCTCGGTCCAGCTCCGGCCGCCGTCGAAGAACGCCGCGACCCCGAGCTTGAGCGGCTTGCCCCAGAGGTGGAACCCGAACAGATCGGACCGCGCCTCGACGTTGCCGAACAGCTTGACCCGCCCGTAGTACCGGCCGGCCGGCACGCCGCGGATCGTGTTGACGCCGCCGATCGCCGGGGTCTCCTCGTAGCGCGCCAGCTCGTAGAACGGCGGATCGCCGAGCAGCGTGTCGCCGACGATCCGGGCCGTGAGCGTGATCCGGTCGGTCACCGACTTGTAGTAGCGCCCGGTCAGCGTGATCCGCTCGTAGCCGTACGGCATGACCGAGCCGAGCCTGGGCGACACCCGGATCTGCGCGGCATCGAACTGGCCGTTGCGGGTGTCGATCTGGTGGTCGCGGGTGTCGTATTGCACGCCGAGCTCGAGCAGCTCGACCGCGTGGTTGTCGAACGCTCCGACGAACGGCCGCGCGTCGGCCGGGCCGGCCGTGGCGTACTGGCCCAGGATGCTGGTCGGCCGCACGGTCAGCCGGTTGTACGTGAACACGCTCCCACCGTTGATGTACACGTCGCGGTACACCGGCATGCGGCCCTCGGCCGAGAGCGTGGGGTGCATCCGCTTGTACTCGGTGTCCTCGAGCGCCAGGCGTGGGCTGGGCACCGGGGACGCGTTGCCGATGCCGTAGAACTTGATCGTCGCCTCGTCGGTATACGCGGCCCGCAGATCGAGCCACAGGTGGTGGGCCCCGAGGTTGGGCAGGTGGAGCACGATGAAGTAGTCCTGGTACGGGATGACCACGCCGCCGTCGCGCGGCTTGAAGCTGATGAACCCGCTGGACTCGAGCTCCCAGCGAAACGGCTCCACGGCCGGCGCGATCCCCGCGAGGTTGCTGAGCTCACCGAACCCCAGGCCGATGTCGCTGTCGCCGCCGACCAGCGGCAGGATGTTGAACTCCGTGGTCGACGTGGCGGGACCCGACGGCACGGGGTTGTCCGCCACGGCCACCGCGGGTCCGAGGGCGAGCCAGACGACCAGGCCGGCCAGCGCGCGGGGCAAAGCAGGCATCGCGCTCGCAACGGCAGCAAGCGCCGCGCCGCGCCGCGGGACGGGCGCCGGGCGGCGTGGCGCCGGGCAGCGTGCACGATCGCCCGGTGTGCGGATCCGCCGCTGCGGTCCTGTTGCGGCCGGGGGGCCTGTCGCGGCCACGGTCCGGTCGCGGTCACGCTATAGTGAGCGCTCGCGGATCCCGCATGCCCGAGCTACCGGACGTCACCGTCTACGTCGAGCGGCTCGCCGCGCTCGCCGGCGGTCAGCCGCTCGAGGCGATCCGGATCGCGAGCCCGTTCGTGCTGCGCACGGTGTCGCCGTCGCCGGGCGAGCTGCGCGGCGCCCGCGTCACCTCGGTCGAGCGGATCGGCAAGCGGATCGTGATCGGCGTCGAGGCCAGGCCCGGCGGTGACCCCGGCGATCGCTACCTCGTGATCCACCTGATGATCGCCGGCCGGCTGCGCTGGAAGCCGCGCGGCGAGAAGCTGCCGGCCAAGGTCGGGCTCGCGGCGTTCGACTTCCCGCACGGGACCCTGATCTTCACCGAGGCGTCGCCCAAGAAGCGGGCGTCGCTCCACCTGGTCGCCGGCCGCGCCGGGCTGGCCGAGTTCGATCGCGGCGGGCTCGATGTCTTCGCGTCGACCGCGGCGAGCTTCGGCGAGCGGCTGCGCTCCGAGCGCCACACCATCAAGCGCGCGCTGACCGATCCGACGTTGTTCGATGGCATCGGCAACGCGTACTCCGACGAGATCCTGCACGCCGCGCGGCTGTCGCCGTTCCGCATGACGTCGTCGATCACCGACGCCGAGATCGCGACCCTGCACGACGCCTGCATCGCGACCTTGACCCTGTGGACCCAGCGGCTGCGCGAGGAGATCGGCGCCGGGTTCCCCGACAAGGTCACCGCGTTCCGCCCCGAGATGGCGGTCCACGGCAAGTACGGCGAGCCGTGCCCGGTGTGCGGCACCAAGGTCCAGCGCATCGTGTACGCCGACAACGAGGCCAACTACTGCCCGACCTGCCAGACCGAGGGCCGGCTGCTCGCCGATCGCAGCCTGTCGCGGCTGCTCAAGGAAGACTGGCCGCGCAGCCTCGACGAGCTCGAGGACCGCAAGGCCCAGCGCGTCTCACCCGCGGCGCCACCGCGCGCGGCGCCACCGCCGTCGGCTGGACCTGCGCTGTCGCCGCCCGGACCCGCGTCCGCCGACACCCGCGGCGCGTCCGCCAACACCCGCGGCGCGTCCACCAACACCCGCGGCGCGTCCAAGCTTGGCAAGAAATCGCGCGCGACTTAGATCGCGGCGCCGCCCGGTGCGTTTGGCGAGGGACCGTCATCGCGCAATGCAGGCGCGTCCGCACACGCAGGGGTGTCATGAAGCAACGTCTCGCTGGGTTTCTGTTGGCCGCGGCCACCATCGGCTGTGGTCCCAAGCATGCCTCGTTCGTCAAGGTCGATGACGTCGCGCTCGGCCGCGTCGTGATCTATCGCAACGGGGTCGCGTTCTACGAGCGCCGGGCCACGGTGTCGGGCGGCGTGCTCACGGTGAGCGTGCCGCGCGAGCGGGTCGATGACTTCCTCAAGTCGCTGACCGTGGTCGACGCGATCAGCCGCCAGCCGCTGCCGATCTCGATCCCGCGCCGCGAGACCGACGACGGCACCAACCTGGTGATGCAGCTCCAGCTGCCGACCAAGGACACCGCCGACGTCGTCCTGACCTACGTCACCGAGTCGCCGGCGTGGAAGCCGAGCTATCGCGTGGTGGTCGGCGATCACCACGACGTGATGCTCGAGGGCTGGGCGATCGTCGATAACACCTCGGGCGAGGACTGGAAGAACGTGCTGGTCGGCGTCGGGTCGTCGTCGGCGCTGTCGTTCCGCTACGATCTGTGGAGCGTGCGCCAGGTCCAGCGCGAGACGCTCGCGAACGAGGAGAAGTTCGCGGTCGCGCCGCCGACCGGGGTATCGCCGTACGGCGCGACCAAGCCCGACGACAGCGGCGACGTGCTGCTCAGCGAGCTCGGCGATGACGAGATCCGCCGCCCCGCCGGCCACCCGGGCGACGCGAGCGCCGACCGGATCGCGGTCCGCGACAAGGAGGCCAAGCCCGCGGTCCGGAAGGGCAAGGCCGTCGCCAAGGACGACGACGGGGACGCCGACGACGCCGACGAGAAGCTCGAGGCGCTGGCCGCGCCGATCCAGGCCGAGAGCGTCACCGTGGCCGGCCTGGCTGCCAGTAGCAGCAACGCTGGGCTCGCCGGCGGGCTCGACGGCCGCGCCGGCTCGGCGTTCGGCGGGGCGGGCGGCGGTGGCCGGACCCGCGCGCTGCACCGCGCGCCGGCGAAGCCGGACAAGCTGGTCGCCGCGGCCGAGCCCGCGCCGTCCGATACCAGCGTCGCCAACGGCGAGCGCAAGATGCAGCAGATCTCGCAGTCGATCCTGCACTCCGACAAGACGATCGTGATCGAGGGCTACGCCGGCGGCACCGACGGCGAGTCCAGCCGCCGCGCCAGTGACCGCGCCAACATCGTCCGCAACCAGCTGATCGATCAGGGCATCGCGCCGGCGCGGATCAAGGTCGTCACCAAGGTCGACGCGAACCAGCGCGAGCGCGTCCGGCTGGTCGCGCAGGCCCCGAGCCCGGCCGAGGCCCGCGCCGCGGGTGCCGCCGGCAAGGCCGCCGACATCGACGCCCAGCCGGTCGGCGAGAGCCACTTCGAGAACAAGCACCCGATGAGCGTCGACCGCGGCTCGTCGGCGATGGTGTCGATGGTGCGCAGCCCGACCGAGGGCGAGGAGGTCTACCTCTACGACGCCGAGTCCGAGCGCGGCAACGCGCGGTTCGCGTTCCGGGCGGTGCGGTTCAAGAACCCGACCGACTCGACGCTCGAGACCGGCCCGGTCACGGTGTACGGCCAGGAGCGGTTCATCGGCGAGGGACTCACCGAGCCGATCCCGCCCAAGGCCTCCGCGGTGGTGCCGTTCGCGCTCGACCGCCAGATCCTGATCGACCGCAACGACGGCGAGGACGACAAGCTGTCGCGGCTGGTCACCCTGCAGCGCGGCATCCTGACCGCCGAGGTCCAGCACGTCCGCCGCCAGCGGCTCACGGTCACCAACCGGCTCAACCAGATCGCCAAGGTCTTCATCCGCCACACCGTCAACAAGGGCTGGACCCTGCTCGAGTCGCCGCCGGCGTTCGAGCGCGTCGGCGACGCCCACCTGTTCGAGATCCAGCTCGCGCCCAACGAGGTGAAAGACGTCATGATCGCCGAGGCCACGCCGATCCAGCGGACCCTGGATCTCAGCGCGGACGTCACGCTCGACATGATGAAGGTCTGGCTCGACGCGCCCGAGGGCACGCCGGAGCTCAAGGACCAGCTGCGCAAGCTGCTCGGGATCCACAAGTCGCTGATCGACCTCGGCCAGGCCCAGGACAGCCTGCGGCGCCGGCTCGACGACTACCGCCAGCGGATGGACGAGCTGCACGGCCAGATCCTCACGCTGCAGGCGGTGAAGACCGGCGGCGATCTGATGGGCCACCTCAAGACCAAGATGAAGGAGATCTCGGATCGCGTGCAGAAGACGACGATCCAGATCGTCGATCAGGAAGAGAAGATCATGCTCGCGCGGGTCCAGTTCCAGGACGCGCTCGCCGAGCTGACCTTGCCCGACGCGATGGCGGCGTCGGCAACCGCGTCGTCGTCTGGGTCGTCGTCTGGGCCGGCATCCAAGTCAGCCGCTCCGCTCGCGGCCCGTCCGGCGCCGCACCCGACGCGGTAACAGCATCGTCGTCGGCGCCGTCCGCGCCCCTCGCGACTCGCCCCGCGCCGCCGCCGCCGCATCCAGCTTGCGCGCGCCCGGCGCAGTCGCTACACCGTTGTTCGATGAGGGTGGAACAAGACGTCGCCGCGGGGCCGGTGGTCCTGTCGCGCGCGCGGATCGTGGTGCTCGCCATCGCCGCCGGCGTGATCGTCGCGAACCTGTACTACACGCAGCCGCTGGTCGCGATCATCAGCCACGCGCTCGGCCTTGCGCCCGGCGCGGCCGGCCTGGTGATGACCTTGACCCAGGTCGGCTACGGGGTCGGCATCCTGGTCGCGGTGCCGCTCGGCGATCGGGTCGAGAACAAGCGGCTGATGCTGGCGATGATCGCGATCGCCATGCTCGGCCTGGTCGGCCTGACGTTCGCGCGCCAGACCGCGCCGTACTTCGCCGCCGCGTTCGCCACCGGGCTCGGCTGCTCCACGGTGCAGATCATCGTGCCGTACGCCGCGAGCTTCGTCCCCGAGGCCCGGCGCGGCCAGACCGTCGGCCAGCTGATGAGCGGCCTGATGCTCGGCATCATGCTGTCGCGGCCGATATCGAGCTTCCTGACCGATCTGATCTCGTGGCACGCGGTGTTCGTGCTGTCGCTCGGCTTCATGGCCGTGCTCGGCGTCGTGCTCGCCCGGATGCTGCCGGCGCGCCGCCCGGCGCAGAGCGAGCTCGGCTTCCTGGCGCTGTTCGGCTCGATGGGCCGGCTGTTCGCTGGAACGCCGGTGCTGCAGCGCCGCGCGCTATACCAGGCGATGATGTTCGGCGGGTTCTGCCTGTTCTGGACCGCGGTGCCGCTGCTGCTCGCCGGCCCGCGGTTCGGCATGTCGCAGACCCAGATCGCGGTGTTCGCGCTGGTCGGCGTCGCCGGCGCGATCTCGGCGCCGCTCGCCGGCATCGCGGCCGACCGCGGCCGGGCCTGGGTCACCAGCCTGCTCGCGCTACTCGGCGGCGCCGCGGCGTTCGCGCTCGGTCACGTCGCGCCGGCGGCCGGCCCGGTTGCCATCCCGCTGCTCGCGGTCATGGCGATCCTGCTCGACGCCGGCGTCTCCGCGTCGCTCGTGATCGGCCAGCGCGCGATCTTTGGCCTGGCGCCCCAGCTGCGCGGCCGGCTCAACGCGCTCTACATCGCGAGCACGTTCGCGGGCGGCGCCACCGGCTCGGCGCTCGGCGCCTGGGCGTTCGCGCGCGGCGGCTGGGACCTCACGACCTGGGTCGGCCTCGGCCTGCCGATGATCGCGCTGCTGGTATTCTTCACCGAGCCCCGCCCGGCGGCCAGGCCGGCTTCGCTCACGGCCCCGCTGCCGGCCGAGTAGTCGCGCCGCGCTGGGCCCAGAACGGGCGCGCGCCCCAGCGTTGCTCCATGGCGTAGAACGCCCGGCGGGTCCGGACGTAGGCGTCGAACGATGCCTGCTGCACCGCCGCATAGGCGGCGAGCGAGCCCGACCGGCCTTGCAAGGTCAGCGCCGCGGCCTCGGCTGCTCGCATGCCCGAGCGCAGCGCGCGATCGATCCCCTGGGCCGCGAGCGGATCGTGGGTCGCCGCGGCGTCGCCCGCCGCGATCCAGCCCTCCGCCGCGAACACGCGTAGCCGCGCGCTGTCCGCCGCGACGTTGCGAAATCGCGTATCCGCCGGTACTGCGGCAAGCTGCGTCGCGATCGCGCCGGGGATCCTGGCCGCCAGGGCTTCCCCACGGCAGCTCGCGACGCTGCTCGCGTCGGTGAGAAACGACACCACGGATCGCCCGCCGGGGAGTGGGGCGGAGTACCACCAGCCGTCCGGATGTGCCTCGATGATGGTCTCGACGATCGCGTCGGGGCGCGTGCGGAGGTACGCGTAACACGCGACCATGGTGTCGAGCCGAAGCTGGCCAGCGCCGCGCTGCCGGACAAAGCTCCGGCTGCGGCCGCTCGCATCGATCACGAACCGCGCCGCGAGGCTCGAGTTGCCTGCACGGGATGCCAGCGCTAGCTGCCACGCTCCGTCGGGATGCCGATCGGCATGCAGGAACGCGGCACCCAGCACCAGGCGTGCACCCGCTTGCTCGGCGGCGTTCCGCAGCATGCAATCGAAGTGCTGGCGGTCGACATGCCAGCCGTTGCCGTACGGATTGAACAGGAAGTCGCGGCGCGCAATCGTGTCGGTCCCCCACAACGAGCAGGCGCTCACCGAGGGCAGCGGCGCGGCGCAGAGAAACGCGTCCCACACGCCGAGCGCCCCCAGCGGCTGCCGGATGCTCGGCGGCAGGATCTCTCCGATCCGCTCGATGCACGTGTGCTGCCGATCGATGACGACGACGTCATAGCCCGCTCTCGCCAGCGCGATCCCGGCCGCCGATCCGGCAGGACCAGCGCCGATCACGGCGACATCGACCCGCGTCACGGGTCAGTGCACCGTGCCGTTGCCAGGGATCCGGCCCCGCGGATCGGCCAAGAACTTCTGGAGCGGCGAGTTGAGCCGGAGCGGCTTGATCACGTGGGGCGCTTCGGGCGGCAGGAGACAACCGGCGGCGATCCACGCCACCGCGAGCTGGTAGCAGGTGGCGTTGTCGGCCGCAGGGACCGGCTGCTCGAACGCGAAGCCCATCGCGTTCGAGGGCTCGATCAGCTGCGTGACGAACTTGCTTGCCTTGGCGTCGCCGGGGACGATCCAGCCGTTCGCGGGATCGGTCAGCGCAGTCATGAACGCACGGGTCGGCTGGGTGAACCACCACGCCACCGGGTGAGCGGTGCCGTCGGGGCCCGCGAGCAAGCTGGTCTGGTGCGCCGGTTGCCCGGCCTGCTGCGAGCGGAGCAGATCGATGACCGCTGCCATGCCGCGCGCCGGGTCGGTGCTCGGCATCGGCGGGTTCGGCGCCGGTCCCGGCTTCCCGCCGGGCTGGGACGCCGCCGCGAGCGAGTTGGTGTAGTCCGCCCACAGCTGACGCTCCTCGTCGGTGAACACCCGGTACATCGGACCGGTCTCGAAGCTCGTGAGCGCCCGCATCGGGCTGTTGGCCCAGTCGCCCGGGATCAGCTTGCCGTAGGTCACGAGCGCGTCGAGGAACGCCTCCGGATCGGCGAACCAGTCATTGAGGAGGTTGGGGCCCATGCGCTTCTGGTCGTGGTTGCGCTGCGCATACTCGCTCTTGTCCGCGATCATCTGCACGACGCGATCGCGCAGACTCGGCCGGTTCGTGAGCAGGTTCGCCAGGTCGGTTCCAAAGTTGCCGGCGGCGCCGAACGCGACGAAGCCGTTCCAGATCCGTCGCCACTGAGCCTGGACCGCAGTATCCCCGCCGCTGGTGCGGACGCCGTCGAGGTATTGCCGGATGGCGCGCACCGCGCGGTCACCGTGACCGTTCGCGGCGTTGTCAATGCCGATGTGCATGACGTAGAAGTGCGGATCGAACCCGAAGTAGGCGAGCAGGTCCCGCGTCGGCTTCAGGTCGACGACCGTCCATTCCAGGTTCAGCGTCATGCCCATGAGCTCGGGGTAGTACGAGTGCGAGAACTGGGAGATCGCGAGCTCGAAGGTCGGGATCGTGAACGCGCTGTCGAGCAGCTTCGGGTCCTGGGAGAGCTCCCGGCTGTTGAGCGGCGGGAAGTACAGCCCCATCGAATGGCACAGATCCAGGTAGATGTTGCAGTGGTTGTGCGCCACCTCGCCGGCGCCCATCTCGTCCATCGAGACCGAGTACAGCAGCGATCGCACGTCATCGATCGGCCCGGTCATCCCGATGTTGCGCAGCCAGGCGCCGTCGGTCAGGTTGAATGGAGCGAGCTGCCGCGTGCGCTCGACCATGTCGTCCCGGGTCTTGAACAGCGGGTTTTGCGCTGGGTCCGCGTTCGACGCATCGTCCACCAGGTCCTCGTAGATCTCGTCGAGCCGGGCCTTGAACGAAGACTCGGAATACGGGAAGTACTTGTAGCTGTGCGGCGAGTCCGCGGCGCTCGAATACTGCTCCGCCCAGCGCAGCCAGTCGTCGACAAACGCGCGGGCCTTCGGGAGGCAATCCGGGTGATCGTCGATGTTCATCAGCTGGTAGAACAGCTCGCGCTGATCCATGCCTGCGAGCGGCAGGCGCTCGGTCTCGACGTAGACGGTCTCTCCGTCCGGCGCCCGCTTGGGCACCACGAACCCGAGCTCGCTCCAGTACCGCACGAGATCGTTGTCGCCGTCCGGTGAGCTCGCGGCGAGACCGCGTGTCCACGACACCCGGTTCGCCAGCGCGGTCGCGATCGGGATGCTTGCCTCGTTGTCCTGATCAGCGTTCCAGCTGGTCTCGGAGATCACCTGCTCGTAGTCCTCGAGCGGGACGACATCATCGGGCCGCGCCGCCGGCCACCAGTGAAACTGGCACTCGTAGAAGTCGGCCTGCCAGGGCACCGCCATGTACTTGGTGATGTCGCCCGGCTTGAGGCCCGGATCGAGCCGGAACTCGCGCGCATAGAGCTCGGGCCGGGTCGCGATGTAGGTCATCTCGATCCCGGGGAAGAACGCCCCGCCGATGCACGGCTGGAGCGCTCCGCGCTCGAGCGCCGCCGGCTGATCCGCGACCGGGATCCGGTCCAGCGGCACCGGCACGAACGGCGAGCCGATCGAGAAGTCGCCCGCCGCCCAGGCCCCGAGCGCCTTGTACTGGGCCGGCAGCACGGTGAGAAACGTGTCCGGGTTGCCCTGGGTGCAATCCCCTGCGTCCCCCGACAGCTGCGGCATGAAGTAGCTCGTCGCCTGTTGCTCGCGGACTGCCGAGGTTGCGAGCGCGGCGGGGATCCGGATCCGACCGAACACCGCCTGTCGCGCGGCAGCACCGCCGGCCGCCGCCGGGTCGGACAGCGCCGCCAGTGCCTGGGGCGTCAGGAACGTGCCCCGGGTTCCCGGCCCGTGGCCGCGCTGTGCCTGCCCGTTGACCCAGGCGTAGTTGGCGGCGCGGCTGAGGATCGGGTAGATGTCGCGATGGAACTCGACCATGCCGGACCGTGACGGCAGCCAGCCCTTGTCGCTCGCGACGCTCTGCATGACGTCGTAGAGCGTCACAAGGCTCTCGTGCGCCGGGGCGAACTTCGGCGGCGCGATGATCACCCAGGCGCTCTCCGCGCCGAGCTCGCGGCCATCGCGGAGCCGCACCGACGCCGTTACCGGCCCGTCCGAGCTGTCGTCGTGCCAGTAGTCGTTGTTCGCGTAGGTCGTGATCGGCTTGCCGTCGCGGGTCATCTCGGAATGGCCGAGCCCGCCCAGCACGAGCAGCCGGCCGGCGTCGTCGGTTCGCAGCTCGCCGAGATCGACGTCGAGATCGAGGAACTTGCCTCCGGTGAACGCGACCGGGTCGCGAGCGATACCCGACACGGAGCGCGGCCCCGGGTCGATGATGAGGCTCGTGCGAAGATCCGGATTGTCGGAGAACTCCGGTCCACCCTGGACGCCGGGATTACGCAGATCCTTGGTTTCGCGGAACCGGCCACGGAACTTGCGCCAGGCCCCCTTCTTGTTCGCGAGGTGACAGGTCCAGGTGATGTCGG
>DATBBB010000620.1:0-18864 GCA_036271215.1 Kofleriaceae bacterium | reverse complement strand
GAACAGCCGGTAGCCGACCGCGGCGAGCCCGACCCACGCGCGCGCCTCGTACTGGTTGAACGTCTGGAGGTACGCCGCCTCGTCGGACGGCGCGACGTCGACCGGCACGCCGTACGGCAGGCCGACCGGGATGCCCCAGTTCGCGGCCTCGGGATCGCCGCACATCGAGTGGATCAGCTCGTGGACGCAGAACCCGAGCAGCCGGCTGTGGATGCACGCGCCGTCGCGCACCGCGACCCACCGGGCGCCGCCGATCTGCTGCTGGACCCGCCACAGGGTCGGCGCCGCGAGGTCCCAGATCACCGTCTGGCCGAACCCGCGCATCGCGTCGTCGAACCGGTACAGCGCGGCGATGCCGGCCGCGCGATCGTCGAGCGAGAGCCGCACGTGGCACTCGCACGGACAGGGGAACGGGCTCTGGACGGCATCTACAACAGTGGCCGGCACGCCGGGCAGGGTAGCACCTCGGCCACCGCGCTGCCGCCGCGACCAGGGCGCGCCGGGGCCCACTGTGCCGCGCACTTCGGCCACCGCATCCCCGCCGCGACCTGGGCCCCGCTGTGCCGGCGCCCGTCGACCACCGCGTCGCCGCCGCGACCAGAGCGAGCCGGGGCCCCGCTGTGCCGGCGTCATCGGATCACCGGTGTGTCTTGCTGCCCGCTGTGTCGGCGCCGGCGGATCGCCGGTGTGCCTTGCTCCCCGCTGTGCCGGCGCCGGCGGATCGCCGGTGTGTCTTGCTGCCCCGCGCGCGCCGGCGTACACGCAGCACATGCATGGATTTCGGATCGTCAACGTGTTCACCCTCGACGGCGATCGGTTCTCGGGCAACCCGCTCTGCGTGTTCGACGACGCGCGCGGGCTGTCCGACGCCCAGATGCAGGCGCTCGCGCGCCAGATGAACCTGTCGGAGACCACGTTCGTGCTGCCGGCCGAGCGCGCCGGCGCCGACGCCCGGGTCCGGATCTTCACGCCGGGCTACGAGATGGAGTTCGCCGGCCATCCGACGCTCGGCACCGCCAGCGTGGTCGGCGCCGGCCGCGACCAGATCACGCTCGAGATGAAGGCGGGCCTGGTGCCGGTGACCCGCGCCGGCGACACCTGGACCCTGCGCGCCGCGGTGCCAGCGACCAGCCGCCCGGTCGAGGCCAGCCGCGCCGACCTCGCGCGCATGCTCGGCCTGCCCGACGGCGCGGTCTGCGACGAGCCGCTCTGGGTCCACACCGGCACCGAGCAGCTCGTGATCCCGATCGCCTCGGCCGCGCTGGTCCGCGCCGCGCAGCCGGTCCCCGAGCTGATCAAGCGCTGGGCCATGACCCCGAGCCGCAGCGAGGCGATCGCGTACCTATGGGCGGCCGACGACCCCGTCTGGACGGTGCGGTGCTTCTTCACCATCGGCAGCGCCGTGCTCGAAGACCCGGCGACCGGCTCGGCCTGCGCCAACCTCGGCGGCTGGCACGTCGTCCGGGGCCGCGCCCCGATCGAGGCCACCCTGCGCCAGGGCGACGCCGTCGGCCGGCCGTCGCGGCTCGGCCTGCGGGTCGACGCCACCGGCGCCATCTTCGTCACCGGCACCGTGCTCGAGCTCGGCCGCGGCACCGTCGACGCCGGCTGACCGCCAGCCGAGCGCGATCCGGGATAACGCGCGCGCGCGGTTGGTTATTCGCGGGCGCGATTTCGCTTGCGGCGGCGCGGCGGATCGCTCATCCCGAGGCGATGGGTGTTCGAACGGCGCTACCGGTGTGGCTCGGAGTGTTCGGGTCGCTGGTACCGGCGGCCGGCGCCGAGCCCGGGTTTGTCGCCGAGCGGGCGATCGTGGTCGGCCATGTCGACCGTGGGGCGTGGAGCGACGCGGCCACCGAGGCGCGCGCCGATCAGCCGGCCGAGCTCGCCGCGGTCGTGGTCGGCCACCGCGGCCGGCGGCGGGTGGTGCTGGCGCCGGCGGAGATCAAGCAAGTTGCGCTGGGCGGCCAGGCGATCGCGACCGAGCCGCTCGACGACGCGGCTCGGGTCCAGTGGTCGACGGTCGAGCCGCACGGGTTCCGCACCGAGCCGGCGAAGAACGGGGTGACCAGCGACTTCTACTCGAACGTCTCGACCACGCCGCGGAGCTACGGCCGCTGGGTCGGGTTCGATCACATCGACTACTTCGAGCGCGTGATCGCGGCGTGGGGCGCGCCGGCGAAGATCGGCGCCCAGGTCACCAGCGGCGAGGACGGCGCCCAGGCGCTGCCCGGCCTGGGCACGGTGCGGTTCAAGGTCGAGGTCGAGCTCCCCGGTGGGGACGCCGCGCAGATCGTCGCGAGCCCGGGCGCCGAGGCGACCGACACGTTCGGCATGCTGCCGTCGGTGCACCGGGTGTCGATCCGGCGCGGCGACGACTTCCTCGGCTGGCTGTCGAGCTTCTTGCTCGTCCCCGAGGTGTTCGGCTCGGCCGGCGGCGGCGTGGACAACCAGACCGATCGGTTCGTCGGCGCCGACTGCGCGGACGTCATGGTCGGCGCGCTGCGCCGGATGGGCCGCACCGACCTCGCGTACACCAACGTCGCCGGGCTGCCGAGCTACGCGCGCACGATCGCCGGGCCGACCGAGCTCGACGACAAGGGCATGCCGGCAGCGCCGATCACCGGGATCGCCGAGGGCGACCTGATCCGGATCCGCTACGGCGGCGAGGGCCGCCACCACGAGACCCGGAGCTGGGACCACGTCGCCGCGCTGTGGCAGGATCGCAGCGACCCCGACGGCCCGTTCCACGGCGGCCCCGACGGCCGGCTCGACGGCTTCGATCTCATCATCCACATGGGCCACCCGCGGCTCAAGATCGAGCCGCTGAGCGGTCAGGCCCCGGTGACGATCGACGTGCTGCGGATCAAGCCCCGGTGATCACCGTCGATCGACGGCCTTCCCCACGGCGCAAGTAGCCGAGGACGAATCAGAAGTAGTAGCTGGCGCCGAAGGTGAACGAGCCGCCGCTCTGCTTGACGCTGGCGGCGCTGGTCGTGCCCGAGACCGACATCGCCGGGGTCGCGACCGGCGCGGACATCGCGTCGCTGTTCGACTTGTCGCTGATCCCGACGCCGCGTAGCTCGGCCTGCAGCGCGAAGTGATGGAACCGGCGCTCGACGCCGATGCCGAGCATCGCCATCGCGTGGGTCGCGTCGTCGCGCTCCTGCTGGGTCGCGTCGTGGAGCGTGACCGACGCCTCGCCGAGGCCGCCCATCACGAACCAGTTCCACTTGCCCTCGGGGTTGAACCGGTAGCGCAGCGCGAGGCCGAACGTGTTGACCTCGAGGTCGCCCTGGTCGCCGTTGTCGAGTTGCTCGCGGCCGCCGCCGGCCGTGGCCTCGAGCTCGAGGTGCGGGGTGGCGCGGAACCGCAGCGCCAGCTCGCCGACCCCGAACGAGGTCTTGCTGTCGGAGCCGTCGGGGGTCAGGCTCATCGAGCCGAGCGACAGGCCGACCGACCACCGGTTGTCCATCACCGACTCGCGGCGCGCCGCGCGCAACCCGAGACCGCCGCACGACGCGGCAGGCATCACCGCCACCGGCGCGACCATCGCCGGCGCGACCACCACCGGCGCGGCGACCACCACCGCCGGCGCCGCAACCTCCGCCGGGACGGCGACCATCGCCGGCGCCGGGGAGGCGTCGTCCGCGGCGGCGTCGTCCGCTACCACGTCGCCGTGGGCCTGGGCCTGGGCAACCGAGGTGATCGAGGCGACAAACAGCGGAGCGAGCGAGACCGCGAGGAGCCGTGCGTGCATGGCGCTCGTCCATTCCACGTGGCGTGCCAGCCCGGCAGCGGCCAACCCCAGCAGCGGCGAGATCGTAAACGTTGCGAGAACCCACACCCGCGACGGTGATTGTCGCGGCCTCCTACATTAGGATGAGGCCGTGGGAGGTTGGACCATCCCGACCGAGGACATCCAGGGCGATCTCGTGAGGTTGTACCCGCGGTGTGAATCCCGGCGACGATCGGCCGCGGCCGTGGGATTTCTCGACACACCGTGCCTGCCCGGCACGCCGGACTCGCCGGACTCGCATGATCCGCCTGACTCGCCGGACTCGCATGACCCGCCGGACTCGCATGACCCGCCGGACTCGCATGATCCGCGCGGCGCGGCGCGGCGGACCGGATGACTGCCCCGAACCAGGTGGCGACCCACCTCGCGCCCCAGATCCGGTTCGCTCGCGCCCTCGCCTCGCCGCGCGGCGTGCTGATCACGATCCCGGCGCTCGTGATCGCGGTCGGCCTGGGCATCCTGCTGGTCGGCCGCGACGCCACCCGCTCGGCGTCGAGCGAGATGGCGCGCCGGCTGATCACGACCCACGCGACCAGCGTGCAGTCCGACGTCGTGTTCGCGCTCGACCAGGCCGGCCCGGTCCTCGAGCGGCTGCGCACGCTGGCCGACCCTGCCCTGCCCCAGGCCGAGGTCCTGATCCGGATCCACGACCTCATGGTCGGCCGGCCCGGCGTCGCGTTCGCCAGCATCAGCTTCCCCGACGGCACGTTCCGCGGCGCGTACCTCGAGGCCGGCCACGTCGCGGTCCAGGAGAGCAAGCTGACCGCGCAGGGCACCGCGCGCGATCGGTTCACCGTCGACGGCGGCCGGTTGGTCCCGGCGCGCCACGAGACCGACGACTACGACCCGCGGCGCCGCGCGTTCTACCAGCTCGCCGAGACCACCCGGGCGCGGGCCTGGACCGAGCCGTACACGTTCTTCAACACCCACGAGACCGGCATCACCTGCACCGAGCCGGTGTTCGACGCCGGCCACGCGCTGCGCGCCGTGCTCACCGTCGACTTCGACGTCGGCGCGATGTCGCAGTACGTCGCCCGCTCGCCGCTCGACCAGGCGCGGTCGATCGTCTACACCCGCGGCGGCACCGTGCTGGCGTACCCCGCCGCCGACCGGCTCGCGCTGCCCGCCGGCGACAAGCTGCTGCGCCACGACGACGTCCACGATCCGGCGTTCGAGGCGCTGCTCGCAACCGAGGCGCCCGGCGCGCTGCAGGTGTCCGAGCTGGCGACCACCGACGGCAGGTACCTCGCCGCGGTCGCCCCGATCGGCGGCCGGCGCGCCGGGGTCGCGGTGCCGCTCGACTGGTACGTGGCGACCGTGGTGCCGGTGCGGACCCTGCTCGGGCCGACCCACCGGCTCGAGCGGTCGAGCGCGCTCGCCAGCGCCGGCGCGCTCGCGATCGCGGTCGGCCTCGCCCTGATCCTGGCGTGGAACCTGGTCCGGATGCGGCGCCAGGTCGCGCAGTCGCGCGCCGAGGCCCGGACCGCGGAGGCCCGCGCCCGCGAGCTCGGCAGCTACCGCCTGGTCGCCCAGCTCGGCGCCGGCGGCATGGGCGAGGTATGGCGCGCCGAGCACCGCCTGCTCGCGCGCTCGGCGGCGATCAAGCTGATCCGCCCCGAGACCTTGCACGACCCGCGCGCGGTCGACGAGATCCACGAACGGTTCCGCCGCGAGGCCCAGACCCTGGCGACGATGCGGTCGCGCCACACGATCGCGATCTTCGACTACGGGGTCACCGAGCTCGGGGTGTTCTACTACGTGATGGAGCTGCTCGACGGGCTCGACCTCGAGTCGCTGGTGCTGCGCTACGGCCCGCAGCCCGCCGCGCGCGTGATCCCGATCCTGATCGGCGCCTGTGCATCGCTCGCCGAGGCCCATGACGCCGGCCTGCTCCACCGCGACATCAAGCCGCCCAACCTGTACCTGTGCCGCGCCGCCGACGAGGTCGACGTGATCAAGCTGCTCGACTTCGGGATCGTGCAGACCGTGAACGACGCCCCATCGCCGGTGGTGCGGGCCGCCGGGGCCGCCGGCGCGCTCGGCCGGCCGCCGCCGATCGACGGCACGCCGCGGCTGACCCAGCTCGGCGCGATGCTCGGCACGCCGGGCTTCATGGCGCCCGAGCAGATCCTCGGCATGCAGCTCGATGGCCGCGCCGATCTCTACGCGCTCGGCTGCTGCGCGTGGTGGCTCCTGACCGGCGGTGAGGTCTTCGTCCGCGAGCCCGCCGAGGCCAAGATCCTCCACAAGCACATCTACGAGCCGGTGCCGAGCCTCTCTGCCAGCATGGCCGGCTGGTGCCCGCCGGCGCTCGAGCAGGTCATCGCCGCCTGCCTCGCCAAGGACATCTCCGAGCGCCCGGCCGACGCGCGCGAGCTCGCGGCCCGGCTGCGCGCGATCGAGATCCCGCGCGAGGCCGGGTGGAGCGAGAGCCACGCCCACGCCTGGTGGAGCGCCTATCAGCCGGCCGTCCGGGCACCCGCCCCGGCGCCCGGCGAGGTCCAGGTCATCATGCCGGGCCACGGCGATCAGCGCCCGGTCGCCGCGACGTCGGAGTCGGCGATCGCCCAGACCATCGCCGCCACGCCCCACGCCTCGGACCGGCGCTAACCACCTGGATCTAGCCGCGCGACACCGCCGCGACCAGCCGGCGCAGCGGGCTCCGGCGCTGGGCGCGCAGCGCGGCGCCCGCGGTCGCGGTGGCCGCGCGCGCGGTGTGCTTGGCCAGGGTGGCGCGCTCGCGGTCGCTGCCGACGAAGATCTGGCGGGTGCCGGCGAGCACGTCGAACCACGACCACGCCACGCCGAAGTTCTGGTCCTGATCGCCCATGTGGTGATCGTAGTGCCACGGCAGGTGATCGCGCGCCCACGCCGGATCGAGGTGGGCGTGGCGGTGATCGCGGCGATAGCGGTAGAGGCAGTACCAGACCGTCGACGTGTAGAACGGCGCGACCGGTAACAGCGGCGCGTGCAGGAGCCCGATCACCGTCAGCCCGATCGCCTCGCGCACCTGGGTCGTCGAGCTCCACACCGGCCCCTCGTACGCCGGGTCGTAGCCGCCGTGGCGGCGCACCGCCTGGTGATGATCGTGATAGTGGAACGAGAACCGGCTGGTGCGATCGCGGCCGAGGCCGTGCAGCAGGTACTTGTGCATCGCCCACTCGCCGACCCCGAACACCGCGAACGCGAGCGGAACCCCCAGCATCGCGCAAGCTTACGTCTTGCTGGTCAAGTACGCACGAGGCAACCGCGCGTGCAGGAACTGGCGGCGGCGCCGCCGGTCATGGAACTGATAAAGCCCGAGCATCGTGCCGAACGACAAGAAGACGCTGGTCGCCGAGAACACCCAGCTGAAGCCCAGCAGCGGCAGCCCCATGCCGCCGAGCAGCATGATCGTCATGCCGGCCAGCACCGTCGAGACGATGTCGGTCGCGTAGCGCCGGCCCCAGATCCCGAACGCGCGCTCGCAGTTGCGGCACCACCCCGACGCGAGGAGGTTGTCTTCGATCGCGCAGTGCGGGCACGCCATCCAGGCGATATTACCTGAAACGCCGCGAGCGCGATCCGGCGCGGACGGCGCGGCGCGCGGGGTGCGCGCAACCGCACGGAGTACCCGGCACCTGCCGCGCCAAGCCCCGGCCAAGCCCCCCGGAAGGGCCGCCAAGCCTCGCCAAGCCAAGCCCCGGACGAGCTGCGCTGGTGCTCGATGTAGAGATCCCGCTATACGCCAGGCACCAACGCAGTCGTACGGTTGCCGGCAAGCGTGCCAGCTCCCGCCAGACACGTCACCTCGTAAAAGGGTTAAGTGCAATCCGCGCGGCGGCAAACCCCGCAGGTCCCTGCGCAGTAGCGAGGAGAGCGGCAACGAACCGAGCGTAGGACCTGCGCAACGCGGCGGGTCAACTCAAGAATCGTCGAACATTCGTTTGCCGCTCTTGTCGATCGGCTTGCCGGCATACTGCCAGCCGCGCCTATCCGGAAAAGATCGTCAGCTCGAGGACTCGCTGACTCAGATGAGCCGCGGGGTTAATGCATCGTGTCGAGCGGCGAATAGACGTACAGCGTGTCGGTCGGCTCGAGCGCCGCCGACGCCGAGCCTCCCGGCACGAATAGCCGGCCGCCGGCCGGGGTGCCCTGCGTGCCGGCGCGCGCGACCGGCATCGCCTCGTGCGGCGTCCACACGTCGAGGTACGGGTCGTAGCCCGCGACCGCGGTCTTGGCCGAGCCGGCATCGCCGCCGCCGGCGCACACCAGCTCGCCGAACACCACGCCGTACGCACAGCCGCCGCGCAGATCGGGATCCGCCGGCGCCACCATCGCGGTCCGCGGCTGCCACACGCGGCTCGCCGACCCGGCGGGCGCAAGTGCCCACACGTCGCCGCGCGGCACCGAGGCATCGGCGCTCTCGAACCCGCCGGCGAGGATCAGGATCCCGTCGGTCGTCCACATCACCGCCGGGTGCGCGCGCGGCGCCGGCAGGTCCGGCAGGTGGCTCCACGTGTTGGTCGTGATGTCGTACTCGAGGCAGGTCGCGAGCGGTGCGCCGCCCGCGATGCCGCCGACCAGGTAGATGTGCCCCGGGGTGGTGACCACGCCGGCCGCGCCGCGCTCGTCGCCGGCAGCCATCGCCGCGATCGCTACCCAGCGCTGGGTCGACGCGTCGAGCTCGAACGCCTCGCCGTGCGCGGCCGACTGGGCGTCGAGCCCGCCGAGCAGGTACAGCGTCTCGCCGAGCGTGGCGAGGTTGATCGCGGTCCACCGCACCGGCGCGTCGGGCAGCCGGCCCCAGGTGTGGACCAGGCTGTCGAACGCGTCGATCTCGGCGGTGACATCGAGTCCCTCGGTCACGCCGGTATCGAACCCGCCGGCGACGACGATCTGCTGGCCGAGCAGCGCGACCCCGGGCTCGAGCGCGGGCCGCGGCAGCGCCGGCCCGAGGCCCCACGCCGAGCTCGGCCCGTCGGGTGGCGCGATGTCCTCGTCGTGGCACGCCGCCGCGCACATCAGCACGGCCGCGAGCGCAGACAACCGGAGCACGCGCGCAGTGTAACCCAACCCCAGCGCTCGCCCAGCGAGCTTGCGAGCCACTCCGGGTCAGGCCTTGAGGTACGCGAACGCGTGCATCCAGTCGTTGTGCAGGAACCCGGGGGCGCACCACAGGATGCACAGCGCCTCGACCGCGTGGCCCATCTCGACCCCGCCGACGTCGACCGCGTCCCAGCCGAACGTCTTCAGGATCGCGGTGGCCTCCTGCTTGGCGGGCGCGTCGGCGCCGCAGATGAACATCGCCGGCGCGATCTGCAGCTTCGGGTTGACCATCAGCGCGTTGCCGACGCTGTTCCACGCCTTGACGAACCGGGCCGCGGGCGCCTTGGCCTGCAGGCGCTGGATCAGCGACTCGTCGCCGGCGGTGAAGTAGCTCAGCGCGCCGTTCTTCGGCGGCGCGTCGGCGATCGGGTTGGTCGCGTCGAGCACCAGCTTGCCGGCGAGCCCCGCGCCGGCCTCGGCGACCGCGGCCTCCGCGCCGGTGCCCTTGACCGCGAGCACGATCACCTCGCCCCACGCGGCGGTCTCGGCGACCGAGCCGGTCGACGCGTCGCCCTGGGCCGCGGCCTTCCAGTCGGCGAGCTTGCCCGGCTCGCGCGAGCCGCGCCGGACGGCGTGGCCGTGCTTGAGGAACCCATCGGCGAGCACTTCGCCGACCTTGCCCGAACCGATCACACCGATCTTCTTCATGACCGCACGGTGGCATGCCGGCGAACCGGCGCGCCAGCCAGGCCGGCCGGCCGATCGGCCAGGGATCCGTACGGCGCGCCTTACCGCCCGCAGCCAGCTGAGGACCAGCCTGCGAGGTCACCATACCTTCGCAGCTTGCTGGAACCTGATCCGGCGACAGAAGTCGCCGAACCGGGGGGCTCAGCAACCTGCCAGCACCGCGGCGATCAGTGCGCGGCCGGCGGCGGCGCGACGCCGCTCTCGACCACGTTGGCCTCGGAGATCGCGCTGACCGCGGTGTCGCCGCCGGTGACCTTCGTGGCGCGCAGGGTCCGGGCGTACGGCTGCCGCAGGTCGGCCTTCCACCCCGGCAGGTAGCCCGGGATGTCCGTGTCGACCGAGATCTTCGTGAGCCCGGTCGCGGCGAGGTACGCCGCGCTCAGCTCGCGCTCGTACACCGCGAACAACCCGTAGGGGTCCCCGCTCTGGGCCTCCACGTGCTCGACGACCGAGTCGAACGGCGGTAGCCCATCCCATTGCGCGGTCAGCGCGTCGCCGGCGACGCTCCACTGGCCGTTCGCGATCGGCGGCGGCAAGGTGAACGCGGTCGGGTCACCGGCGTGGAACGCGCGCTGGAGCGAGCGCGCCGACGTGCCGTTGGTCGCCACCAGCGCGACCGAGGGCCGATCGTTCGCCGCGAGCATGGCCTCGGGGACCAGCTTGGCGGCTCCGGGCGGGCCGAGGAACACCGGCGCGTCCGCCGCGTTGTTCGCGGTCCCCAGGCTCACCGAGGCCTGCACCGTCTCCTGTGCGGTTGCGTTGGGCGCGGTGAACGCAGCGTCGGCGAGCATCGTCCCCTCCTGGTCGGCATTGATCGGATCGATCGTGGGAAGGTTGTTGATCCCGATCACGATCCCGCGACGGACCACGAGCCGGCTGGCGCTCGCCGCAACCAGATCGCTGGTCCCGGTCGCCAGGCCGAGGTACGCCGTCCAGTTGGGGGCATCCGAGCTGGTGATGATGTCGCCGATCGTGACCGATCCGGGCGCGACAACGGACACGGGAATGCCGGCGACGAACTCCGGCGGCGGATCGCACGGCGCCTGGAGCTCCGTGGTCTCCTCGGGCATCCGCGAGACCTGCCAGGTATCCCATTCGCTGCCGTGGCGACCCGTGGGCGCGATGACGCTGCCGTAATTGCAGACCACCGAGACCGTGTACGGACCGTGGACCGTGGCCTCGAAGCTCGTCGGGCTGACCATGTCCGCGGCCTGCCAGGCCGCGGACATCCCGTCACGGAACGCGACCAGCGCGGCCGGGGTCTGCATCCGGATGTGGAGCGTCGTGGCCGCCGGCGGCGGCCCGTCGGCGTCCGGCGGGGGCGTCGGCGTCCCGGTATCGTCGCCGGAGCACGCGGCGAGGGTGGTGGAGAGCAGGGATATGAAGATAACTGATTTTCGCATGCCGGGCCATAGAGCAATGAAGAGGCCAGTCATCACTGGACCGCTGACTCGTTTGCTCCATCGCCCAAACCCGGCAGAAAGCGGCGACCGCCGCCCCGGTTGCCCGGCCTGACAGGTACCGTTCGGCAATCATATCAGCGACATTTCGCAGTATTACGACCGAGCCAGTGTGCACACATGGGCGCGCACGACCAAAGGCGCGCACGACCAAACCCGCCTCATTGAACATCATATTTCTATTCTCTGAAGACTATATCACATTAATATCATATTCCAATATTTGCCAGTCAGCTACCGTCCCCAGGCCACCGATCGACCTCGCGAGCCGCGCCGCCAAACTACGTTGAGATCGCGAGAGCGGATGGACCTTGCGACAACCGCGTCCAGCAGAGAACTGGAGCTGTTCAGAGGAACCGGATCGGGTACACCGATTCAAGCGCTCGATAGAGGTGTGCGATCTCGAGACGCCAAGTCTTGGCTAGCAGTTGGTCCATGCCAATTCTGAAGTAGCAACGTCCGAATGGCCCCTCCCACGGGAGCGGCTGCCGTTGCGCGTGTCCCACGAAGGTGTAGAAGGCGGGGCGGATCTCGGGCCAGAACACTTCATCAGGTGCCACGACGTCGAGATAGCTACGCACGACGTTTCCCGGTGGCGGAATCTCGATACGCTGCTCAAGGAGGATCCCAGGATTCTGATCTGGAATGCCTGGCGGGGGCAGTCCGTACCAGGTGTAGCCTGCATGGGCGTATCGAAACGCATTGATACCCTCATGACCGGTGGCTGCGAGGACACGTTGTGCGACGAGAAACATCAGGCCGCCTTTTGGCGCGGCGGCTCCCTGGTGCCTAGGGTCAACGTAGTGTCCGTGGCATTGAGCTCGGTCGGAGCATCGATCGCTTGCGCGAGCACGGCTTCCACATCGTTCTGCTCGTTTTCCGTCATTGACCACCAACAACGATCGAGTTCGTCGACGTAAATAGCCTCCTTCTCATCTGGAAGGGTGCCTCCCGCCATTGCGCGCTCGAGAAGCAGTTGCATCGTCAGCCCGAGGTATAGCTCCGCGGCGCCAATCACGTGACCTCCGTCCAGTTTGGACGCGTCGCCCAGAGTGCTTCTTGATAGTTGTCGAACGCTAGCGACTCGCTCGGCTCAACAAAGCCATGACGAAGGGGAGCCTTGGGATCCGGGCGGTACATGAGCGATGGCCCCAGGTTCGATGACAACAATTCGAAGATCGGCAGCCTGCCATGGCCTCCATGCCTTGGGAGGCGAACATGCGGTGGCAAACGGGTGGGATCGTCAGGAGTTACGGACATTCCACCACTCCCGCTTGTCACCGTGCCATCGGGCTCCAAGGGGAGATCGACGTTCGGGCGCGCGCCTAGCAGGCTCCCTTGGGGGCCACAGAGCGGACGGCCTGATTCATCTCTGCGCATAGCTCGGTACAAACGTCTGGGGGCGAGAGCCACGACGGCCACCCAAGGAGCTTAGCCTAGATCGAACCTACATGGCATGCCAGTGCAAGGGCGACGGCTCACGACAGCGCGGTAGCGAGCGCCGATGGCCGCGCCTTGTCGAGCGACTTCCCGACGAGGATAGCGGTTCGCCTGCGACCGGGCGCAAGGCTCACGACCTCGCGGCGGAGAGCTTCGCCTATCCTTCCCGAGCTTGAGTCTCAAGCCCTCAGGGCGTGCCGGCGACGGTCTCGGTGATCGAGCTGGTCGCGTTCTCGTGGCAGCTGGCGTGCAACGCGCTCAAGGTCCGCGTGTACGGCAGCGCCAGATCGAGCCGCCACGCGTCCTGGTAGCCGGGCACGCTGGTGTCGATCGCCGCGCGCCGGACCTGGGTCGCCGCGAGGTACGCCGCGCTCAGGTCGAGATCCTGGCGAACGTGGGTCGCCGGGCTCGCGGTGCCACCCGCGATGTGCACGACCAGCGAATCGAGCGCCGGCAGCGCCGTCCAGCTCGCCGTCTGCAGCGCCGTGCCGGCGGCGATCGCCCACTGGCCGCCGGTGATCGGCGCCGGCAACGTGTACGTATCCTGCCAGCCGGCGCGGAACGCCCGCTCCAGCGACCGCACCGACGTGCCCTGGGTCGCCGACACGATCACCGTCTGCACGTCGACCGGCCGCAGCACCGCGCTCGGCGCGACGTTCACCGCGGCGAGCGGCCCCTGGTAGATCGGCGCCAGCGTCGCCGTTGACGGGGTCGTGAGGTGGACCGTGGCGGCGAGCGCTTCGCCCGCCGTGGCGTTGGTCGCCGCGAACATCGCGCTGGTGAACGGCGCGCCGGACCGCGCCACGTCGATCAGCGGCATGGTCGGCGTCTCGCCGTACCGCGCGACCTCGACGCCGCGGCGCACCAGGATCCCGCTCGTGGTCGTCGCGATCAGGTCATGATCCATGCCGCCGAGCGGGTACTCGATGACCTGCCAGTCCGGGTCCGTCGAGCTGTTGACGTACCCGCCGAGCTGGACCTGCCCGGCCTGCACCATCGTGCCGCCCATGCCGTTGACCCCGGGCGGCCCGACGCACGGCGCGACCAGATCGTGCGCGTCGTCCGGCGTCCGGCCGACCTGCCAGGTCTCCCACTCGTCGATGTCGTGGCCGAGGTACCGGACCACGCTGACGTACTCGCACACGACCGAGACCATGTACGGGCCGTGCACGGTGGCCTCGAAGCTGGTCGGGCTGAGCTGGATCGCCGGCTGCCACGCCGCGGTCACGCCGTCGCGGACCATGACCTGCGCCGGCGCGATCTCCATGTGGATCTGGATCGTGGCGCTGCCGGTCGCGTCGAGCCCGCTGCCCTCGAACGAGGACGACGACGACGACGACGACGACGACGACGACGACGACGACGACGACGACGACGACGACGACGACGACGCGCCGGCCGGGGCGCTCGGCGTCGGGTTCAGGCAGGTGTCCTGGCTCGGCTCGACGCCCAGATCGGGGATCATCGGCTGCACCGGGTCCGTCGGATCGGTCGGGCTCGTCGGATCGCTCTGCCAGGGATCATCGTCGAGCTGCTCGAAGCAGCCGAGCAAAGGGCCGGACAGCGCAACCGCGAGCATCGTGAATAAGGGAAGCTTCCGCATAGGTATGCGGAAACTATCCGCGATTTTCGCGCGGCAAGCCCCGGCAATCATCGCTCTCACAATGCGCGCGGCGTCACGGTGTCGGCGCGAACAACCAATGTAGGACGCCGCCGCGCGACTCAAGAGCTATCGAACCTTCGTTCGCCGCTCTTGTCGATCGGCTTGCCGGCATCCTGCCCGCCGCACCTCCACGGAAAAGATCGTCTCGAGGACTCGCTGACTCAGGCGTGGCGCAGGCTGCGCCAGGTGTCGAGCGCCCACGGCTCGTCGGCCGCGGTCGCCTTGCAGGTGAAGATCGCCACGTGCGGCGCCACCGCGACCAGGCCGTGCACGATGTGCAGGTGATCCTCGTCGTGCGCCTCGATCCGCGCGTGGCGCGTGCCCTCGGCGGTCGCGGCGATCACCGGGTGGTTCGGCGGTGCGATCTCGATCAGCTTCGCCGAGTCCTGCTCGGTGGTCTCGAGCTTGGTGACCTCGACCATGCGCGGGCCGTCGGTCGCCCAGTAGCGCTCGCCGTCGTCCTCCCACGAGCTGACGAACCTGCCCGGTAGCGTGATCGTCCAGCCGCCGCCGATCTCGACGTCCATGTCGTAGCGGCGATAGCCGATCTTCGATGGCCCGGTCGCGCGCTCGCGCAGCTGCTCCGCGCGCTCGTCGTCGCCGAGGTAGCCCGCGATGTCGGCCCACTCGGCATACGGCAGCGCGAGCTCGGGATCGGCCTTGCGGGCGGCGCGCAGGTCGGCGTCGACCCGCTTCATCAGCGCGCGCTCCGGCTTGTCGACCGGCTCGCGCCACGGCACCTCGTGCCACATCGCCAGCACCGCGCGCGACCGCTCGAGGTGGCCGGGCTTGCGGTCCCACCATGCGAAGATGTCGCGCCCGGCGCTCGGATCGGCGAGCACAGCGTCGCGCCAGGCGGCGTCGCGCGGCCCGAGCGCGGTCAGGATCGGCGCGTCGACCCGGAACGCGCGGTCATCCGGCATGCCGAGCTCGGTCGCGCCGCCGCGCAGCTGCTCGGTGAGCCAGGCCAGCGCCGCCGCCCGTGGATCGAAGTCGTCGGGCTCCCAGGCGTAGTCGAGCTCGTCGAGGATCGGCGCCATCCGCGCGATCGCGTCGTCGGCGTAGCCCGGCCCCGCCCCGGCCTGGCCGCGCACCACGAGCGCGCCGTCGGGCTCGATCAGGATCCGGAGCGCCGGCACGAACGAGTGCAGCTCGGCGGTGATCCGCTTGGCCGACACCGTGACCTCGGCGCCCTTCAGCGCCCGCGCCGCCAGCCGGTCGAGCCGGTCCTTGGCCTCCGCGGCGCTCGGCGCCTTGCCGAACAGCGAGCGCAGCCCGGCCTTGGCTTTGCGCGACCGCGCCCGGCGCTCGAACGAGAACTCCACGCCGCGAACATACGCAGATCTCCGAGCGGTCGTGCGGCCTGTTGCCGAGAAGTTACCGCCGGCGTGCGGGCCCGCACCGAGGGCGGACGACGTCCGGCGCCCACCCGACGACCCGCCGCGACGCGTCCGTCCTGCCTCGCATGAAGACTCGAATATCTTTCGGTGTACCGAGGACGTTTTCGGGAAGCTTGGCGCGCCTGCTCTCGTATCATCCGGGCCATGCTTGTCCGACCCGCCGATCTGGAGCAGACCACCGAAGCGCCTCAGGAGCTCGCGCCCGAGGTAGCGCCCGCCGAGCCGGAGGCCGTGGTGGAGGCCGCGCCCGCGCCGGCCGAGGTCCAGGTCGCTCCCGAGGTGGCGGCCCCCGAGGCCCCGGTCGCCGAGGCCGCCGCGCCCGAGGTCGCTGCGCCCGCGCCCCCTGAGCTCGCCACAACCGAGGTCGGCGAGACCGCGTCGGAACAGGCGTTCGGCAACAAGCCCACGGCCGAGTCGGGCCAGCTCGACGGCGGCATGTTCGAACCCGAGGAGTACCAGGCGGCGTGCACCGCGGCCGGCACTCCCGACAAGTGGGACCCCAACTACGCGCGCGGCCACACCGAGGCGGCCGGCTGGACCCAGCCCTACGAGGGCCGCTACGATCACGCGTTCGAGCTCCAGCGCGGCCACAGCGCGTCGCAGGCGGTCAAGGACTTCCTCGCCGGCCCGACGATCACCGACTTCCGCGCGATCGGCGTGGCGCTCGAGATGGACGAGCTGCGCGACGAGCTGGGCGACCAGAAGTTCGACCAGCTGTTCGGCTCGCGCGACTCGGACACCGACGCCGGCATCTCCGGCGCCCAGCGCCTGAAGATCACCTCGGCGATGTACACGATGCCGTTCGCGGCCCAGATGCTCGCGCTCGCCGCCGAGAACGACTCGCTCGACCAGCCGCAGACCGACGAGGCGGCGGCCCCGGCGGTCGAGGCCCGCGTCGAGGAGAAGCCCGAGCAGGCCGGGATCACCGCCGCGCCGGCGCCCGAGATGATCGCCGACGAGCTCGGGATCCAGCGCGAACAAGAGTTCGCCTGACGTCGACCGCGCCCGCACCGCGGTAACGAAGAGATCGCGCAATCTGCAAAGCGAGGCGGGTCAGCACGGGTGAGCTCTGGGGTTAGGATAGCCGCGTGACCGCCGAGCCGTACGTCGACGCCACCACCCACCTGCGCGACGAGCTGCGCCGCGCCTGGCTCCGCGTCGAGTACGAGATCCGGCTCGGCTGGGCTCGGACCTCCGCCTCGCCGGCCGCCGGCGTCACCGAGGCGGTCAACTCGACCACCGAGATCGCCCGGCTGTTCGCGACCGCGCGCGGCGAGCGCGGCGGCGACGAGGCCGGCGCCCAGGCCGTGCTCACCCAGTGGCTCGAGCTGCACCGCACCATCGAGGCCCGGCTCGCCGCGGCGGTCGCGGCCGGCGTGCGCGCCCCGCTGGTCAACCTGATGCGCGTGTTCGCGCTGTCGCCGCGCCAGTGGTCGACCCTGATGTTCGCGCTGCTGCCCGAGGCCGATCCGAACCTCGTGGCGGCCTATCGCTACCTCGCGCGCGACCCCAACAGCCGCGGGCTCGACGGCCGGCTGCTCGCCCAGCTGGTCTACGACACGCCGGAGTCGCGCTCGCTGATGGCGCGCGATCTGTCGAGCAGCTCGCCGCTGTTGCGCTACCAGCTGATCGACCTCGCGCCCGGCGACTCGCTGCTGTTCCGCCGGATCCGCGCCGCGAGCCGGCTGGTCCACCTGCTCGACGGCACCTCGATCGAGCTCGACCCCGAGCTGACCGAGCTCGCCGAGCTGTGCGGCCGCACGCTCGACGGCGAGTTCCCCGCGGTCGCGGTCCAGCTCGCCACCGCCGCGATCCGGTCGTCCGAGGTCGTGCTCGTGGTCCAGGGCCAGCGCGGGCTCGGCAAGAAGCTGCTGCTGTCGCGCGCCGCGACCCACTGGGGCCAGCGCGTGATGACGATCGACGGCCGGCGGCTCGCGATGATGCAGCCGCTCGCCCAGGCCACCGCGATCCGCTCGCTGGTCCGCGAGCTGCTGCTGCTCGACGCGGTGCCGGTGTTCGCCGACATCGACGACGTGGTGATCCGCGACGGCGACCGCGACGAGCTGCCCGGGTTCTTCGGCGCGATGATCGACGCGTGGTCGGGGCCGATCGCGATCACGGTCAACCGCGAGCGCATGCCGCGGATCCACCACCGCCCGCTGGTCCACCTCACGCTCGAGGTCCCCGCGCTCGCCGTGCGCACCAAGCTGTGGCGCCAGATCGTGCCGGCGCTCGACGAGCCCGGCGCCGAGAGCCTGTCGGGCCGGTTCGCGATCCCCGGCGGTATCATCGTCGCCGCCGCGCAGGCCGCGATCGGTGGCCGGATGCCTGATGCGCCGCCGCCCGGCTCCGAGGACCTCGCGGTCGCGGTCGCGGCCCAGCTCCACCAGCGGATCTCGCGGCTCGGCAAGAAGCTGCCGACCCCGTTCGACCTCGACGATCTGATCGTCGACGACGATACCCGCGCCGCCCTGACCGAGATCACCGACGCCGCCCGCGAGCGCCGCAAGATCCGCGACGCGTTCAAGCTGCGCGGCGCGCACGGCATCTCGGTGCTGTTCTCGGGCCACCCGGGCGTCGGCAAGACGATGTCCGGCACCGTGCTCGCCCGCCGGCTCGGCCTCGACATCTACGAGGTCGACCTGTCGCAGGTCGTCTCCAAGTGGCTCGGCGAGACCGAGAAGAACCTGTCCGACGTGTTCGACGCCGCCGAGCCCGGCCACGTCGTCCTGCTATTCAACGAGGCCGACACCCTGTTCGGCAAGCGCACCACCGACGTCAAGAGCAGCAACGATCGCTACGCCAACATGGAGACCAACTACCTCCTGCAGCGGCTCGAGCGGTTCGGCGGCCTCGCGATCCTCACCACCAACCTGACCTCATCGATCGACCAGGCCTTCAAGCGCCGGTTCACCTACGACGTGTTCTTCTCGTTCCCGAGCCCCGACATGCGCGCCGAGCTGTGGCGCCGCACCCTCCCCGAGCGCGCCCGATCCGCCAGCATCGACTTCGACGCCCTCGCCGAGCGCTACCAGCTGTCCGGCGGCTTCATCAAGGTCGCCTGCGAGCGCACCGCCTACGTCGCCGGCTCCAACAACGTCGAGATCGACGATGACATGCTGCGCGCGACGGTCGAGCGCATGTATCGCGAGCGCGGCAAGCTCAGCTCGGTCGGCCCGCTCGACTGACACCGACCCTCGACAGCACAACGAAGTCGATGCTGCAAATGAGAGCTCTCTCGTCGGCGGACCTCGCAAATCGGTTGCCACTTGATCTACGTTCCTGCTATCAAGTTCGGAGTGAAACGAGAGCCTCCGGAAATGTTCA
>DATBBB010000619.1:0-14226 GCA_036271215.1 Kofleriaceae bacterium | reverse complement strand
AGGGTCGGCTCCGGGCAGGCCAGGCTCGACCCCGTGGGGTTGACCGTACCGCCGATCACGAGCAGCACGAACGTCGCCGCGGCGGCGAGCTTGGCTACGCGATGCTCCATCATGGATGCCAGTCGCTGGGTACCACATCGACGATGGCGGTGCAGCACGCCAGCGCCGCTGCGACAAGACACCGCCGTCTGATGCTCCCCGAGGCTCCATGAGCGATTCCAGCAGGTTGGTTTCGCCCCGAAGGTTGCCCCGGACACCTGCGTAGGCGTACAGTCAGGGCGGCGAGGATGACCGACTGGGTCGAAACGACGTCGATCGGTACGTTCAAGTCCGACGATCTGACCAAGCCCGGGATCATCTTTCGCTACAACCGCTACCTCTACCGCACGCTCGGCAAGCACCTGTCCAACGGTGGTATGGGCACGGTCTACGAGCTCGAGCGCCGCGACGACATGACCGGCGCGGTCGAGGCCGTGGTCGGTAAAGTCTTCCACTCCAACTACCTGTTCCAGCTCCGGACCGACGAGGTCACCCGGCGCGACCACCACAACAACCTCGCCGCGATGGCGCGGATCGCGGCGATCGAGCACCCGAACATCCTGCCGACCTACGTCTCGGCACCGATCTCGGACAACTACCTGTTCGTCACCCCGCGGATGGGGATGACGCTGCTCGAGGCGATCCCCAAGCACAACCTCACGCCGCGGGCGCGCACCAAGCTGCTGGTCCAGGCGCTCGAGGGCCTCGCGACATTGCACGCCGCGCGGCTGGTTCACCGCGACTTCACGCTGCGCAACATCCTGGTCGACGACGGCGCCAACGTCGCCTACGTGTTCGACTTCGACCTGGCGATGTCGCTCGACGACCTCGGCAACCAGACCTACCGCAGCTACTACAAGGGCCGGATCTTCGGCTCGCCGGGCTGGTCGGTCGCGCCCGAGTCGATCGATCAGGCGCTGATGGACACGCCGATCAACACCGCGCTCGACGTCTACGCGGTCGGCGGTGCGCTGCACGGCCTGTTCACCGATCAGCTGCTGTACGGCCAGGCCGACGACATGTGGGCGCTGCTGATCCGGATCGCCGAGGGCGTGGTGGTCAGCGGCCGGAGCAAAGTGTTCTATCCCGAGGGCTTTCCCACGGTGATTCGCCCGGTGATCGAGGGCTGCATCGAGCGCGATCCGGTGCAGCGGTTCCCGTCGATCCAGGCGGTGATCCAGGAGCTGCGCGGCATGCTGCGCGAGCTGCCCGACGAGCGGCCGAGCCGCAGGGCGAGCCGGCCCGCGGTCGACAAGACCAAGACCAACGAGGTCGCGCTGTCGGATCCGTCGATCACCAGCGATCTGGTCGAGGCCGCCGAGCGCGCGGTGTTCGACTGGGGCTACGCCGTCGAGCGCAGCCTCGGCCGGGTCCGCGGCCACCCGATCTTCCTCGCCGCGCCGCGGGTCGACATGGTCGAGAGCGGCCAGTTCCCCGACGCCAACATCTTCCCCAAGCTGGTCACGGTGATCGATCTGACCAAGATCGCCGATCCGCGCCAGTTCGTCGAAAACTGGCAGCAGCACTTCTGGCCGACGCTCAAGCGCGTGCGCCAGGGCCTGCTCACGTCGCTGCACAAGGTGATCTACGACGCCAACACGTCGTCGCTGCTGCTGTTCAGCGAGTACGTCGACGAGCCGAGGTTCGGCGACCGGATCGCCGAGCTCGATCTCAACATCGACGGTGCGCTGTCGCTCGGCTTCGTGGTGATCCGCCAGGTCGCCGCGCTCCACGAGCACGGCATGGCGCACAACAACATCTCGCCCAACGCGCTGCTGTTCAAGGGCGCGGTCGCGACCCGCACCGTGATGCCGGCGATGATCGGGCTGGTCGAGCCGGCGATGGGCGTCGAGGCGATGGCGGGCGACGTCCGCGCGCTCGCCGGGATGATCCTGACCTGGCTGCGGCCGAGCCGGGTCGCCGCGCTGCACGTCCGGATCAAGCCGATGTTCGACGCGCTGCGCACCCGGCTCATGGCGTGGGCGTTCGACAAGCAGATGAAGACCCCGTCGATCGACGAGCTGATGTCGCTGATCAGCGACGCGCTGGCGCTGGTCGACTTCAACTTCTCGGTGCTGCGCGACTCGGGCGGAGATCTCCAGGAGTACGGGCTGTTGCTGATCAGCCTCCGGCTCTATCACCTGCTGTGGCCGAGCGTGCCGGTGTCGGCGGCGGCGCGCCTGACCCAGCCGCCCGCGAAGTGACCGAGCCCGCGGCCAAGCCGATCTCGGCCTGGTGGCGGCGATGGACCGCGGTGGTCGCGGTGGCGCTGGTCGCCGCCGGGTTCGCGATCGTGTTCCGCGCCTCGCTCGCCGGGTTCTACCGCCTGGCCGGCGGCACCGGCGTGGTCGCGATGATCGCCGCGGCGCCGGTGTGGCAGCGGCTGGTGCTGCCGGCGGTGGGCGGGCTCGGCGCCGGGCTGGTGCTGGTCGCGGCGGCGCGGCTCCGCGAGGGCGGCGGCGTCGGGTTCGTGATCGAGGCGATCGTGCTCGGCCGGGTCCGCGTGCCGCTGGCGCGCAGCGCGCTGCAGGCGGTGGCGTCGTGGTGCGCGATCGCCGCCGGGGCGTCGCTCGGCCGCGAGGGCCCGCTGATCCAGTTCGGCGCCGCGGCCGGCGAGGGCGCGCGCCGCGCGTTCGCGCTCGACGACGTCACCGCGCGGATCGTGATCGCCGCGGGCGTGGCCGCCGGGTTCGCGTCGGCGTACAACGCGCCGGTCTCCGCGGTGCTGTTCGTGGTCGAGATCGTGACCGGCGTGGTCGTGCTCGAGGCGATCGTGCCGATGCTGATCGCGGTGGTGATCGCGACGATCGCGACGCGCTACGTGGTCGGCGGCACCCCGCTGTACGGCGTGCGCGGCTTCGGGTCCGGCGCGCCGGCGGAGCTCCTGGCGTTCGCCGGGCTCGGCCTGGTCGCGGCGCCGGTCGGCGTCGGGTTCCTGCGGCTGCTCGGCGCGGCGGATCGGATGTGGCGGCGGGTGCCGATCCCGTGGCGGCCGGCGCTCGGCGGCCTCGCGTGCGGCGCGGTGCTGACCGGGTTGCCGATGGTCGCCGGCAACGGGTTCGAGCCGCTCGAGGCGCTGCTCGATGGCAAGCTCGCGGTCGGCCTCGTGGTGTGGCTGCTGATCGCCAAGCCGGTCGCGACCGCGATGGCGGTGGGCTCCGGCAACCCCGGCGGCGCGTTCACCCCGACCTTGCTGATCGGCGCCTGCACCGGGGCGCTCTACGCGTTCGGGCTCCACGCGGTGCTCGGCGATGCGATCGGCGCGCCGGCGTCGTACGCGCTGGTCGGGCTCGCGGCCGCGCTCGCCGCGACGACCCACGCGCCGCTGACCGCCGCGGTGCTCGCGTGCGAGCTGTCCGGCGACTACGCGTTACTGCTGCCGCTGCTGGTCGCGACCGCACCCGCCGCGGCGTGGGCGCGCCGGCTGTATGTCGACTCGGTCTATACCGCCGAGCTGTCGCGCCGCGGCCTGCGCTGGCGGCTCACGCTCGACGGCCGGCGCGTGATCGAGAGCCAGCAACATTCGGTCGACGTGGTCTGACGCAGGCCGTTCGAGCAATATCGCACGCGACTCCGCATGATGGTGCTCACGCTCGATTTCGAGCCTCGATCCGATCGGCCCTGTGCTTGAATCCGCGCGGCCGGCGCGTATCGTGGTGCGATGGCGCTGGCCTGGCTGCTCACGCTCCTGTTCGCGATGTCGTTCTGGGCGCTCGTGTTCTGGGGCTCGCTGCAGATCCTCGACCGCGGCAACTACAAGAACACCCTCGGCGGTGCCCTGCTGCTCGCGCTGATCGCGTGCAGCACCCGGATGATCGGCATCCCCGACCTGTTCTATACCGGCGGGTGGCTGGTGATCGTGCTGCGCGTGCTGGTCAGCTACTACCACGTCAACCTGCTGCGCTCGCTCGTGGTGACCGCCGCGACGGTGCTCGCGCCGTACGTGGTTGGCCCGCTGCTGCTGCGGCTGGCGGTCGAGAGCGAGCTCGCCGGGACGGCCTTGGTGTACGGGCTCCCGATCGCCGTGTTCGGCGCATGGATCATCGGCGCGGTCCGCAAGCGCCGCGCCCGGATCGCGGCGCGCGAGGTCGGCATGGTCGATCACACGCTGCCCGTCGCGCGTGTCGAGCGCGGTGGCCGCACGCGCGCCGCCACCCCGGCGCCGGTGATCGCGGCTCCGCCGGCCGCGCCGCTGCGCTCTCCCGAGGTCGTGGTCGCGCGCACCGACAAGCCGACGTTCCTGACTTGAGATGATAAGGCAACAGACGTAGCTGGGCCGCGCGTCAGTCGTCGCCGGCGATCAGGGCGGACGGATCTTCGGGCCAGGCGTGCTTGGGATAGCGCCGCATCAGCTGCTTGCGCAGCGCGGGGTAGTGCTTGACCCAGAACCCGGGTAGGTCGGTGGTGACCTGGACCGGGCGCTGGTTGGGGGCGAGCAGGTGGAGGACCAGCGGGACGCGGCCGTCGCAGATCGCCGGGGCGCGGGCGAGGCCGAAGAAGTCCTGCAGCCGCGAGGCGATCCACGGCGGCTGATCGAGCTCGTAGTGGATCGGGGTGCGGCGGCGCGGTAGCTGCCAGTGGCTCGGGGCGAGCCGGTCGACCAGCGCGCGGTGCGGGCCCAGCCCGGCGTCGAGCAGCGCGAGCAGGCCGAGCTTGCGCAGCTCGTCGAACGAGATCGCGCCGTCGCAGGCGCCGGCGATCACGCCGGCGAGCGCCTCGTCGGTCGGCGCGGTGAGCCCGCTGGTGGGCGCGATCCTGGCGACCAGCGCGACCCGGGCGCGCCACTGGGCGAGCGCGTCGGGGTCGACGAACTGCGCGATGCCGGCGGCGAGCGCCTCGCGGGCGAGCACGGCGGCGGCGGCGGGCCCGGCGCGGCGCGCCCCCTCGACGTCGCGCGCGTCGTCGATCGGCAGGCCGTCGTAGGTCAGCTGGGTCACGCGCTCGACGCGCTGCTTGGCGGCGTTCCACACCAGCTCGTCGCGCTCGCCGATCCGGTCGAGGTAGAGATCGAGCAGCCAGCTGGCGTCGATCGCGCTGGCGCGCCGGATCTGGACCTTGCTGGCCTGGCCGCGGGCGCTCGTATCCGCCACGTCGACCGCGACCATCAGCTCGGCGTCGATCACCGCGGAGCTCGGCGCGAGCACGCCGCTGCCGCCGCCGGCGAACACGATCTCGGCGCTGCGCGGCGCGCGGCGCTTGCCGACCCGATCGGGGAACCCGGCGAGGATCGCGATCCGCAGCTCGCGGTCGACCGCGTCGTGATCGGTCGGCGCGGGGCAGGCGTCGCGCGCGGCGCGGGTCAGCTGGCGGGCGACCCGATCCGCGGCGCTCGCGGCGTGCGGATCGAGCCCGTCGCGGCGCAGTCGGTCGGCGCGCATGCCGTGGCGGCGGGCGTCGTACAGCGCGTCCATGTCGTCGATCAGATCCGACGGTGAGGTCAGCCGCGCCTCGGCGCGCGGGCCGCGGCGCTCGACGCGCAATTCGCGGGCGCCGACCAGCGCGGCGATCACGCAGGCCGGCTCGGCGACACCGCGGCCTTCCGCCTCGCACACGATGCGCGCGAGCCGCGGGTGGACCGGGAACCGCAGCATGCGGCGGCCGAGTGCCGTGATTGTTCCAGTCCCAGTTCCAGCCCCAGCCCCAGCGGCGCCGGCGGGCGGTGCGGTGCGCTCGACGGCGCCGAGCCGGACCACGAGATCCTCGGCGGCGGTGGCGGCCGGGGCGGGCGGCGGCTCGAACCAGCGCAGCGCGCCGAGCCCGGCGAGCCCGGCACCGTACAGCTCGAGCGCGGCGCCCGCGAGATCGGTGCGCGCGATCTCGGGGACCTCGAACGCGCGCCGGGTGTCGTGATCGTGCTTGGTGTAGAGCCGGATCACGCGGCCGGGGCGGGTGCGGCCGGCGCGGCCGGCGCGCTGGGTGCAGCTGGCGCGGCTGACCGGCTCGATCTGCAGCGACGGCAGCCCGGTCCACGGCGAGTGGCGCGCGATCCGCGCCAGCCCGGTGTCGATCACGCACACCACGCCATCGATCGTCACCGAGGTCTCGGCGACGTTGGTCGCCAGGATCACCTTGCGCTGCACGCCGGGCCGGACCGCGCGGTCCTGATCCTCGACCGGCAGGTCACCGTACAGCGGCAGCACGGCGAGCTCGAAGATCGCCGCGACCTCGGCCAGATCGCTCTGGCAGTGCCGGATCTCGGCGGCGCCGGGCAGGAACACGAGGACATCGCCGTCGAGCTTGTCCTGTGCCGCGCGGCGCACCGCGGCGGCGACCTGGCGGCCGAGCGGCCGGTCGTCGGGCTGCTCCTGGTGCTCGATCGTCAGCGCGAATGTCCGGCCCTCGGACCGGACGATCGGCGCGTCGCCCGCGCCATCGCCGAGGAACGCCGCGACCGGCTCGGCGTCGAGCGTCGCCGACATCACGACCAGCGCGAGCTCGGGCCGCCGCGCGCGCAGCCGGCTGACCAGCGCCAGCGCCAGGTCGCCGTCGAGGTGGCGCTCGTGGAACTCGTCGATCACCACGCAGCCGACGCCGCGCAGCTCCGGATCGCCGAGCAGCCGCCGGGTCAGTACGCCCTCGGTCACGAACCGCAGCCGGGTCTGGGCGCCGGCGCGGCGATCGAACCGGACCTCGTAGCCGACCTCGCCGCCGAGCTCCCCGCCGCGCTCGGCCGCGACCCGGGTCGCCGCGAGCCGGGCCGCGAGCCGCCGCGGCTGCAGCACCACGACCTCGCCCGCGACGATCCCGGCGTCGAGCAGCGCGCCCGGCACGCGCGTGGTCTTGCCGGCGCCCGGCGGCGCGACCAGCACCACGACCCCGCGGTCGCGCACCGCGCCGACCACGGCGGGCAACACGGCATCGATCGGCAGCGCCTGGACCACGCGGCACCCTACCGCGAGCATGGCGCGGAGATCACCGGGGATGCCTGGCGGATCGCGCCGGCGATCCGCGGCGAGCTCGTGCCGTGACCGTCGCATGCTGCTCCCGCGCGTCACGTCGTCTCGATCTCCGGGGTTGCCGCTCGCGCCGGCAAGCCGCCGGGCCCTTCCCGCACGTTCTTCCGCCATGATCCGACCGGTGGTGCGAGGCGGCGCGGCGCTCGCTGGGTATCCTGCGCGGGATGTCGTCGCCGTCTCCGCCTCCGTCTCCGTCTTCGCCTCTGGCTTCGCTCCCGGTGCTGTTCCCCGCGCCTGCCGCGCCGGTGTTCGAGCCCGCGCACGTGGTCACCACCGAGCGCAGCCCGCGCTACGAGGACTGTACGCAGGACGGCCGGCTGATCACGACCGCGATCCCGTCGTCGCTCGCGACCTTGTGGGAGGTCGCGCTGGCCAAGAACCCCGGCGTGCGCAACGCGCGCGCGGCGGGCGTGCTGTCGCTCCTGACCCGGCTGACCGTGCTCTCGCTCGAGCAACCGATCCGCGTCCACCACCCGCTGACCTCGACGGTCGGCTTCGAGCTGGCGCACGATCGCGACGCGGCGGGCGAGGTCGCGCGGGTCTACATGAACGTGTGGTCCGAGGTCCGCGGTGTGCCGGGCCGGATCGCCGGCGGCACCCGCTCCGCGTCGCGCGATCCGGTGCTCGCCGGGCACGCGTTCGCCGAGCACACGTTCACCCGGCCGTTCGCGCCGCCGGGCCAGCGCCGGGTGACCAGCCTGGAGGGCATCGCCGGCTACCCCGCGATCCCGCCGACCCACCACGCGGCGCAGCCGCCGAGCTCGGCCGGCGATGCCCCCGCCGGCGCGACCTGGCTCGACGAGCTGGCGCCGGATCTCGTCGAGACCCGGTTCACGCTCGACCAGACCGACGCCAACCAGCACGTCAACTCGCTGGTCTACATGCGCTGCTTCCTCGACGCGGTGCAGCGCCGGCTCGCGGCCGGCGACCACCCGGCCAAGCTGCGGTCGCGCGAGTTCGACATCGCGTACCGCAAGCCGAGCTTCGTCGGCGATTGCGTGCGCATCCACCTGCGGCTGTTCGCACACGGCGATCAGCTCGGCGCCGCCGGGTTCGTCGCCGCAGCCGGCGAGGAGGCCAGGCCGCGGTGCTACGTGCGCGCGGTGTTCGCGCCCTGACCGCGTTAGATCCTCGGTAAATCATCGATCGCGCGTGGCTTCGCCGGCGCCACCGTTCAACCCTGGACGGATGATTCCAAAGCCGACGCGCCGACGCTTCCTGCAGACCACGGCGGCCGCGGCGGGCGGCGCGATGCTGCTCGGCCGCCGGCTCGCCCACGCCACCCCCGATGACACGCTCCCGCCGCCGGCGCAGTCCGGCATCGAGCACATCGTCGTCGTGATGATGGAGAACCGCAGCTTCGATCACCTGCTCGGCTGGCTGCCCGGCGCCGATGGCCGCCAGGCCGGGCTCGCCTACCCGGATCCCGCGGGCGCGCTGCACCCGACGTACGCGCTCGCGCCGACGATCGGGTTCCAGGGCTGCGCCAACCTCGACCCCGATCACTCGTGGGAGGGCGGACGGACGCAGTACAACGGCGGCGCGATGGATGGCTGGCTGCGCGCCAACAGCGACCTGTTCTCGATCGGCTACTACGAGCGCAAGGACCGGCCGTTCTTCAACGAGCTGGCCGCGAGCTTCACCACGCTCGATCGCTACTTCTGCTCGATCCTCGCCGAGACCTACCCCAACCGGTTCTTCCTGCACGCGGCGCAGACCCCGGGGCTGCACAACAGCCAGATCACCGGCGTGCAGACCGTACCGACGATCTGGGATCGGCTGGCCGCCGCCGGGGTCTCCCACCGCTACTACTTCTCCGACGTCCCGTTCCTGGCGATGTGGGGCGCCAAGTACCTGCCGATCTCGGGGACGTACGCCGAGTTCCTCGTCGACGCGGCGACCGGCCTCTTGCCGGCGGTGTCGGTGCTCGATCCCAGGTTCCTGGACGAGGGCTCGGGCACCTCGGGCGACGATCACCCGCACGCCGATCTGCGGGTCGGCGACGCGTTCATGAGCCAGGCGTTCCACGCGGTGGCGCACGGGCCGTGCTGGGCCAACACGGTGTTCATCCTCACCTACGACGAGTGGGGCGGGTTCTTCGATCACGTCGCGCCGCCGCGCTCGGTCGCCGCCAACGACGTCGACCCGCCGGACGCCGACGGCAACGTCCTGCTCGGCATGCGGGTGCCGGTCGTGGTCGCGTCGCCGTGGACCCGCGCCGGCGCCGCGCCGCGGATCCAGTCCCAGCTGTTCGATCACACCTCGATCCTCAAGCTGATCGAGTGGCGGTGGGGCCTGCCGAACCTGACCGCGCGCGACGCCCCGAACTCGAACATCACGAACCTGGCCCACGCGCTCGACTTCACGCACGTCGATCCGCGCGTCCCGGCGCTGCCGACGCTGGTGGCGCCGATCCTCGCCGCGTGCCTGCCCGGTCTACCGGGGATCTCGCTCGGCGCCGGGCCCCGGCCTCCGGGCGACGACCTGTGGCCCCAGCTGCGTGCGTCAGCGCTCGCCCGCGGCTGGAGCCTGTGATCGTCCGACGAGCCCGACGCGGATAACCACTGTGCGCTTGCTCGTCAAGCCGTTGCGCGAGGCCTGTGCATGCTTATGAAGAGGGGGTCTTCAAATAACCCAATCTTCCCTGCACAGGAGGAATTCTCATGTCGATTCTCGCTCGCACCAACGGCACCAGCAACTCCACCAGCCCCGCTCGCTACGTCACGCGTGACCCGTTCCAGGTCGCGCGCGATCTGCTGTCGTGGGACCCGTTCTTCGGCGGCCATCCGGCCAGCGCGTTTGTCCCTGCCTTCGAGGTCAAGGAGACCAACGAGGCGTTCGTGGTCAAGGCGGATGTCCCCGGCGTCGCCGAGTCGGACCTCGACATCGCGGTCCACAACAACGTGCTCACCGTCTCCGGCACCCGCCAGGCCGATGAGCGCAAGGAAGGCGAAGCGTTTGCGCTCTACGAGCGGCAGTACGGCTCGTTCACCCGCAGCTTCGCCCTGCCCGACACCGCGGACGGTGAGCGCGTCGAGGCCAAGCTGGCCAGCGGCGTCCTGCACCTGACGATCTGGAAGAAGGCGGAGGCCAAGCCGCGCAAGATCGCGCTCCAGAAAGCCTAGCCACCACGATCGGGTCACTGACATTCATGTAAGTAGAAGCTCAGGAACGCTGTCGCGAGCTTCTGCAGATCTTCCGGCGGCGCGATCGCGAGCAAGCGGTCGACGCCGCCGACCGCGTCGTCGAGGTAGCTCGCCGCGACGTGGAACTGGGTGACGCCGTCGCGGTAGTCCAGCGTGTAGCTGTCGACGTAGGTCTCGGACGGCTGGCCCTGGGCGGCGGTCGTATCCGACGCGCCGGTCGAGCCGAGCGCGTAGCTGTACAGCGCGGGCACGCCGGCGACGGTGACGCCGCCGAGCTCGAACCGGGTGTCCGGCCGGCGGACGAGCGTGGCCGGCAGCGCCAGCTCGATGACCTCGTCGCGCCGGGCGACCCAGCGCGCGGTCGAGATCGCCGGGCACGGCTTCGCGCAGCGCGTGAGCTCGACGGTCACGCCGAGGATCGGCCGGGTCCGCGTGACGTGGCGAACCCGCGCGGTGGACTCGGTCGCGTGGCTGCCCTGGCGCTCGAAGTCGGGGAACTCGATCGCCGCGAGCCGGGCGAGCGCGTCGCGATCGATCGGCCGCGTGGCGTAGCTCAGCGGCGCGTCCGGGCTGCGCGGCAGCTGGACGTGCGTCGCCACGGCGACCGGGCTCGCCGCGCTGCCGGCCGTTCCTGCCGGCGGCTCGGACTTGCCGCCCTGGCAGCCGGCCGCGGCGATGGCGAGCGCGACGATCCGGCCGGGCCGCGTGGTTGCCATCGCGACCAGCGTAGCAGGTTGCCGCGACTTCCCGGCCGGCTCCGTCGACTCAGGCGCGCTCGAACAGACCCGCCGCGCCCTGGCCGCCGCCGATGCACATCGTGACGATCGCGTAGCGCCCGCCGCGCCGGCGCAGCTCGTACAGCGCCGACGCCGTCAGCTTGGCGCCGGTGCAGCCCAGCGGGTGGCCGAGCGCGATCGCGCCGCCGTTGATGTTGACGCGGTCCTCGGGCAGGCCGAGCTCGCGCGTGCAGTACACCGCCTGGCTGGCGAACGCCTCGTTGACCTCGAACACGTCGATGTCCGAGACCTTGAGCCCGGTCTTGGCGAGCAGCTTCTGGACCGCGGGCAGCGGGCCGATGCCCATGATCTCGGGATCGACGCCGACCGTGACGAACGCGCGGAAGATCCCGAGCGGCACGACCCCGAGGTCGTCGGCCGCCTTGCGCGACATCACGAGCGCCGCCGCCGCGCCGTCCGAGATCGGCGACGAGTTGCCGGCGGTGACGCTGCCGCCCTTGGCGAACGCCGGCGGCAGCTTGCCCAGGCCCTCGACCGTGGTGTCGAACCGCGGCATCTCGTCGACCGTGAAGTCGCGGTACACCCGGTGGCCGTCCTGGTAGTCGACCGCGCGCACCGCGACGATCTCGTCCTTGAACGCGCCGGTCTCGATCGCCTGCTTGGCCTTCATCTGCGACTTGTAGGCGAACTCGTCCTGCATCTGGCGCGTGATGCCGAACCGGTTGGCGACGTTCTCCGCCGTGATGCCCATCGGCGTGTTGGCGCCGGGCAGCTTGTCCATCAGCTCGGGCGACGCCGAGAGGTGGAACCCGGTCATCGGCACCGTGGTCATCGACTCGACGCCGCCGGCGAGCACGACGTCGTTCGAGCCGACCGCGATCGACCCGGCGGCGATCGCGATCGCCTGCAGGCCGCTCGAGCAGAACCGGTTGATGGTCTGGGCCGGGACCTCGATGCCGAGGTCGGCCGACAGCGCGATCAGGCGCGCGACGTTGAGCCCCTGCTCGCCCTCGGGCATCGCGCAGCCGAGCACGACGTCATCGATCTTGCCCCTCGCCTGCGGGACGCGCGCGAGCAGGCCGCGGATCACGTCCGCGGCGAGCTCGTCGGGGCGCTTGGTCGACAGCGAGCCCTTGAACCCGCGGCCGACCGCGGAGCGAACTGCCTCTGCAATCACAATTTCGGTGGTCATGACTTCGCTCCGGTCAGTTACGAAGGGGTTTGTTGTTCTGCAGCATGTACTGCATGCGGGCCTGCGACAGCGGCTCGCCGCACAGGCTGACGAACGCCTCGCGCTCGAGCTCGAGGAACTCGTCCTCGGTGACCGCGTGGCTGGCGCCCGAGGCGCCGCCGCACAGCACGTTCGCGAGCTTCATCGCGATCTTGGCGTCGTGCGCGCTGGCGTAGTTGCCGTGGACCAGCGTGTTGATCATCATGTGGAGCGTCGCGATGCCGCTCTCGCCGGGCAGCTTGTAGGCGCGCGGCCCGGGCGGGTGGTAGCCGCTGTTCGCCAGGCCGATCGCGCGCTGCTTGGTCTCCCACAGCTGGCGCGCGCGGTCGAACGACACGCCGTCGCTCGGCCGGAAGAAGCCGTACGCCTTGCCCTCCTCGGCCGAGGTCGCGACCTTGGCGAGCGCGATGTTCTTGAACACCTGGGTCACCGCGGCGTAGGTATCGAGCTCGACGCCCTCGGGCACCGAGCCGAGCGCCTGCCACAGCATGTTCATCGTGCCGGCGCCGCCCGGGATCAGGCCGATCCCGACCTCGACCAGCCCCGAGTAGGTCTCGGCCGCGGCCTGGACCGCGTCGGCGCCGTAACACAGCTCGAGCCCGCCGCCGAGCGTCATGTTGTACGGCGCGGCGACCACCGGGATCGTCGCGTACTTCATGCGCTGGGTCGCGTACTGGTAGCGGCGGATCATCTCGCGCAGGCCGTCCCACTGCTTCTGGCCCGCGGCGATCACCACCGCGAACAGGTTGGCGCCGACGCAGAAGAACTCGCCGTGGTTCCACACGACCAGCGCGCGGAACTCGTGCTCGGCGCGCTCGACCGCGTCGTTGATCATATTGATCACGTCGGCGTCGATCGAGTTCGCCTTGGTCTTGAACGTCAGGCCGAGCACGTCGTCGCCGAGGTCCCACGCCTCGGCGCCCGCGTTCTTGAGCACGGGCCCGGTCGCCTTGCGCAGGATCTCGAACGTGACCTCGCGCGGGTCGACGTCGCGCGCGGCGTAGTCGCCGCGCGCCGGATCCCAGACCCGGCTATCGGCGTAGAACCCGGTGGCCTTGGCGGCGGCCATCTTGTCGACCCACGCCGGCAGCGCCACGCCGTCCTGCTTGATCCGCGCGTAGGTCTCGGCGAACCCGAGCGCGTCCCAGGTCTCGAACGGCCCGAGGTCCCACGCGTAGCCCCACTTCATCGCGTTGTCGATCGCCTCGATCGAGTCGGTGATCTCGGGGATCCGGCGCGCCGCGTAGGCCAGGCTGCGCGACAGCACGGTCCACGCGAACTCGCCGGTCGCGCCGGGCGCCGCCGCGAGCTTCTTGACTCGCTCGCGCGGATCCTCGATCCGGGCGATGCCCTTGGTGGTCTTCGCGATGTCCGGATCGCCGGCCTTGGCGCGGTACTCGCCGGTCTTCGGATCGAGGGTCGACAGGTTGTCGCCGGTCTTCTTGTAGAACCCGCCCTTGGTCTTGTCGCCGAGCTGGCCGCGCTCGATCATCTTGGCGACGTACGCCGGCACCGCGAACGTCTGGCGCTCCTCGTCGCCGGTCAGCGACTTGAAGCAGTTGTCGGCGACGTGGCCCACGGTGTCGAGCCCGACGACGTCCGCGGTGCGGAACGTCGCGCTCTTGGGGTGCGCCATCGCCACGCCGGTGATCGCGTCGACGTCCTCGGGGGTGAGCCCGCGCTCGAGCATCAGGTGGATCGTGGTCATCATCGACTGCAGGCCGATCCGGTTGCCGATGAAGTTCGGCGTGTCCTTGGCCCACACGATGCCCTTGCCGAGCGCCTCGCGGCCGAACTGCTCGACCCGCGCCTTGGCCTCGGGGCTGGTGTCCGCGCCGGCGACCAGCTCGAGCAGCTTCATGTAGCGCGGCGGGTTGAAGAAGTGGGCGATCAGGAAGTTCTTGCGGAACGTCTCGCCGCGGCCGACGACCATGTCGGCGATCCGCAGGCCCGACGTATTCGACGCGATCACCGCGTGCGGCGCCGCGAGCTGCTCGAGCTTCTCGAACAGCGCCTGCTTGATGTCGAGCCGCTCGACGATCGCCTCGACGATCAGGTCGGCGTCGGCGACCTTGCCGAGATCGTCGTCGAAGTTGCCGACCGTGATCAACTGGACG
>DATBBB010000618.1:0-3132 GCA_036271215.1 Kofleriaceae bacterium | reverse complement strand
GACTTTCTCAGGGTGGTAGTGCTGACGTTCGCCTCGGACGGCTTCACGCCCATCGTCGGCGAACTCCTGACGCCGTGAGCCTAGGTACCTCTCAGCTGCCTAAGCATGATGCTATCTTGGACAACTCGCCCGTATAGCAATCGGGGTCGGAGGGCCACTTCACGGCCCCGCCGCGGAGGCCCAGGAGCTCGACGTCCTGGATCAGGCGCAGGTGGAGCACGGTCTCGGCGTTCACGCGAAGCTTGAGGGCGATCTTCGATTTCTTCATGGTGACTTTCTCAGGGTGGTAGGGAAACAGCGCGCTGCAACGTCGCTGCGACATTGCGAATGATGATGACGCCGCGGCGATCACTGCTCATGATCTGCTGACCGTCGGGTGAGAACCGCAGTTTCAATACCTCGGTATCGTGATCTCGTGAGTATGCCCACCGGTCGGTCGTGGCCGCGTACAGCCACGTGCCGCCGTCCGCGCACGCGAAGCCAAGCGTCTCGCCGTCCGGCGCGTAGGCCACGGCCGTGACCGCGACCGCGATCTTCGACCAGCCGATGCGATGCTCCGCTTCGAGCGCGACGATCGCGACGTGGCCGAACTGCGAGTGCCCCGCCTTCGACGCCACCATCAGATCGCGGCCGCGCGGGTCGAAGCTGATGGAGCGGATCACGCCCTCGGTGTGGACGATCGCGACCACGCGCCAGGTCGCGGTCTCGTAGACCGCGAGATCGCCGGAGCTGGTGCCCAGTGCGAGGTAGTCGCCGTGCGGCGACGCGACCATGAGCGTGACGTCGGGCCCGCCGGGCTCGCGCACGGTCGTGACGGTACCGGCCGGCGAGACGTCCCACACGCCGCCGTGGGCGTCCTGGACGACAGCGTGATCGCTGTGCGCGAGCACCTCGAGCCCGGTCAGCGGGCTGCCGTGCGCGAACCGCACCGCGACATCGTGGCCGGCCGGCGACCACACGAGCAGCCGCCCGTCATCGCCCACCGAGACGATGCGGCGGCCATGCTCGATGTACTCCGCGCCGGACACGACGCCCGCATGTTCGGTGAACACCCGCATGCTGGTGGCGTCGCGCGGGCTCCAGGTTCGCACCGAGCCGTCGCGTCCGAAGCTCATCACCGAAGAGCCGTCGGGCGCGGCGCGGGTCGTCGCGATCGCGGTGTGGCCGTGCAGCTCGATGACGGTCGCGTCGCGCAGCCCGACGCGCCGGACGACGCCATCGGCGCTACCGGCAAACACCCACTCGCCGCCCGGCGAGACCGCAAGGCCCACGATGGCGACCGCCGACTGGACCGCGACCCGCGACGCGCGGTCCGGCGGATCCCAGATCCGGATCGTGCCATTCACGTCACCGATCAGGACGTGGGGAAATGCCGCCGTCGGTGCCGCGACGAACGCAGGCCGGCCCGCGTTGCCGTCATAGCGAATCAGCCGTTGCGTCGCCAGGTCATAGAGATATCCGGTGTTCGATTCGTCCGTTGCCCCGATGTAGCGTCCGGTCTCATCCGGGTGCACGAGGGTCGCGCCCTGGGTCGGGAAGGTCGCGGCCACGGTGAGGGCCGCCAGCGTCGATGGGTAGCGCGCGATCCCGGCGATCGGATCCCGGCAGGAGAACGCCAGCTGGTCGGTGCCCGGGATGAAGTGGACGATGCGCAACCGCTGGCGACACAGCAGCGTCGTGGCGCGGAGCTCGAGCGCCGGCGTCAACAGGACGGCGTGGCCATCCTCGGTACCGGCGATGACGGTCGTCGGGCTCGCGTCGAGAGCGATGACGTTGGCGGGGCTGTCGAGCTCCTGGACGACGCCGCGGTCGTCGAGATCGATGGCGTGCAGCCGGCCCCCGGCGAGCGCGACGATCCGCGTCGCCGTCGCGAACCGGAGCTGGCTCACGGCCGGTAGCGCGCCTGTATAGATCCGTGCGGGCTCCGGAGCGAGGATCCACACGCCGACGCTGCCGTCCGGCTCGGCGACCGCCAGGCGCGCGCCGTCGCGGGTCAGCTCGAGCGCCGTGGGGTTCAGCGCGGGGATCCGGCGAATCGTCCGGGTGCGCAGATCGAGCAGGCCGATCCCGTTCGGCGCGGTCGCGTACGCAAGCAGGCGGCGATCGGGCGCGTAGGCCACGCGCACGCGCGTCGACACGTCGGTCGCCAGCGTCGTCGACACGCCGCCGCGCGTGACCTGGATCCGGCGGTCCTCGCCGAGCGAGATCACCGCGCCGGTCTCGTCGCCGGCCGCGAACCACACGGTGACGTCGTGAGGGAACAGCACCGCGCGGGCGACGCCGCGGCCCTCGGCCTCCGCGCGCAACCGCTGCGCGCGCACGGTCTCGCTGCCCCGGTAGCCGGCGAGCGCGGCGAGCGCCGCCGTCGGATCGCTGTGGAGCAGGACCTCGGCGTGCTCGAGCTGCGCGCGATCGCGCTCCGCGGCGATATCGTGCACGTACCGGCTGACGCCGAGCACCGCGAGCGCGACTGCCAGGATCGCGCTGCCGGCGAGCGCACGGTGGTGGCGCACCCAGTGCGCGACGGTGGCGGCCAGGGAATACTCGCGCGCGGCGATCCGCGCGCCGGCCTTGAACGCCCGGAGATCGGTGGCGAGCGCGCCGGCGTCGGCGTAGCGCCGGTTGGGATCAGGATCGATCGCCTTGCCGATGATCGCGGCGAGGTCGTGATCGATGCCGGTGCCGCGCAGCTCGCGGGCGCGGGCGCGCGCGTCGTCTGGAATCACGTGACTGGCCGCGCACAGCTCCCAGAGCATGACGCCGATCGCGTAGACGTCGGCGCGCTGGTCCACGGGCTCACCGCGCTCCTGTTCGGGTGCCATGTAGGCCGGCGTTCCGAGCACCGCGCCGATCTGGGTCAGCTCGCGGCTGGGGGTGCCGCGCGCGCGGACCCCCGAGCCGATGGACTCGTCGGTGGCGGCGAGATCCTTGGCGAGCCCCCAGTCGATCACGATGGTCTCGCCGAAGTCGCCGACGATGACGTTGGACGGCTTGAGGTCGCGGTGGATGACGTTGCGGCCGTGCGCGTACGCGAGGGCGTCGGCGACCGCGATCACGTGGTGGAGCAAGCCGATCCGCTCGGCGACGGTCGTGCGCTCGGCGATCAGCTCGCGCAGCGGCCGGCCCGAGACC
>DATBBB010000617.1:0-11546 GCA_036271215.1 Kofleriaceae bacterium | reverse complement strand
ATAGAGCCGCGGTTTTGGATCGCTCTTGTCTTCTGGTTGTGAGGTCTCTGATGTCTTCGGTCCTAATCGTCAATGAAATCAGCACAGAGCGCGAAGAGATCACCCGCGCGCTTGAAGCCGAGGGGTTCACGGTAGTCCAGGCAGCCTCGGCCACCGAGGCCGTCCGCGAGATCTGGGGCGGCTCCTTCCTGGTGGCGATCATCTCGACCCTGCTCACCGGCACGAACAGCACGGCGCTGAAGCAGCAGCTGGTCCAGATGGCGCCCGAGATCGAGACGCTGGTTCATGGCAAGAACGACGAGCTCCCCGCGCTCGTTCGCAAGGTGATCCGGATCCGCGACGGCGAAGCCGCCGCGTAGCTCCGCGTCACGGTTCGCGTCACCCTTCGTTGGGCTTGTTTGCGTCCGGCTGCTCGTCTGGAGCGGTGCGGTGGGGTGCGGCGCGCCCAGGATCCGTCAGCCGCCGAACCGATCCTTGAGCGTCAAGAACTCGAGGAACTCCAGCAACCGGCCGACCTCGGGGACCACGAAGCCCTCGCCGTCGAACCCGGTGTCGCGCAGCGACATCACGAGCCGGCCGGCGCGCAGCCGGTCGATGACGTCGGTGACCTCGGCGAGCGGCAACCCGACACGCTGCGCAATATCGCCGGCGCTCGCCGGTACGAGGATCGCCGTACCCTGCGCCAGCGCAACCCCCGCGCGCTGGATCTGCTCCTCGGCCATCCGGCGCAGGCACTGGACCACGCGGTGATCCGCGCTCGGCAGCAGCAGCAGCTCGACGTGGTGGTTGGCGGCGTCGAGCCGGAACGCGAGCGACCGGATGATGCGAAGCGCGATCTCGGGGCGCGCCCGCAGCATCGCCTCGAACGTCGTGCCGTCGATGACGAACAGCCGCGCGGCGGTGCGCGTGACCGCGGTCGCCGAGCGCGGCCGGCCGTTCAGGATCGCCATCTCGCCAAAGAACTCGCCGGCCGGCAGCACCGCGAGCGTGCGCTCGGCGTCGCCGACCTGGCGGCGCAGCTCGATCTCGCCGGTGACGATGATGTACATGTCATCGCCGGGCTGGCCTTCTTCGAACAGCACCGTGCCGGCCGGGTACTCGCGGGCCAGCCGGTCGAGCGCGTCGCCGGTCACATGGGCACTATCGCATCGTCGCGTGACGCAGGATATGCAATAGCGCGCGGCCGAGCGCCTTGGGCTCCTTGTGATCGTCGGCCGGCAGCTCGACCTCGTCGCAGTTGAGCCCGAGCTTGACCGCGCGGACCAGCATCTCGACGTCCCACCCGGCGCTGCGGTCGCTCATGCCGAGCGCGATCAGCGCCGGGAACCGCATCGCGCGCACCGGGCCGACGCCGGACCACCGGTGGCGATACACGGTGTCGATCAGGCCGGTGACCAGCTTCTCGCCGAGCTGGCGCCGGCCGGGCTCGATGCCGAGCACCAGCTCCATGCCGCGATCGTCGAGCGGCGCGATCAGCGACGGGATCGCGACCGCCGCCGCGGGGCGGTCCGCCGGGATGAACGCGATGATCTCGGGCACCCGCGGCAGCGCCGAGAAGTGGGCCTGCGCCCGCAGGCACGCCGCGCCGTAGCCGCCGCTCGGCTCGCGCAGCACCAGCGCACCGGCGTCGCGCGCGATCTCGGCGGTGCGATCGCTCGATGCGCGGTCGACCACGACGACCGATCGGATCGAGCGGTGCGGGAGATCGCGGAGCAAGGCGCCCAGGGTGGACGCGTGATCGCGGGCCGGGACCACGACATCGATCAGCGGCGGTGGCACGTGCAAGGCAGCATACCGCGCGGCCGGCGTGCGCCCAAGGCGATTTCCCGCGCGAGTATGGTACAGGTGCGGCGATGGCGATCACGTACAAGGATGCGGGCGTCGACATCGACGCTGGCGAGTCCCTGGTCGAGCGGATCAAGCCGCTCGCGCGCTCGACGATGCGGCCCGAAGTCCTCGGCGGGCTCGGCGGGTTCGCCGCGCTGTGCCGGCTGCCGGACGGCTACCGCGAGCCGATCCTGGTCAGCGGCACCGATGGCGTCGGCACCAAGCTCAAGACCGCGCTCGCCGCCAACCACCACGCGACGATCGGCATCGATCTGGTCGCGATGTGTGTCAACGACGTCCTGGTCACCGGCGCCGAGCCGCTGTTCTTCCTCGACTACTTCGCGACCGCCGCGCTCGACGTCGAGACCGCGGCCTCCGTGATCGCCGGGATCGCCCAGGGCTGCCGCCAGGCCGGCTGCGCGCTGGTCGGCGGCGAGACCGCCGAGCTGCCGGGCCTGTACCACGGCAAGGACTACGACCTCGCCGGGTTCTGCGTCGGCGTGGTCGAGCGCGCCGAGATCCGGCCGCGCCGCACGCTGGTCGCCGGCGATGTGCTGATCGGCCTGCCGTCGGCGGGATTGCACGCCAACGGCCACTCGCTCGCGCGCAAGGTCGTGCTCGAGGTCCTCGGCCTGGCGCTCGACGCCACGCCGCCCGAGCTCGGCGGCGCGAGCATCGCCGACGAGCTGCTGCGGCCGACGATCATCTACGCCGCCGCGTTCGCCCGGCTGCGCGCGGCCGGCGTGGCGTGGAAGGCCGCGGCGCACATCACCGGCGGCGGCCTGATCGAGAACCCGCCGCGGATCTTCGCCGACGACACGCTCGCGGTCGAGCTCGATGCCCGGACCTGGCAGGTCCCGCCGATCATGGCGCTGATCGCCCGGGCCGGCGTCGAGCTGCCCGAGATGCAGCGCACGTTCAATATGGGGCTCGGCATGATCGTCGCGGTGCCCGCCGAGGCGGCCGATGACACCGTGCGCCTGCTCGCGCCCGAGGCCGCCCGGGTGGTCGGCGCGCTGGTGCCGCGCGGCGCCGGCGCGGCGTCGCGGATCCTCGGCGCGCCATGAAGATCGGCGTGCTCGTGTCGGGCACCGGCACCAACTTGCAGGCGCTGCTCGACGCCCAGGCGCGCGGCGAGATCGCGCCCGGCGAGATCGCCGTCGTGGTGTCCAACCGGCGCGGCGTCCCCGCGCTCGGCCGCGCCGCGGCCGCCGGCGTGCCCGCCGAGGTCGTCGAGCACGCCGGGCTCGCGCGCGAAGCGTTCGAGACCCGGCTGCTCGCGGTGCTCGCGCGCCACGCCGTCGAGGCGGTCGTGCTCGCCGGGTTCATGCGGATCCTGACCGCGCACTTCCTCGACCGGTTCCCGCTGCGCGTGGTCAACACCCACCCCTCGCTGCTGCCGGCGTTCCCGGGCACCGACGCGCCGGCCCAGGCGCTCGCATACGGCGTCAAGCTCGCCGGCGTCACCGTGCACTTCGTCGATCACGGGGTCGACACCGGGCCGATCATCGCCCAGGCCCAGGTCGCGGTCGCGGACGACGACGACCCGCGGACGTTGCACGCGCGGATCCAGCGCGAAGAGCACCGGTTGTTGCCGATCGTCGTCCAGCGCTTGGCGGCGGGTCGGCTGTCGTGCCAAGGTCGGCTCGTGAGGGGTTGTGCCGAGTAATTCGTACGATCTGGTGGTGCTGGGCGATGATCTCGCCGCGCTCGTGTGTGCGACGCTGTGCGCACGGCGCGGCCTGCGGACGCTCGTGCTCGGCGACGACCGCCCGGCGCGCTACACGCTCGGGCCGCACAAGCTGCCGGTCGAACCGGCGGCGTGGCCGGCGATCAACGGCACCGCCGGCGAGCGCGTGCTCAAGGAGCTGCACGCCGAGCTGGCGCTGCGCCGCAAGCTGCGCGAGCCCAAGATCGCCGCGCAGCTGGTCGCTCCCGAGCTCCGGATCGATCTCGGGGCCGATCGCCTCGGGTCCGAGCTCGAGCGCGAGGTCGGGCCGCGCGCCGCCGACTGGCTCGCCCGCTGGGACCGCGCCGGCGAGATCGCCCGGCTGTTCGATCCCGCGCTGACCACCGACCACGCGTTCCCCGGCGTCGGGTTCTTCGAGAAGCGCGAGCTCGCCAAGCTGACCGAGACCGTCGCCGGCGCCGCCGGCACGTGGTGGACCGACGTCGAGCGCGATCCGGCGCTCGAGCTCGGCGCGCTGTGGCGGTCGCTCGCCGCGATCGCGCTGCGCCACCCGTCGCCGCCGCCGATCGCGGTCGCGCGCGCGGTCGATGCCTGGCGCACCGGGCCGGCCGCGCTGCGCGGCGACGGCGAGGCGATCCGCGAGCTCCTGGCCGAGAAGCTCACGACCGCCGGCGGCGAGATCCGCGCCGGCAAGGTCACCGAGCTCGGCACGTCGTGGGGCAAGCTGACCAGCCTCACGCTGCAGAACGGCGACGAGGTCGGCGCCGGCCAGGTCGTCGCCAGCCGCTCGCCGGGCGAGCTCGCCGAGCTGCTCGGCAAGAAGGCGCCCAAGCGGCTCGCCGAGCTGGCCGACAGCGTCCGGCTGGTCGGCTACCGCTACACGCTCAACATCGTGCTCGACGAGGCCGGCCTGCCCGAGCACATGGCGCCCACGGTCGCCGTGATCGCCGCGACCACCGGCGATCCGGTCGGCGACGCCGCGTTCTCGATCCACCTCGGCGAGACCGACGACGCCGGCCGCGTGGTCGCGACCGTCTCGGCGATCCTCGCCGCCGACGGCCCGCTCCACCCCGACCAGCTGACCGAGCGCACCGCCGCGCTGCGCGCCGGCCTGTGGCAGCGGCTCGGCGACGTCATGCCGTTCTTCGAGCGCCACCTCGTGCTCGCCCACTCGCCGTTCGAGGCGACCGCGCCCCACGTCCCCGGCGGACGCGGCAGCTACGACGTCCCGCGCGGCCTGCCGCTGTCGCTGCCCCCGATCTGGCGCGGCCAGCTGCCCCAGACCGCCGACACCGGCGCCCTGCCCTACGCCACCGGCCTCAAGAACCTGACCCTGACCGGCGACCAGATCCTGCCCGGCCTCGGCATCGAAGGCGCGATCGCCTCCGGCTGGAGCGCGGCCAAGGTCGCCTGCGCGATCGCCGGCAAGAAGAAAGACTACCTGCGCGACGAGGTCGTCGGCGCGGCGTGAGCCGCGCACGTCACGCCAGGCGTGGCAGGGCGAGGCGGTCGGCGAGCTCGGCGTCGTCGAGGGCGAAGATCGCGGGCTCAGTGGGCGCGGTGTCGGGGGCGATCGCCGGGCGGATCAGCGGCGCGGCGCCGTAGGCGCGGGCCTCGAACACCAGGTCGCCGCGATCGGGGTCGCCGCGGGCGGCGAGCACGGCGCCGCCGACGCGGGCCAGGCAGCGCTCGGCGACCGAGGCGAGCGGCTCGTCGACCCCGGCGATCACGAGGCACGGGCCGAGCAGCGAGATCGTGCCCGGCTCGCCGATCAGGGTGCCGTGGAGCGGCGGTAGCTCGTCGAGCACGCGCAGCACGGCGGGCGCGAGCGCGACGCGCGAGCCGGCATAGATCGCGACGCCGCGCTGGGCGAGCTCGCCGCGGCCGAGCGCCTCGGGCCACTGGCGGTCGAGCACGCGGGCGACGTCGAACGGAGCGGCGCCGCGCTCGCCGCACAGGTGCGCGCCGTAGAGCAGGACCAGCACCGGCTGGAGCTGGAGCGCGAGCTCGAACCGCGCGACCACGGCGTCGATCGCCGGCGCGGCCGGCGCGTTGTGCTCGATCGCCCCGGCGGCGACCGCGCGCGACCACGCGACGAGCTCGTCGCGCCACGACTGGCGAGCATCGGTGCGGGCGGCGGGCAAGCTGGCCCCGGCCGGTGGCGCTGCCGCGATCGGCTCGGGGCGCGGCTGGTTCTGCCGGACCTGATCGCGCCAGACGGAGAACCGCTCGCTGGCCGAGGTCGCAGGCTTGGCGGCCGGCGCGGCTGGGCGCGCAGCGGCGGGCACCGGCGGCGTCGCGCGAAACAGCGGCGGGGCCGGCGGCGGCGCGACCGGCCGCGGCGACGACGACGCGACCGGCGTCGGCGCGACCGGCGTCGGCGGGGCCGGCCGCGGTGGGGCCGCGGGTGGATCGACGAGCGAGGATCCGACGGACGGCGGCGCATCGGACGCGTCGGCCTGCGCATCGGGCAGCGCATCGGGCAGCGCATCGGGCGGCGCATCGGGCGGCGCATCGGGCGGCGCCACGCGCAGCCCCGGGTCGCTGCGCGGCCCCAGCGCGCCCGGGATCGCGAGCGCCGGGTCGCTCTGATCGCGGGCGTCGAGCGGCAAGATCACGATCGGCCGGCCGATCTGCGCGACGATCACGCCGAGCATGCGGCCGATCAGGAGGCCGACCGCGTCGACCCGATCGAAGCCGTCGGGGACGATCGTGCGCAGCCGGTTGCGGCCCTCGAGATCGACGACGTAGAGCCGGCCGGTCTCGGCCCCGATGCAGGCGACGAGGTCGCTGCGCGGGTGGCCGGTGATCCGCGCGATCGGCTCGGGTAGATCGTGCGCCTTGGGCTGGCCGCGGTTGACCAGCGGGATGACGTCGATCCGCGCCGGCTCGTGCTGCGTGGTCATCCAGACCAGCCGCTCGCTGCCGCCGAGCGCGGTGATCGCGGCGGTGCGCGGCAGCCGCAGCCGGCGCTTGGGCATCCGGCTCTGCGGGTCCCACTCCTCGATCGAGCCGGCGAGCGCGACCACGAACTGCTGCGCCGCGGCGCCGCCGGCGACCGGCACGGTGCGCGCCGGGAAGTGGTACGGCATCAGCTGGGTCTCGGTCGCGGCCAGCACCGCGGCCCCGAGCGAGCCAACGACCAGCGCCGATGCACCGACCGTGGCGAACAGCCGCATCGGCGCCTCGAGCCGGATCTCGGCGATCGTGCGCGGCCCGAGCGGATCGAGCAGGTGCACGGTGCTGTGCGCCGCATAGCGCGACAGCACGAGCAGCCGCGGCGGCGTCCCGAGCCACGCGACCTCGCTCGCCAGCGCGTCGGGATCGACGCCGATCTCGGCGAACGCCGCGCCGCCCGGGATCTCGAGCAGCGTGATCCGGTCCGGCTCGTGGATCGCGACGAGCGAACCATCGGCGCCCACGGCGATCCGGGGCTCGTACGGTGCATCCCCGCCAGCGTAGGCGACCATCGCCGCGATCTTGTCCTAGCCGCCGCGATCCGCGCCAGCGGTTACCGGGTCAATCCCGACCCGGCCCGACTTCGGCCCGACCCGACCCCGGCCTACGGGCTGAACCAGGCGTGGTGCTCGAGGTCGATGTGGACCCAGCTCACGTTGTTCTCGCCGGTGCCCGGGTACAGCTTCGGGTCGGCCTTGAGCACCTTGCGCACGGCCTCGGCGGTGATGCCGTCCATGTGGAAGTCGGTCGCGGTGCCGCGCATGTGCGCCGAGTTGCTCGCGCCGCCGATCTGCTTGTTGTAGGCGGGCGGGCGCAGCCAGCAGTGGACGTGGATCGCCTTGCCGAAGTGGTCGCTGACCTGCTGCAGCGCCGCGGCCTGCTTCTGGATGTTCGCCAGCACCTCGTCCATCGAGGTGTTGGTGACGTCGCTCGGCTTGGCGTAGCGGTGCCACGACGGCAGGTACAGCGCGTCGTGCCAGGTCATCTGCGAGCCGGGGATCGCGCTGCTGAAGTTCTTGGCGATCGCCTCGTAGGCCGGATGCGCGGCGTCTTTGCCCTGCCCCGCCGGCGTCGCCGCCTTGTCGTGGACCTCGTCCTTGGTGCTGCCCGCATCCTTGGTCGCCGCCGGGGCAGTCGCGGCCTCGGTCGCCGGCTTCGCCGGTGTGACCGCCGCGATCTTGCCGTTGTCGTTGAACAGGTGCTTCTCGGACGCCTGGTCGTTGGAGATCAGGCCGTCGGGGTGCGGCATGAACGAGTGCTGGAACGTCTCGATCGCGCTGATCGTGTGCGGGCCGACGTCGCCGTCGACGCCCTTGGGATCGACGCCGCGCTCCTCGAGCCGGGTCTGCACCGCGCGGACGTCGGCCTTGTTGTTGACGCCGCCGCGCCCGACCGATTCCTTGATCCCCGGCGCCGCGGGCGGCTTGTCGGGGTGCTGATCCTTGGCCGGCACCGGCGCCTCGTGGCCGCCGCCCGCCGCCGTCGCACCACCGGCCGCCGCCGCCGTCGTACCACCGGTCGCCGCCGCGCCGCCGAACGGATCGTGGCCGTCGACGTAGTCCATCTTCGACTTGATCTCGGCGGTGTAGTCGTGGCTGACCGTCTTGCCGCTCTTGTCCTTGAACGAGCTGATCATCGACGCGTTGGGGCCACCGGCGCGCAGCGCCTTGATCGCGGAGCCCTCGCCGGCGTTGTACGCGTACAGCACCGCGCGCCAGCGATGCAGCTCGTCCATCTGCTCCCAGGTCGGCGCCACGCCGCGCTTGATCGACCGCGCCTTGCCGAGCATGGTGTTGCCGCCGGCGAGCAGGTTCGGCTTGGCCGATTTCCACTGGCTGTGCTGGACGTTGTACTCGATGTCCTTCGAGTTATCCCAGCCGATCGACTTGGCGACCGCGGCGTCGAGCTGGCCCTTGTAGGGCGTGATCTGCATGATGCCGAGCCCGTTGTCGAAGCTGCGGTTGGTCAGCGGATCCTTGTTCGCGGCCTCCTGCATCGCGGTGGCGAGCAGGATCTCGGGGCGGAAGTGCAGCCCCAGCGGCGTGAACTGCGGCGCGAGCTCGTTCGCGACCTCGACCATCTCGTTGTAGAACGGCGCGAGCAGGTTCTCCTTGTTGCCGAGCCCGTCCTTGCCGCCGGGGTGCTGGTTCGGCGCGGTGGCGGCGGCAGGCGCATCGCCCGCCGCCTTGGGCTTGGCGGCGGCTTCGGTGTCGGTGCTGGCTTGCTCGCGTTCCATTTCGGGCCTCGGGGACAAAAAATGACCGTGCGCGTCTTACGTCAGAGCTTGCCCATCTCTTCCCACTCGAGGGCCGCTGCTTTTTCCAATAATCCCTGGGAGATGACCTTCCGATCGGAGGTCGCGGCGAGGTAGGCCGCGCGCATCGCGGCGTTCTTGATGTAACCGCCTGTCATCTGGAACCGCTCCGCCAGCGCGCCGAAATCGACGTCCGCGCCGAGCGGCGCCACGTCCGGGATCATCGAGCGCCACAGCTGCTCGCGCTCGTGGGCATCGGGCGTCGGGAACTCGATCCGGAACTTGAGGCGGCGGCGGAACGCCTCGTCGATCGAGGTCTCGCGGTTGGTGGTGAGCAGCACGATGCCCTCGAACACCTCGATCCGCTGCAGCAGGTAGTTGGTCTCGAGGTTGGCGTAGCGATCGTTGGACGACCGGACCTCGGTGCGCTTGCCGAACAGCGCGTCGGCCTCGTCGAACAACAGGATCGCGCGCGCGTTCTTCGCCTCGTCGAACGCGGTGGCGAGGTTCTTCTCGGTCTCGCCCACCCACTTCGACACGATGCGCGACAGATCGACCCGGAACAGCTCGAGCCCGAGCTCCTTGGCGATCAGGCCCGCGATCATCGTCTTGCCGGTGCCCGGCGGTCCGGAGAACAGCGCCGACAGCCCGCGGCCGTAGCTGAACCGCTGGCTGAACCCCCACTGGTCCATCACGACCTTCTCGTACTGGACCACCGAGAGCAGCTCGATGATGCGATCGACGATGTCCTCGCGCAGCACGATGTCGTCCCACTCGACCGTGGTCTCGACGACGTCGGCGATGTCCTTGAGCCGGTGGCGCAGCCGGCCGCGCACCGCCTCGGTCATGTGCTGGAGCGTGACCGGCGAGCCCTGGCGCATCGCGGCGACCACCGCGGCGCCGGCGGCCTCGCCGATGTCGCCCGGCGTGAGGTGATAGCGCCGGACCAGGCGCTCGGGGTGCAGATCGGCGGCGCGCGGGATCGCCGGCGGCAGCGCGCGGTGCCACAGCCGGAGCTGCTCGGTCTCGGTCGGCATGTCGAGCCGCAGCAGCTGGGTACCGGGCGCCATGCGCAGGAAGTCGCCGACCTCGCCGCGCGTGGTCAGCACGACCCACAGCCGGCCGTCGGCCATCGCGCCGGCGATCGCGTGGCGCAGGTTGGCGCGACGGTCCTCGAGCAGCAGCTCGGCGTGGCGGACCAGCAGCACGGCGTCGTGCAGGCAGGCCTCGCGGACCACGTCCTGGATCGTCTCGAGCGGATCGGCGGCGAACATCAGCGGGTGCAGATCGAGCTCGAGCACGGTGGCGCGGCGGACGTCGGCGGCGAACACCACCGCGGTGGTCTTGCCCGACAGCGACGGCCCGGCGACCACGGTCGGCAGCCGCGCGCCGCCGTCGGCGGTGCGGAACAGCACGCGATCGAGCAGCGACGCGGTGGCGTCCTCGAACGTCGCGCCGTCGGCGCCGCGCAGCAGGCGCGCGCTGCGCTCGAACCGCTGGCCCTCGAAGTGGGTCTCGCCGCGCAGCCAGCGCACCACGCGGTCGGGGACCATGATCGGCGCCATCATCAGCGGGCCCTCGGGGAGCCAGCCGCGCGCCGCGCCGAGCCGGACCAGCCGGTAGCGGACCAGCGGCGCGACCTCGCCGAGGTCGCCGAGCAGCAGGCGCTGCGCCAGCGGATCGTCCGCGATCACGTTGCACAGGAACCCGACGTCGCACTGCGCGCTGCCGGTCAGCTCGACGATCGCGCGCGCGGCGGTGAGATCGAGCGCGGACGCGGCGGCGCCGATCAACAGCTCGATCGTCTGGTCGCGCAGCCCGAACCGCCGCTGGAGCTGCTCGATCGGCAGCAGCGCCGGATCCGAGATCGCGAGCCGGGCGTGGAGCTCGGCGTCGAACGCGGCGAGCCGGCGGTCGAGCGCGAACCGGCGGCCGGCCGCGTCCTCGCTCGCGTCGGGCGCGTCGGCTCGGGCGCGGAACCGCTCGAGCTGGCCGAGGAACCGGCGGACCAGCAGCGCGAGGTGCTCGGCGGGATCGAACAGCGGCTCCACCGCCCGGGGCTCGCCGTCCCGGGGCTCGTCGTCGAACCACGGCTGACCTGACGGCATCGCCGGGCGATTCTATACAACGTCACGAGGGGGCGGGAAGGCCCCCTGTCGATCGATCATGGCTTGGCGGCAATCTGGCCGTAGCACGCGCGCAGCTTGGCCTCGCCGTCGTGCAGCGCCGCGGTGCCCTTGGCCTTGTCCAGATCGACGGTGGGGCAGCCGTCGACCCGGCTCCACGCCTTGTCGCGCGCGTCCTCGGTGCGGAGCAGCGCGGCACCGCGGGCCGCGATCCGCGCGCGCGCCGCGCGATCGGTGAGCACCTGGTCGAGCTTGCCCCGGGCCTCGATCGTCTTCTGGTGATCCTCGCACAGCGCCTGGGCCTCGCGATCGGCATCGGCGTCGGCGAGCTTGGCGACCAGCCCGACCTGCGTGCGGTACGGGCCCTTGACCGTGGCCGGCGCGCAGCCGACCGGCTCCGGCGGCGGCGGCACCAGGCCGGCGAGCACGCCATCGCCCGCGCGCGGGAAGCTGCACTTGTCGAGGTCGACCGCGTAGTCGACGTCGCTGCCGCCCTCCGACGAGTGGCGCAGCAGGACCTTCTTGTCGTCGAGCAACAGGTCGATCACCAGCCCCGACGGCGAGGCGTCCTTGCCGCGCGGCGGGATCCGCTCCTGGGTGTGCAGATCATCGACGGTCACGGTCCGGGTCTTGCCGCCGATCCGCGCGATGCCAACCGTCGCGGACAGGCTCCAGCGGTTGCCGCCGCTCG
>DATBBB010000616.1:0-18147 GCA_036271215.1 Kofleriaceae bacterium | reverse complement strand
GGCTCGCGATGATCCTGGTGAACGTCGCCCTGCCGGACGCGGCGATCGCGCTCGCGGCGCCCGGATCGATCATGCTGCCGGGCTGGGGCTCTGCCGGACCGGAAGCGGTCGGCTGGGGCACGGTCAAGGCGGTCGGCAACGACCTGTTCGGCCCGGGGCTGTTCCCGTTCGAGGCGATCTCGATCCTCCTGCTGGTGGCCGTGGTCGGCGCGATCGCGATCGCCCGCCCGCTGCACGCCGAGGACGACGGGCCCGCCAAGACCCGCCAGGGAGGTGCTGCATGAGCGATCTGATCTGGAACATCGGCTACGCGCACTTCCTGGTGCTCGCGGCGATCCTGTTTCTGATCGGCATGATCGGCGTGCTGATCCGCCGCAACGCGCTGATCATCCTGATGAGCGTCGAGCTCATGCTCAACGCCGCCAACGTCACCTTGCTCGCGTTCTCGCGGATGTGGGGCGATCTGTCGGCCCACACGTTCGCGCTCATCGTGATCGCGGTCGCCGCTGCCGAGGCGTCGGTGGGGCTCGCGATCGTGGTCGCCGTCTTCCGCGGCCGCCACAACGTCGAGGTCGACCGCCTCAACACGCTCAGGCACTAGCATGGACCCAACAACCACCCACCCCTGGCCGCTGCCGACCCTCGCGTGGATCCCGCTGCTGCCGCTGATCGGCGCGGCGATCAACCTGATCTTCGGCCGCTGGCTGCCGAAGCGCGCGGCGTCGTGGATCGCGATCTTCGCGGTCGGCGCGGCGTTCCTGCTCTCGGCGTACGAGGTGTTCGGCCCGCTGTTCGCCGAGTACCAGGCCGGCCGCGGCGGGATCGGCATCGCGCAGACCGTCTACACCTGGATCGAGGTCGGGTCGTTCAAGGCCCAGCTCGGGTTCCGGCTCGACACGCTGTCCGCGGTGATGATCATGATCGTCACCTTCGTCGGCACGCTGATCCACATCTACTCGACCGGGTACATGGCGCATGACCCGCGGTACCGGACGTTCTTCGGCTACCTGAACCTGTTCACCGGCTCGATGCTGATCCTCGTGCTCGCCGCGAACATGCCGGTGATGTTCATCGGCTGGGAGGGCGTCGGTCTGTGCTCGTTCCTCCTGATCGGCTTCTGGTACGAGAACGAGGCGTTCGCGACCGCCGGCCGCAAGGCGTTCGTGGTCAACCGGATCGGCGACTTCGCGTTCTTGCTCGGCATGTTCCTGTTGTTCTGGGCGACCAAGGGCCACCAGGGCGGTGCCAGCCTCGACTTCGCGAACTTGCGCGACGCGGCGGTGGTGGGCCCGGAGTACGTCAAGGGCCTGTGGGGCGGCGAGCGGCTCGCCGCGGCGGCCGGCATCCTGCTGTTCATCGGCGCCTGCGGCAAGTCGGCGCAGATCCCGCTGTTCGTCTGGCTGCCGGACGCGATGGCCGGCCCGACGCCGGTCTCGGCGCTGATCCACGCCGCCACGATGGTCACCGCTGGCGTCTACATGGTGTGCCGGCTGTCGTTCCTCTACGCGTCGTCGACCACGGCGCTGATCGTCGTCGCGACCGTGGGCCTGCTCACCGCGATCGCCGCGGCGTTCATGGCGTTCGCCCAGACCGATCTCAAGAAGGTCCTGGCGTACTCCACGGTGTCGCAGCTCGGCTTCATGTTCGTGGCGGCCGGCACCGGCAACTCGACCGCGGCGATCTTCCACGTCGGCACCCACGCGTTCTTCAAGGCCTGCCTGTTCCTCGGCGCCGGCTCGATCATGCACAGCCTCGAGCACGAGGGCTCGCACACCCCGGGCGACATCATGACGATGGGCGGGCTGCGCAAGCGGCTGCCGATCACCCACGCGACGTTCCTGATCTCGTGCCTCGCGATCGCGGGCATCGTGCCGTTCGCCGGGTTCTTCTCGAAGGACGAGATCCTCGGCGGCGCGTTCGGCGTCCATCCGCCGGGCTGGCCGGAGTGGTACGGCAAGCTGCTGTGGGCCGGCCTCTTGATCGCGGCGCTCGGCACCGCGTTCTACATGTGGCGGCTGTACTTCCTGGTGTTCGCCGGCGACAGCCGGTCGGAGCCCGCCAAGCACGCCCACGAGTCGCCGCGGTCGATGACCGGGCCGCTGATCGTCCTGGCGGCGTTCGCCACGCTCGCCGGGTTCATCGGGTTCCCGCACTTCGAGCACATCGAGCTGCCGAGCTTCATGCACGCGCTGTCGCACTGGCTCGAGCCGAGCCTGACCCACGACTGGTACGCCTCCGGGCAGCCCGGGGTGCAGGCGATCGCCGGCCACGAGTCCGATGCCACGACCCTGCTGTTGATGGGGCTCGCGCTCGCGATCGGGGCCTCGGGCATCGCCGGCGCATATTTGTTGTACGGCCGCGGGCCGTCCAAGACGGTCGCCGAGCTGGTCGCCGGCCGGCTCGGGCCGCTCTACGAGGCGTCGAAGCACAAGCTGTGGGTCGACGAGGCGTACGACGCGATCTTCGTGCGGCCGTTCAAGGCGCTCGCGCGCGGCCTGTTCGAGATCGTCGATCGGTTCGTGATCGACACCGTGGCGGTCAACGGCGCGGCGTTCGTGATCGGCATCCTGGGCCGGATCTCGCGCTGGTTCCAGAACGGCAACGTCCAGCGCTACCTGGTCGGCGTGGTCGCCGGCGGCGCGCTGGTGTTCGCGATGACCGACTGCCGCCACAAGGCGACGTTCGATTACAAGATCGTCGGCGACCAGATCCAGCTCCACGCCGAACCCGGCGATGGCATCGACGGTGCGGCCGCCAGCATCTACTGGGATCTCGATGGCGACAACCAGAAGGACACCGTGCCGGGCAACCCGAACAAGCTGCTCGATCAGCGCGACGTCACGGTGACCGGTTACAACGGGCCGATCACGATGTGGGTCGTCGACCCGATCACCCGCGAGGAGACCAAGGTCACCCGGACGATCGACCTCAATATCGCCGCACCCGGTGACAAGCCCGACGGCGCGCAGGGGGTCAAGTAGCCATGAATACCCTGGGCAACTTCGTGCTGCCGCTGATCCTCGGCCTGCCGGTGCTCGGCGCGATCTTCGTGATGTGCACGCCGAAGACCGAGGTCGCGCTCCACCGCGGCATCGGCATGGCGGTCACCGTGACCACGTTCCTCGCGTCGCTCCTGACCCTGAGCTACTTCAACCCGCACGAGGCCGGGTTCCAGCTGGTGGCCGACATCGAGTGGATCCCGGCGCTCGGCGCGCACTTCAAGACCGGGGTCGATGGGATCTCGGTGTTCCTGGTCATCCTGACCACGTTCCTGATGCCGCTGACCCTGCTCGGCACCGGCAAGGCGATCGACAAGCACGTGCGCGAGTTCATCGCCGCCATGCTGATCCTCGAGGCCGGCATGCTCGGCGCGTTCGTGTCGCTCGATGTCTTCCTGTTCTACGTGTTCTGGGAAGTCATGCTGATCCCGATGTACCTGTTGATCGGCATCTGGGGCGGCCAGCGCCGGCTCTACGCGTCGATCAAGTTCGTGATCTACACGATGGTCGGCTCGCTGCTGATGCTGGTGGCGATCTTCTACCTCTACGTCCAGGCCGGCGCGGCGCTGGGCAGCTACACCACCGATCTCGAGAAGCTCACGACCGTGTCGCTGCCGTACGGCGCGCAGGTCTGGTGCTTCGCGGCGTTCGCGCTGGCGTTCGCGATCAAGATCCCGCTGTTCCCGCTGCATACCTGGCTGCCCGACGCCCACGTCGAAGCGCCGACGGCGGGCTCGGTGATCCTGGCCGGCGTGCTGCTCAAGTTCGGGATCTACGGCTTCCTGCGCTACGCGATGCCGCTGTTCCCGCACGGCGCCGCGGTGTGGGCGCCGACGATCGCGATCCTCTCGGTGATCGGCATCATCTACGGCGCGTTCGTCGCGTTCACCCAGGATGACGTCAAGAAGCTGGTCGCGTACTCGTCGGTCTCGCACCTCGGGTTCTGCGCGCTCGGCATCTTCGCGTTGACGTACTACGGCATCGAGGGCTCGATCTTCGCGATGCTGTCGCACGGCCTCACGACGGGCGGCCTGTTCCTCGGCATCGGCGTGCTCTACGAGCGCCGCCACACCCGGCGGCTCGCCGAGTACGGCGGGATCTGGAAGCAGATGCCGGTGTTCGCGGGGCTGTTCCTCGTCATCGTGATGGGCTCGGCCGGCCTGCCGGCGCTGTCGGGGTTCGTCGGCGAGTTCCTGACGATCATGGGGACGTTCATCGCCGGCGATACCTTGCCCAGCGGCTACAGCCTGCCGATGCCGCGGTTGCTCGGCGGGCTCGCCGCGACCGGCGTGGTGCTCGGTGCGATCTACCTGCTCTGGATGTTCCAGAAGGTGTTCTTCGGCAAGCTCGACAAGGCGAAGAACGGCCGGCTGCCCGACCTGAACGGCCGCGAGCTCGCGACGTTCATCCCGCTGGTGATCGGCATCTTCCTGATGGGCTTGTTCCCGCGCCCGCTGCTGGTGGTGATGGAGCCGGCGGTCGACAAGTTCATGCGCGACTTCGGCCGCCACGTCGGCGAGCCGGACTGCGCACCGCACAAGTACGGCGACGGCTGTGACAAGCCCGCGGCCGACAAGGCCCAGGCCGAGATCCAGAAGAACCTCGACGGCGTCGCCAAGGGTGCGGCCGACGTCCAGCACACGATGGGCGCCGCCGGCAGCGCGGCCCCGGCGGCTGGTAGCGCGGCCCGGACCCCGGCGGCCGGTAGCGCGGCGCCCGCGGCCGGTAGCGCGGCCCCTGCGGCGGGCGGCGCGGCTGCAAACGCCGGAAGCGCCGCCGCGGCAGCTCCGGGGAGACCCACGCCATGAGCTTCAACGTCGCCGACCTCGGCTACCTCGTTCCCTACCTGATCCTCACGGTGACGGGCATGCTGCTCGTGCTCGCCGAGGCGTTCTATCGCGCCGAGGACCGCACGTCGCTCGCCACCCTGACCGCGGCCGGCGCGTTCGCCTCGGCGATCGCGTCGATCGTGCTGTATCGCCAGTTGCCCGACGGCCCGGGCCGGATCTCGCTGTTCAGCGACATGCTGGTCGTCGATCACACCAGCTACGTGCTGGCGGCGCTGTTCGCGGTCACCACCGGGCTCACCGCGCTGATCTCGCCCGCGCACCAGCGCGAGCACGACTGGCAGGTCGGCGAGTACTACGGCGTGATGCTGCTGTCGGCGTCGGGCATGGTGATGCTCGCGCACGCCGCGAACCTGGTCACCGTGTTCCTCGGCATCGAGACCATGTCGATCGGCGTCTACGTGATGTGCGCGATGCGGCGCAAGTCGCGGCGCGGCAACGAAGCCGCGATGAAGTACTTCCTGATCGGCGCGTTCGCGACCGGGTTCCTGATGTACGGCATGGCGCTGCTCTACGGCGCGTCCGGCACCACCAAGCTGGTGCAGATGGCGAGCGGCCTGGCCCACACCAAGAACCCCGGCCTCGTGATCGCCGGCGCGTTCATGCTGATCGTCGCGTTCGGCTTCAAGGTCGCCGCGGTCCCGTTCCACATGTGGGCGCCCGATGTCTACGAGGGCGCGCCGACCCCGGTCACCGGGTTCATGGCCGCCGCGGTCAAGTCGGCCGCGGTCGCCGCGATGATCCACGTGTTCGGCACCGCGCTCGGCGGCGAGGTCGTCCCGCTCGGCATGCTCGGCTGGGCGCGCCCGCTCGCGGTGATCGCCGCACTGACGATCACCGTCGGCAACATCACCGCGGTGCGCCAGGACAACATCAAGCGCATGCTCGCGTACTCGTCGATCTCACACGCCGGCGTGCTGCTGGTCGGGATCTGCGCGCTCGGCCTCGGCGCGCCGAGCGCGAACGCGAGCCTGGTCTACTACCTGATCGCGTACAGCGTCTCGACCATGGGCGCGTTCGCGATCATCTCGTACGTCGGCTCGAAGGGCCGCGAGCGGCTGCTGGTCGACGACTGGGCGGGCCTCGGCTCGCAGTACCCCGCGATCGGCCTGGCGATGACGATCCTGCTGCTGTCGTTCGGCGGCATCCCGCCGACCGGCGGGTTCCTCGGCAAGTTCTACATCTTCAAGGCCGCGATGGAGGTCCACGACGGCCAGCTGCTGTGGCTGGTCGTGATCGGCGTGATCAACTCGGCGATCAGCATCTACTACTACCTGCGGATCGTCACCGCGATGTTCTTCCGCGAGGCCAACCAGCCGTTCGCGCCGACCCGGTCGCCCGGCCTGATGTTCGTGATCGCGGCGTGCCCGATCGTGGTGCTCGAGCTCGGCATCCTGCCGGGCTGGTGGCTCCACCTGGTGGGCTAGCGGACACGCCATGACCGCGCTCGGCGAGCTGGCGAAGGCAGCGGGGCTCGATCCCGAGTACCTCGGCTGGGACAAGCGGCCGGTGGCGTCGAGCGAAACGTCGTTGATCGCGGCGCTGCGCGCGCTCGCGCCCGATCTCGGCATCGTGTTCGAGCACCCGGGCGATGCGCCGGCGGCGATCGCTGCGATCGAGCAGGCGCGGTGGGCCCAGCGCGTGCCGCCGGTGGTGATCGGCTGGGACGGCGAGCTCGTCGTGCCGTTCTCGGTGCCCGCGGATCGCGACGCCGCCTGGCAGGTCACGGTGACCACCGAGGCCGGGCAGACGGTCGAGGCCCACGGCACGCTGTTCATGTTGCCGGCGGAAGGCCATGCCTGGCCGGGGGGCAAGGTCCAGTGCGTGCGGCGGGCGCGGATCGCGGTCGGCGAGCTCGGCTACCACACGGTGCACTGGCGGCTGACCGGCGCGCTGGCGATCGGCGGCACCGCGGACCACCAGGGCGAGGCGTTCGCGATCGCCGCGCCGCGGCTGGCGTGGGGCGGGCCGGGCACCGGCGCGCGGCGGTGGGGCGTGTTCGCGCCGGTCTACGGGCTCGCCGGGGCCGCGAGCGGCCAGGCCGGCGACCTCGCGAGCCTGCGCCGGCTGTTCGCCGACGTCGAGCGCCGCGGCGGCAGCTACGTCGCGACCCTGCCGATCCTCGCGGCCTCGCTCGACGAGCTGTGTCAGATCTCGCCGTACTCGCCGGCGAGCCGGCTGTACTGGAACGAGCTCTACCTCGATCTCGGCGCGCTCGCCGCCGAGCTCGGCGTGCCGCCGCCCGCCGTGCCGCCGGTCGTCGCCGGCACGTTGATCGACTACCAGACCCAGTACCGCTGGCGCCGCCACGCGCTCGATCCGATGGCCGAGCGGCTGTTTGCGACCCGCGGCGCCGAGATCGACGCCTGGGCCGCCGGGTCGGGGGCCTACGACTACGCCGCGTTCCGCGCGCTGCGCGAGGTCACCCGCCAGAGCTGGCGCGACTGGCCGGCGCAGTGGCGCGACGGCGCGCCGGTGATCGCGAGCCGCGCCGATGCGATCGCGCTCGGCGCCGACGCCGCGCGGCTCACCAGCCACACCGCCGCGCAGTGGGTGATGCAGCGCCAGCTCACCGAGCTCGCCGCCGGCAAGGTCCAGCTGTACCTCGATCTGCCGGTCGGCGTGAGCTGCGATGCCTACGAGGTCTGGCGCCACCGCGGGCTGTTCCTGACCGAGCTGTCGGCGGGCGCGCCGCCGGACGCGCTGTTCCTCGGCGGCCAGAGCTGGGGCCTGCCGCCGCTGTCGCCGATCGCGCTGCGCCGCGATCACTACCGCTACTTCATCCGCTGCGTGCGCCACCACATGCAGGTCGCCGGCATGCTGCGGATCGACCACGTGATGGGGCTGTTCCGGCTGTACTGCGTGCCGGACGGCCGGCCCGCGACCGACGGGGTCTACCTGCGCTACCCGCACGACGAGCTGCTCGCGGTGCTGACCCTCGAGTCGAATCGATCGCGCTGCGCGCTGGTCGGCGAGGACCTCGGCACGGTGCCCGACGGCGTGCGGCCCGCGATGGCCGAGCACGGCCTGTTCCGGCTCCACGTCGGCCAGTGGTTCCTGCCCGCGCGGCCGGGCGAGGCGCCCCAGCCGTCGCCGCCCGAGTCGGTCGCCAGCCTCAACACCCACGACACCGCCACGTTCGCCGGCTGGTGGCGCGGCACCGACATCGACGACCGCCGCGACCTGGGCCTCATCACCGAGGCCCAGGAGCTCGAGGAGCGGGTCGAGCGCGATGCGTCGCGCACCGCGCTGCTCGCGTTCGCGCAACCGGCGCCAGCTGCGGCCCCGCCGGCCGCTGCCACGCCGGCCGCGGTCACGCCGGCCGCTCGGCCTGCACCGGCCGCCATGCCCGCCGGGCCCGCCCGGCCCGCCGGCGATGCGCTGACCGACGTCGAGCGCGCGATGGTCGCGGTGACCGCGGATCTCGCCGCCGGCCCCGCCGAGGTCATGCTGGTGGCGCTCGACGACCTGGTGCTCGATCCGGTGCCGCACAACGTCCCGGGGACGGTCCACGAGCGCCCCAACTGGCAGCGCCGGGTCGAGGGCTGGTCCGATGCGCTCGACGCGGATCGCGCCTCGCCGGCCGCCGCTGCCGCGATCGCCGCGGTGGTCGCCGCGCGGCCCGCGGCCAAGTGACCGCCGGCCGGCCGCAAATTCGCCGCCGGGCTCAAACCCTGGTACCTGCTGTAGCCATGCGGAAGCTCTGGCTCGCCTGCCTGCTCGTCGCCGGTGCCCCGCACGCGCGGGCGGTTGCCGACGATGGCAACCCCGAGGTGCTGCACGACGCCGCGCGGATCGAGCTCGGCGTCGGCGAGACCGTCCAGCGCGACGTCGGGTACGCGATGGGTCTTCTGTGCGACGACTTCGCAGCGATCCGCGCCGAGCTGCGCACCGCGCCGTCGGAGTCGAACCTGTTCGAGGTGACCGGCGTCAAGCCCGGCGACACCGTGTGCCGGGTCGGCACCGCCCCGAGCCGGCCGAGCTACGTGTTCCGGATCCACGTCGTGCCCGCCCGTCACTAATCTTCGTCGACCTTCGTCGACCTCGCCCCGGTGCCCCGGGCCGGCGTATAGTGCGAGGTCCATGACCGCGCGCAAGGCCCCCGAGAGCTGGTTCTGGTCTCACGACATCCAGGCAAATCAGATCACCAGCGTGGTGATGCCGGGGACGCGGCTGGTCCGGCTGTCGAGCTACGGCAAGGGCCCGGCGCGGCGGTTCGCGGCGCTGGTGTTCCAGGAGCCCGGCCCGGCCCGGAGCTACGCGCTCGACCTCGACGCCGCGGCGCTCGCGGCCAAGCTCGCCGAGACCGGCGCGCGCGCGGTCGGGATCACGGTCGACGCGCTCGACGACGGCCCGCGGTTCTCGGTCGTGCTCGAGACCGGGCCGGGCCCGCTGTCGAGCGTGCACGTCGATCTCGACGACGCCGGCGTGCGCGCGCTGCTCGACGGCCACCACACGATCGCCGACCTCGCGACCTACGTCGCCGCCGGGGTCCGCAAGTACGCGGTGATCGTCGAGGAGCACGAGGCGCCGGCGTGGTTCTTGACCGGGCTGACCGCCCACGAGCTCGACGCCAAGCTGCTCGCGCTCGGCGCCCAGCTGACCCGGGTCCGCAGCTACACCGCGCCGGGCGGGGTGCGCGCGCTGGCGGCGGTCGCCGAGAAGACCCGCGAGCCGCGCTGGGCGTGGTACGCCGAGCTCGACGGCGACGGCGTCGCCCGCAACCTCGAGACCAACGAGGCCTACCCGTTCGATCTCGACGCCACGCGCGACGACCGCGGCACGCGGTTCACCGTGGTCATGTATCGCCAGCCGGCGGCCTGAGCCGGCGCGTCGCTCAGCCCAGCTCCCGGCCCTGATATGCCAGCCTTCGGACCCTACGAGACCCCCCAGGCGCTGCTGCGCGATCAGCTGTGGCGGTGCTGGCTCGCGGTCGAGTACCAGATTCGCCAGCGCTGGGCGATGGGCGCGCTGCCGCGCGCGAACGCCGACGGCGACACCGGCGCGTGGGCGCCCGAGACCGTGGCCGGCGTGTTCCGCTCGGCGCTGTCGGAGTTCCGCGGCGAGCCGCTGCCCGACGCCGACGACGCCGGCGCCTCGGTCGTGCGCAACGCCTACCACCACCACGCGATGCTGGTCGACGCGCGGATCGCGGCCACCGTGGCCGAGAACATCCGGCTGCCGTACATCGACATGTGCGTCCGGTTCGGGCTCAGCTACGCGCAGCGGCTCGCGCTCAACTTCGCGGTGATGCCCGAGGTCGATCCGAAGCTCCTGGTCGCGTATCGCTACCTCAGCGCCGATCCGACCTGCCGCAGCCTCGACGCGCGCCTGCTGTCGATGCTGGTCTACGACACCTCGGAGAGCCGCGCCGACATGTCGCGCGATCTGGCGCCGACCTCGCCGCTGTTGCTGTACCGGCTGATCGAGCTCGACGAGACCGCCGGCAGCTACGACTCGATCCTGTTCCGCCGGCTGCGGCCCGCGGCGCGGCTGGTCCAGCTGCTCGCCGGCGACAGCCGCCACCTCGATCCGCAGCTGTCCGACGTCGCCGAGCTGCGCGGCGGCGAGGTCGAGGCGATGTTCCCCGAGCCGATGATCGCGCGCGCGGCGTCGGCGCTGGCGTCGCCCGAGGCGATGCTGGTGATGCAGGGCGTGCGCGGCGTCGGCAAGCGGCTGCTGTTGCAGGTCGCGGCGGCGCGCACCGGCCGCAAGCTGCTGCTGATCCACGGCGCCACGCTCGCGGCGATGTCGCCGGCCCAGGTCCGCCCGGTGCTGCGCAGCATCCTGCGCGAGTGCCGGCTGCTCGACGCCGTGCCGGTGATCCCGGATCTCGACGACGTGATGATCCAGCAGGGCGAGCGCGGCGACGTCCCGGCGTTCATCACGTTGCTCGCCGCCGAGCACCAGGGCGCGATGGCGGTGACGATCGGCCGCGATCGCATGCCGCGGCTCGACTTCCGGCCGCTGGTCCAGTTCTCGCTCGAGGTCCCGTCGACCGCCGACCGCGCCACGCTGTGGCAGCGCCACGTCCCCGCGCTCCCGGTCTCGGACGCCGAGACCCTGGCGTCGCGGTTTGCGGCACCCGGCGGTGTGATCGCCCTCGCAGCCCGTGCGGCACGCGCCGAGCGGCCGGCCACGGACGGACCACCGGACCTGGCGTCGCTCGATGTCGCGGTGCGTAACCAGCTTCACGACCGCCTGGTCCGGCTCGGCCGCCGGCTCGACTCGACGTACGAGTTCAAGGACCTGGTCGTGGACGACGAGACCGGGGCCTCGCTGCAGGAGATCGTCGGGGCCCTGCGCGAGCGGCGAAAGGTCCGTGAGCGCTGGGGATTTCGCGGTGCGGCCGGCGTGTCGGTGCTGTTCTCCGGCGATCCGGGAGTCGGCAAGTCGATGAGCGCCACGGTGATCGCCCGCCAGCTCGGCCTGGCGATCTACGAGATCGACCTATCCCGCGTGGTCTCCAAGTGGCTGGGCGAGACCGAGAAGAACCTCGGGGAAGTGTTCGACGCCGCGGAGCCCGGCCACGTCGTTTTGTTATTCAACGAGGCAGATTCTCTGTTCGGCAAGCGTACGACAGAGGTCAAATCTTCGAACGACCGGTACGCGAACATGGAGACCAACTATCTACTGCAGCGCCTCGAGCGATTCGGTGGGTTGGCGATCTTGACCACCAACCTGACCGGCGCGGTTGACCCCGCGTTCCGCCGTCGGTTCGCGTACGACGTGCAGTTCACGTTTCCTGATCCCGACATGCGTGCGGAGCTGTGGCGGCGGGTGATCCCGAAGACTGCAGAGGTCGCGGAGATCGACTTTGAAGAAGTGGGAGAGCGCTTCGAGCTATCAGGTGGCTTCATCAAGGTCGCGGCGGAGCGCTCGGCGTTCCAGGCCGCGGCCAAAGGCGAGCCGATCTCGATGGATCGCCTGGTCGAGACCATTCACCGGATGTATCGCGAACGCGGTAAACTAACCCCCGTCGGCAGGCTGGAGTGATCATGTTCGAGCAACAACAGCGCGCAAACCAACAAGATAACGCGAGCGAAGCCCCGGTGGCCCATGATCCGGTGGCGGCGGTCGAGGCCCAGCCTCAGACCCACCAGTCGCCGCCGGCCGCGAGCTTCTCCGAGCTGACCGGATCGTCCCGGGCGTCGACCGAGACTGCCGCCTCGGCGACGAGCGCGGCGCCGGCCCACCAGGCGCCGCTCGCGAACACCGACGCGATGATCGAGCAGCTGTCGCACGGCATGGTCGCCAAGGAGCTCGACGACAAGGACCAGGAGTTCCTGGCCGCCAACGGCTACTCGGCGCAGCCGATCATGCGCGGCGTCCACGACTTTGTGATGCGGACGTTCCTGCCGACCGTGGCCGGCAAGCCGCCGATCGTCGCGTTCCGCGGCACGGTGCCGTCGAAGCCGCAGACGATCATCGCGGACCTCGATCCGACCGGGATCGGCATGTACCAGTTCAACCCGAACCGGAACATGATCGACCAGCAGATGATGATGGCGGCGACCCACGGCGCGATCATCTCGACCGGCCACAGCCTCGGCGGCGCGCTGGCCCAGATCGCGGCGGCGACGTTCCCCGACCGCGTCGGCCGGATCGTCACGTTCCAGGCGCCGGGCGTGTCGAAGGAGATGGCCAAGAAGCTCGTCGAGTACAACGAGGCGAACCCCGATCACGCGATCGAGTCGACCCACCACCGCGTCGAGGGCGACCTGGTCCCGAACGGCGGCGAGGCGCTGACCCCGGGCGTGGTCGTCAACCACAAGATGACCGGCGGCAGCGCGCTGTCGCGCAACCCGCTGTCCAAGCACGTCTCGATGCCGCTCGCCCAGGAAGAGGTCGAGGCCGGTCACGACGTACCGATCCACAACGACGCGCACGGCAGCCAGGAGACCGGCGTGTACTCGACCGATCAGGAGAACGCCGACAAGTCGCAGGTCACCGAGAAGATCCGCACCGGCCTCGGCAAGCTGGTCTACGGCCTCGGCCGGCTCCAGCCCTGAGCTGACTCGAGCAGCCCTGAGCTGACTTGAGCAGCCCTGAGCTGACTTGAGCAGCCCTGAGCTGACTTGAGCAGCCCTGAGCTGACTTGAGTCGAGGCTTCTACCGGCGCGGCACCGCGCCCGGGTCATGATTGCGGCACCGCCCGCGCGCTGGGCTGGCGCTGCTCCGACGGATTGCTGTGAGCTCGCGTCAGGCCCGCGGTGCGCGGCGCCGACGGCGCCACACCAGGCCGAGCACCAGCGCGCCGAGCATCAGCGGGGAGCCCGGCGTGCCCTGCGCCGCGCAGCACCCGCTGGGCCGGACCTCACCCTTGCTGCGCACCGGCACCGCGCGGGGCTTGCCCTCGGCGGACTCGCCGTGCGGCTCCTCGGGGTCAGCGGTCACCGTGCAGTGATCATCGAGCGCGATGATCACGGGCAGCGCCGGCACCGTGCCACCGGCCGCGAGCGTCACCACGCAGGCGTCGCCGTCGGGCCTGGCGGTCACCGTGGCCTTGCCGGCGGTCGCGGGGGCGTCGAGCACGACGTGGGTCAGCTTCGTGCCGGCGCCGGGCTTCGGGGCCCGGTAGCTCAGCGCCGCGCCCGGCTTCGCCGGCCAGATCACCACCGCATCGCGCGTCCCCTGGACCCGCACGCCGGTCCAGCCATCGCCCGACAGCTCGCTGTGCTTGGCGCCGCCGCCGGTGCCGGTCGCCTCGATCACGTGGACCGCGCGCGGCGCAGGTCCGGGGATCTCGATCCGGTAGTCGGTCACCGGGAACCGCGCGGCGTCGCACTGGCCGCGCGCGATGTTGTCCTTGAAGCAGTCCTTGTGCTCGGTCCGGCCGAGCGCCGGTGCGGCGCTGCCGTTCGTGGTGCCGCTGATCGTCAGCTTCGCGTCCTTGATCGTCTCGCTGCCGACCCCGGCCTTGTCGATCGCGAGCTCGCCCGGCACGCGGAACCGCAGCAGCATCTTGCGATCCGGCTCGCCGGTGGTCGCGCGGTCGATGATCACCAGCGACGCATCGTGGCCGTCGCGGCTCGGCAGCAGCACGAAGTCGCGCAGCGCCTCGGCGACATCGGACTTGCGCTGCTGGAACCGGTACGCGTCGGCGTAGTTGCAGCGCGCCGCGACCACGCCGCTCTGGGTCTTGGTCGCCCACGTCCACGCGACGTCCTCGCCCCACGCGCCCTGGCTGGGCTGGTAGTTCGCCGGCAGCTGCTTCGAGATCACCGTCGGCGCATTGCCGGTCAACGTCGACAGCGAGCCGTACGGCGACGGATCGACGATCAGATCGGCCTCGCCGCGCGATAGCGCGAAGTTGCCGGCGTTGGGGCCGCGGTGGTCGAGGCTGTCGGTCTTGGCGCACGCGGCGACGAACCACACCGCGTGGGCGTCCCACCCGGTCCGGGTGTACAGCGTGCCGACCGCCGGGGCCTGGTACCAGGTCGGCCACGCGGTGCGCGGCACCAGCGCCGGCGGGTCGCCGATCGACGCCAGCGCGTCGTAGAGCAGCCAGTCGCGATCGCTCAGCTGCAGCCGGACCAGCTCGCCGCGCGCCCACTTCTTGTCCTGGGGCTGCGCATCGCCGAGCGCGATCGCGTCGAGCGTGAGCACCGACGGCTCGACGTAGCTGTGGACGTCGTCGAAGTCACCGCCGGCCCACAGCCGATCGCTCGGGTTCAGCGCATAGATGTGGCGGCGCAGCAGGCTGCCGAGCCACGCCGGGACCCCCGTGGTCGCGAGCCCGGCGGCCTTGGCGACCCGCGCCGCGAGCGCGTACTCGGCGACCGACAGCGGCGCGTACTGCCAGCCCTCGTTCCAGTCGCCGCCGTCGAGCGAGCCGCCGGCCGCCAGCGCCGCCGCCATGTCCTTGCCCCACAGGTCGTCGGCGACCAGCTTCCAGTGCTCGGGGCCGGATTCTTCCACCGCCTCGCTGCCCTCGGCGATCGCGATCATCGTCGCCGCGATCAGGAACCCGGCCTGGTAGTTGGTCGCCGGATCGCGCGGGTGATAGCCCTTGTCCTGGTACGCCTTGAGCCACGCCGCCCAGCGCCGCCGCGCGCGCGCCCGCAGCTCGGGCGTCATCCCCGGGAAGTCGTGCAGCCAGTCGTAGGCCAGCGCGCCGTAGGGCCCCAGGTTGCGGATCGGGTAGCCCATGTCGCGGATCGCGGCGTGGTCGCCGCCCTTGCCGTCGCCCAGGACGTCGAGATCATCGAGCAGCGCGGTGAAGTACTTGAGCGCGGTCGCGGCGTACGACGGCTTGTCGGTCGCCGCCCACGCGACCAGGCACGCTTGCAGCATCTTGCCCCACTCGGCGCCCATGTAGAGCGCGCGGTCGTGGTTGCCGGTGTTGAGCTGGTCGTCGCACAGGTTGATCGCGCCGACGACCGGGCCGTGGCCGGCCTTGGCCTGCGCGGCCCACGCCGCGCGCAGCTTGGCGTCGAGCAGCATCCGCGGGTGCGGGCCGCTCGGCGCGGGCGGCGTGGCGGATCCGGGGCGCGTTGACCCGAGCAAGACGACGGCGATCAGGAGAACACGGACCGGGGAGGGCACGAAGAAAGCCTAGCTGCTGACTCGGCGCGGCGCGACCTCCGCGCGATACTGTGTCCTGGGCGCACGGTGATTTACCGCGATCGTGACGCGGCGCCTCGCGGTCATGCTCGGCTGCCGTGCTCGCCCGCGCCGGCATCGCAGGGCGTGGCGTCCGACGCTGAGCGCTGCCGCAGATTGCGCCACGATGAAGATCGCCAGAGACCCGGCGGCACGCCTTGTGTCATCCTCCGCGTTCGCGTGACTATGGGGAAGGTACGCGCAAAATCATGCTCTACAATCTGCATCTGCTCCGGGTGATTGCGGCGCTCGGCGTCGTCTACTTTCACACCACGTCCGAGGCTGGGCTCAAGCTCGACTGGGACGTCGGCAGCCGCGGCGTCGACGTGTTCTTCGTGATCAGCGGCTTCATCATCGCGTACATCGGCACGAGCAAGCCGGAGCAGTTCTTCCGGCGCCGGCTGATCCGCGTGGTGCCGTTCTACTGGGCCGCGACCCTCGTCGTGTTCGCGCTGGTCACGATCTCGCCGGCGTCGTTCCGCACCACCACGGCGAGCGTCTCGCACCTGATCCACTCGCTGCTGTTCATCCCGCACGAGCAGCAGGGCGAGATGCAGCCGACCCTGATCCTCGGCTGGTCGCTCAACTTCGAGATGTTCTTCTACGTGCTGTTCGCGCTCGCGCTGCGGATCTCGCAGAAGTGGTCGCCGGTGTTGAGCGTCGGCTGGATCGTCGCGTTCGTGATCGCCATCCACACGTTCGCGGGCAACAACGCGATCACCAGCTTCTACGCCCGGCCGATCGTCCTGGAGTTCTGCTACGGCATCGGCGTGTTCTACCTGTTCAGCTGGGCGAGCGCGAACCAGGCCAGGCTCACCCGGATCCCCGGCCTCAAGTGGATGCTGATCGTCCTGCTCGCCGGCAACCTGATCGCGCTCAACGTGTTCGAGGAGTACTACCGCAACACCGTGCCGCGGTTCCTGGTCGCCGGGATCCCGGCGTTCTTCATCGTGGCGAGCGCGCTGCTGCTCGAGAAGCTCTACGGCCTGACCACCAAGAACCGCCTGATCTACCTGCTCGGCGAGTCGTCGTACATCGTCTACCTCGTCCACCCGTACATCGTGTTCACCGTGCTGCGCGTCGCGTTCAAGCACGCCAGCGACTGGCCGGCGCCGGCGATCGTCGGGCTGCTCGTGTTCCTGCTCGCGCTGACCTCGGCGATCGCGATCGCGGTCCACCTGTGGTTCGAGAAGCCGGTGATGGCGTACCTGCGCGCCAAGCTGACGTAGCGCGGGCGCGCACACCGCGCGGCACGCTGCCTGCACTACCTCTGGCAATGTTCACGCGCACGGCAACGACCGTCGCGCGCCCCTCGGGACTTGCTCACGCAGGAGGCAGCTCATGGCTCGTATTGCGATCGTCCTCGCCACTGACTTCGAGGACAGCGAATTTCGGAAACCGTACGACGCGCTCCGCGAGGCGGGGCACCAGGTCGACGTGCTCGGCGCCGTGGCCGGCGAGACCGTGCACGGCAAACAGGGCATCGAGCACATCGAGATCGAGGCCGCCGCGGGCGACCGCGACGCCGAGGACTACGACGCGATCGTGATCCCGGGCGGCTACTCGCCCGATCATCTGCGGACCGACAGCGCCGTCGTCGACTTCGTCCACGACATGGCCACCGACGGCAAGGTCGTCGCCGCGGTCTGCCACGGCCCCCAGCTCCTGATCGAGGCCGACGCCGTCGACGGCAAGCAGCTGACCTCGTGGCCCTCGGTCCGCACTGACCTCGAGAACGCCGGCGCCCGCTGGGTCGACCGCGAGGTCGTGATCGACGGCCACCTGATCACGTCGCGCAAGCCGGCCGACCTGCCGGCCTTTGCCATCGCGATCAACCGCGCGCTCGAGTAGCGCCGCCGCGGTACCGGACGTCTGGTCCGAATCTTGTCGGAATTCTGTCCCTGCGGCTCGAAGGCCGCTTGGCACACTCCGTCGTGCGTCGCCGGCTCGTCGCGTCCGGCTCGCGCAGCGAAGCGTCGATCTCGAAATCCGGCCCAAGCTTGACCGGCTCGCCGAGGTCCCGATCTCCTGCGCAGCATGTACGTGCGGTGGTTCGCTGGCTTTGCCCCGGATGCCACGATCCTGGCGACGACGGTCGCGGAGATCGCGTTTCAGCTCCTCGCCGGCAACCTACCGAGGCCCGAGGCCGACCTCAGACAGCTGGCCAAGCAACTCCGCCGCGCCGGCGGCTCGAGCTTTCCCAGAACGCGCGCTGGCTCGCGCAACGCCGGATGACGGCGCTGCGCTTCATCGGCCAAGTGGGCGCGGGCATGTGACTTCGACGCATTCTACGCAGACCGATTCCTCGTACCCGAGTCCACCGCGGTGGACCACCTCATCGTGCTGAGCTTGCGACGGCAAGCGGCTCGCAATGCTACACGAGCACCTGCGCGACGCGACGCGCCTTTATCCAGCGACACCTCGCCGTAGGCGAGGAAGCGCGCGAGCGCGACCTTGTGATTGGTGAAGTAGCGCAGGGCGACGCCGAACTTGGATGCCAGTGGCTCGTGCTTCGTGCATCACAGAGGCCAGGTTAACCAGGAGCAGGCATGGCTGTTTCATAAAAGCCATACAGTGCTAATCAATCCAAACAAGATCAGCGCGATCGGGAGCAAAGTGATAACCGAGATCGTAACACCTGTATATATTGCGAGTGTAACGCAACCCAAGAAGACAATAATGGATAGTAAGAAACG
>DATBBB010000615.1:0-14662 GCA_036271215.1 Kofleriaceae bacterium | reverse complement strand
CAAGGAAGCGGCACACTCTGGGGTGGCAATTTGACCCAGCAGGACCAGACATCCGATCAGGTGCAGATCGCGGACAGCCTTAGGAGGCCCGTCGAACGAACCATCGAACGAACCGTCCAACGAAGCCGCGCCTGAAACCCGATCCGCCGCCGGTGGCAGCAAGCCCACCGGCGGTAGCCGCGCTCAGAGCTGCGCCGCCTCCTCGATGACCTCGTAGGCCTCGATGATGTCGTTCTGCTTGATCTCGTTCCAGCCGGCGACCATCACGCCGCACTCGTAGCCGTTCTGGACCTCGCTGACGTCGTCCTTGAACCGGCGCAAGCTGCCGACCTTGCCCTCGTAGACCTGGACCGCGTCGCGGATGATCCGGAGGTGCGCTTTGCGGGTGATCTTGCCCTCGGTGACCATGCAGCCGGCGACCGTGCCCATCTTCGGAATCGAGAACGTGTCGCGGACCTGCAGCTTGGCCATCGCGACCTCGCGCTTGATCGGCGCGAGCAGGCCGGCCATCGCCGACTTCACGTCGTCGAGCGCGTCGTAGATGATGTCGTACAGCCGGATCTCGACGCCTTCTTGCTCGGCGTGCTTGCTGCTCTTGCCGGCGGGCCGGACGTGGAAGCCGACGATGATCGCACCGCCGGCCTTCGCGAGGTTCACGTCGCTCTCGGTGATGCCACCGACCGCGGCCGCGATCACGTTGACCTTGACCTTCTCGGTCGACAGCTTGGTCAGCGAGGCCTTGATCGCCTCGGCCGAGCCCTGGACGTCGGCCTTGAGCACGACCTTGAGCTCCTTGGTCGCGCCCTCGGAGTTGCGCTCCATCATGTTCTCGAGCGAGAACCGCTGCTTGGAGCTCAGCTCGCGCTTGCGCTCCAGCTGGCGGCGGTGCTCGACGACCTGCTTGGCGACCTTGTCGTCCTCGGCCGCGTTCACCTGATCGCCGGCCTCGGGGACGCCGTCGAGCCCCAGGATCTCGATCGGGGTCGACGGCCCGGCCTCCTCGAGGACCTGGCCGCGATCATCGAGGATCGCGCGCACCTTGCCGAACGTCCGGCCGGCGACAACGGTGTCGCCGGCGCGCAGGGTGCCTTCCTGGATCAGGATCGTCGCCATCGGGCCGCGGTTGCGGTCGAGGCGCGCTTCGATCACCAGGCCGGCAGCCGGCTTGTTCGGGTTCGCACGGAGCTCGAGGAACTCGGCGGTGGCCGAGATCTGCGCGAGCAGGTTCTCGATGCCCTCGCCGCGCAGCGCCGAGACGTTGGCGTAGATCGTCTCACCACCCCACTCTTCCGGGATCAGGCCGTGATCGGCGAGCTGCTGGCGCACGCGATCGGGTGCGGCGTCCGGCATGTCGATCTTGTTGACCGCGACGATGATCTTGACCCCGGCGTCCTTGGCGTGAGCCAGGGCCTCGAGGGTCTGAGGCATCACGCCGTCGTTGGCCGCGACGACCAGGACCACGATGTCGGTCGCCTGTGCGCCGCGGGCACGCATCTCGGTGAACGCCTCGTGACCCGGGGTATCGAGGAACACGATGTCGCCGTGACCCGGCGCCGCGACCTTGTAGGCCGCGACGTGCTGGGTGATACCGCCGGCCTCGCCGGCCGCGACCCGCGCCTTGCGGATCGAGTCGAGCAGCGTGGTCTTGCCGTGGTCGACGTGGCCCATGACGGTCACGACCGGCGAGCGCGGCACCATCTGCTCGTTGTCATCCGGCTTCTGCGCGAACACCGCCTCTTCCTTGAAGGCGACGTTCTGGACCTCGTACGCGAACTCGCTGGCGAGGAGCTGGGCGGTGTCGAAGTCGATCGCGGCGTTGATATTGACGCCGGTCATGCCCATGCCCCACAGCTTCTTGAGGACTTCGGGGGCCTTGATGCCCATGCCGCGCGCGAGATCCGCCACCGAGATCGTGTCCTCGATCCGGATGATCCGCTTGTGCTCGGCGGGCGTGGTGATCGTGGTCTGCTTGCCCTTCTTGCCGAGCGGCAGCTTCTTGCGACCGAAGTCGTTGTGCGGACCGGGGCGGCCGCCGGGGCCGCGCGGACCACCGCGCTGCTGTTGCTGCTGGGCAAACCGACCGCGGATCGGGTTGACCGGCTGCGGACCGGGCGCCGGACGGCCGGTGGCCGGCGTGCGCTCGGTGATCTTGATGCGCGGCGGCAGCGAGATGATCGTGCCGACCGCCGGACGCGATGGATCGCGCGCCGGTGGCGCGGCCGGCTCGCCGTTCTCGACGGGCCGCGGCGGCGGCGCAATGTCGTCGCGGGTCGGCTCGCGCTCGGCGGTCCGGGCGCGCGCACGCTCGAGCTCGAGTTCGAACTGGCTGCGGGCGTCCCGCGGCTGCTCGCTCGACCGGCGATGCTCGACGATCGGCTGCGACGTCTGGCGCGGCGACACCACGCGCGGCGGCAGCTGCGACGCCGGCGGCGGACCGGGCGCACGCTCGGGCTGGCGCTGCGCCGGGGCCTGGGCTTGGGTCTGCTCGCCACCGCGGCTGCCGACGACCTGTGGGCCGGCGACGATCACGCGCGACCGCGGGCGATCGCCCTGGCTCGCCTGGCTCGACGGGCCGGCCGACATCGACTGCGACTCGCGACGGCTATCGCCGCCGTGCGAGCGGTCCGGACCGCGCGACGGCCCAGAAGATCCACCAGATGACGTATACCCCGAGGGCGCGGCGGGTTGCGCCGGACGCTCGGGCGGACGGGAGCTGACGGGAGCGGCCGGGCGCTCGGCCTGCACCTGCGCCACCGGCGCGGTCTGCGCCGGAACCGGAGCCGAGGGCGCGGACGATGCCTGAGCTGAAGCGGACGGGCGCTCGGGCTGAGCCGGACCCTCGGGCTGGGCCGGACCCTCGCTGACAGCCGCACCACGATCGACCGCCGGGCGCTCGTTCGAGCGTTCGGCAGAGCGTTCACCAGAGCTTTCGGAGGCCGCGGCGCGGTCGTCCGCAGCCGGGGGCGCCGGCGTACGCTCGGCCGGGCGCTCGCTCGGCGCCGGCGCGGTGTGCGTGGCAGCCGGTGCGGTGGGCGCGGCCTGTACCGGCCTGGCCTCGACGGCCGGAGCCGGCGGAGCCGCGCGCTCGACGCGCTCTGCTCCGTCAACTGCCGCGGAGACCGAAGCCGGGGCCGAACCAGCGGCCGACGGCGGCTCGCGATGCTCGGCCGCGTGCTCGGCGACCGGGCGGCTCTCGGTCCGCGGCGCCGGGGCCACGGCCGGAGCCGGGCCTGGTGGCGTCGCCGCCGGGCGGGCCTCGACATGGGCCTGCGCCGGCGCGGGCTGCACCGGGGCAGCCTCGGGCGCGCGCGCGACGACCGGCCTCGCCGGTTGCGCGGGGGCCGCGGCCGGCACGTCATCCGGCGTGCGGCGACGGATCACCGGCGGCGGCCCGAATGGCGCCGAGGCCGAGGGCACCGAGGCCGAGGGCATCGAGGGCGCGGCATGGCTGCGCTCCGGCTCGCGGCCTCGCACCGGCTCGCGCTCGGTGCTGCGCTCTTCGCTTGCGGAGTCGGCCTTGTCGCCGGTCGATCGCCGGCGCAACACCGTGCCGCCCGGGGCCAACCGCGACGTCTGCTGCGGCTGGGTCACGGACTGCTTCTCTTTTTCGAGCGAGCGGCGAATCCGCGCGACGTCGTCGGCATCGAGTGAGGACATGTGGTTGTTCACTTCGAGGCCGAGCGCTCGGATCTTCGCGATGAGGTCCTTGTTCGGGATGCCCACCTCTTTGGCAATCTCATAGACGCGCATCTTCGCTCCGGTCGTCCTTCGCCTTGATCCGAGGGGGCATTTCTACAGTGTCTCCATCCGCAAGGCCAGGGGCGTTTTGACTAGCATTTTGGAGGGGTTGATCCCCCCCCTGGCCCATCCAATTGTCGTCGCTCGGTGACATCTCTGATACGAGCCGCGTCACCACCGCCGGCGTGACCTGACGGCGCAAGCTCCGGGACAGCCCGGACGCCGTGACGCACGCCGCAAGGGCATGAACATATGCGCCACGACCCGACAGCCGCCGCCGCCGCGTTGCAGGCTGCGCGCTGTGCGAGCGCGGGGTGGACCCCGAAACCGGAGCCGAAGTGGGATCCGAGGTCGGAGCCGAAGTGGAGGCCGAAGTCGGAGCCGAAGTAGGATCAATGACCAGACGCGGGCCATCGAACGCGAGTCGCACGAGCTCGCTTTGTGGGGCAATCTGCCTGCATCCAGTGCAGGTACGCATGGGCACGTGGGAGCTCAGGACGACACCTCCGAAAGCCAGCTGATCGCACGTTGCCGAAGTCGTGCGAGATCCCCCATGTCGATCCCGGTCGTGGTCGCGATCGACTCGATCGGGGTCTTGATGAGGTCCTCCGGGGAATGGATGTTCGCGGTCGCCAGCACGCCGAGCACGTCCTCGTCGACACCGTCGAGCTCGAGCAGCTGCTGGGTGCCCGACAGGTGGGTGCGGCGCTCGGCTTCCTTGCGGGCGTCGTCGCGGCGCCGGCCACCCGAGGCCATGTACTGCTGCGCGGACTCGATGATCCGGCGCGCGCCCTCGACGCTGCTGACGCCGGGCAGCCCGGCGAGCTCGTCGACGTGGGCGCGGCCGAGCTCGCCGACCGAGCGCCAGCCGAGCTTGAACAGCGTGTCCGAGACCTGGGAGTCGAACCCGGCGCTGTCGATCGCCTGGGCGATCTGCTCCTTCGCGCGGCGCTCGAGCTCGTAGATCTTCGACTCGCTGTGGATGTCGATCCGCCAGCCGGTCAGCTGCGAGGCGAGCCGGACGTTCTGGCCCTTCTTGCCGATCGCGAGCGACAGCTTGTCGTCGGGGACGATCAGCTCCATGCGGTGGCCCTCGGCGTCGATGATGACGCGCGAGACCTCGGCGGGAGCGATCGCGTTGCACACGAACCGCGCCGGATCGTCGTCGTACGGGACGATGTCGATCTTCTCGCCGCGCAGCTCCTGGACCACCGCCTGGACGCGGCTGCCCTTCATGCCGACGCAGGCGCCGACCGGGTCGACGTCGCGGTCGCGCGACGACACCGCGATCTTGGCGCGCGCCCCGGGCTCGCGGGCGCTCGACTCGATGCGGACGATCTTCTCGTAGATCTCGGGGACCTCCTGCTCGAACAGCTTCTCGAGCAGGCCCTTGTGGGTGCGCGACAGGATCACCTGCGGGCCGCGCGCGTTGCGGTCGATATCGAGGCAGTACGCCTTGATCGTGTCGCCGACCCGGTAGCTCTCGCGCGGCACCTGCTCGCGCATCGGCAGCACCGCCTCGGCCTTGCCGATGTCGACGACCAGCGCACCGCGCTCGAACCGGCGCACGACGCCGGAGATGATCTCGCCCTTGCGGTCCTTGAACTCGTTGTAGACGTTGTCGCGCTCGGCCTCGCGGACGCGCTGGTAGATCACCTGCTTGGCGGTCTGCGCGGCGATCCGGCCGAACTTCTTCGACGCGTTCTTGAGGTCGATCAGCGTGCCGAACTTCTCGTCCTGCTCGCGCGCGCGGTCGTCGTCCTCGGAGCGGTAGAACACCTGGAACAACAGCTCGTCGCCGAGCTCGGCCTCGAGCCCGGCCTTGTGGGCCTCGGTGACCGTGATCTCGCGGCCCTCGATCGCATCGTCCTCGTCGACCACGTTGACGATCAGGAACAGGTCGACCGAGCCGGTCTCGGCGTTGAACTTCGCCTCCATCTCGCGGTTCATCCCGAACGTGCGCTTGGCGGCGGTCAGGATGGCCTGCTCGAGGGCGTTGATCAAAACGCTCTTGTCGATGTTCTTGTCCCGGCCGACTTGCTCGAGGACCATGTCCAGTTTGGCTTCCATGGTTATCCCTGTTCCTTGTTCTCTGCGGGCCTTGCGGGCTTGCGCTTCTGGCTCGGCCGATGTCCCGGCTTGATCGGCTTGGGCTGCGGTGCCCCGACGCCGCGCTTGCCCCTCATGACGGCATCCCAGTCGGGGACGAGCTTGGCGTGCTCGATGTCGTCGATCGGGAGCCGGAACGTCGTGCCGTCGCACACGATCACCACCGCGGCGTTCTCCACACCCTGCAGGATCCCTTTGAAGTTGCGGCGCTCGCCCGCGTCCAGCGCGAGCGGCGACACGAGCTGAACCTTGGCCTCGCTGCCGGCGAAGTACTGGAAGTGCTGCGCGGTGCGCAACGGGCGGTCGATGCCGGGGGAGCTGACCTCGAGGCTGAACGCCTGCGGGATCGGATCCTCGACGTCGAGCACGGCCGACAGCTCGCGCGACATGTTCTCGCAGTCCTCGAGGTCGACGCGATCCGACGGCACCTCGTGCGGATCGGTGTGCTCGTCGAGCGGCAGGTCGATCGCGACGCGCAGCGTCCAACCACCCTGCTCCAGCACGAAGCGCAGATCGACCAGCTCGTACCCGGCTGCCTGGCAGACGGGCTCGACGATCGAGATCAGGCGCTGTTGTTGGGGCTTGGTGGTCATCAGGGCGTGGCGTACGAGCGTGGTCGGCCGAAAAAAAAGGTGGCCGAAGGGCCACCTCTACCGCGGAGCGATTGAAGCTGCGGGGATGGGTACCATCGCTTGGATCACGGAGCAAGTGGTTTCCTGCAACTTGCCCAAAGGCGATCTCGCCGTAGTTACGGTACGCTAGGAAGTAACCATGGCGAATTGGCAGCTTCGCGTAGCCGCAGTCCAGATGCGCTCGACCGATGATCTCGCGGCCAACCTCGCGAGATGTGGGGAACTGACGGCACATGCAGCGTCGGAGGGCGCGCAGCTGGTCGTGCTCCCGGAGTGCTTCTCGTTCCTGGGCCGCCGCGAGGGCGACAAGATGGCAGCCGCCGAAGTGTTTGACGGCGGGCCGGACGGACTGGACGGTGCACTGGACGGCGCCCCCGGCCGCGTGCTCGGCACGCTGCGCGAGCTGGCGACCCGACACGGGGTCTGGATCCTCGGCGGCGGCACCCCCGAGGTCGTGCCCGGCGACTCCCGGCGCGCCTACAACACGGCGGTCACGGTCAACCCGGCGGGCGCGCTGGTGGCGCGCTACCGCAAGATCCACCTGTTCGATGTCGATATCCCGGGCGGCGCGGTGCTGCGCGAGTCGGACTCGACGGCGCCGGGTAACGAGCTGGTCGTGGTCGACATCGCCGGCGCGCCGGTCGGGATGTCGATCTGCTACGACGTGCGGTTCCCCGAGCTGTACCGCCGCCTGGTCAAGGACAAGGGCGCAGAGGTCCTCGTGGTTCCGGCGGCGTTCACCGCGCACACCGGCGCGGCGCACTGGCACCTCTTGCTGCGCGCTCGCGCGGTCGAGGACCAGGCGTGGGTCGTGGCGGCGGCGCAGTGGGGCCAGCACAACGAGAAGCGCGAGAGCTACGGCCACTCGATGATCGTCGACCCGTGGGGCACGATCGCGGGCGAGCGCGCCGACGGCGACGGCGTGGTGATCGCGACGCTCGACGGCGCGGCGGTCGCCAAGCGGCGGACCCAGATGCCGTGCCTGACCCACGCCGTGCTCTGGAAGTAACGGCGTCAGGGCGTCAGGGCGTCGTGGCGCCGATAGCGCCGCCCGCCGCGGCGCCGCCCGCGCTACCCGTTGCGCTACCGACCGCCGCGTTGCTGCCCGCCGCGTTGCCACTTGCGCTACCGCTGGCCGCGTTGCCACTCGCGCTACCGCTGGCCGCGTTGGCCTTGTGCTTCGCGCGCTCGATCACCGCCCGGACCTCGTCGTCGGTCATGCCGGGCCGCAGGTGCTCGTACTGGTCCAGGCGCAGCTCCGGGCTCGCCGGGGCCGCGGCCGATCCCGACGGCAGGTCGACCGTGCCGGGCTTGGGCAGCGTTGCCGCGGCCGAGCCGTCGCTGCCGAAGCCGGTGACGAACTTGGAGACCGCGCTCGAGCACGGCTTCTGCATCGCGATCATGAACACCAGCAGCATCAGGGTGCCGCCGATCCGGACCAGCTGGGGCCGCGATAGCCGCAGGCCACGGCCGCGCGGCAGCCGCGGGATGTCGTCGAGATCATCCTCGGGCAGCTTGTCTGCGCCTGCGCTCACGCCTCGTGGATAGCGCGACCGGCGCGAACAATCCACTCGCGATCAGGACACGACCGCGAGATCGGATAGCTCGAGCTCGGCGTTGCGCCGGCCCTGCCAGGTCGAGATCGTCGGGAAGAAGCTCAGGTCGACCCGGGCGCCGACGTCGACCTCGCGGGCGCCGAGGTTGAAGCCGATCGCGGTGCGCGTGGTGGCGAGGTCGTCCTCGACCGTGAGCTTGAGGTGCGAGCCGTCGCCGACCCGGCGCGCCGCGGTGACCCGGACGTTGCGGGTCGCGAGCACCGGCGACGGGTTGTCCTGGCCGAACGGGCCCAGGCCGGCGAGCTCCTCTGCGAGCCGCTCGTCGATCTCGGGGAGCCGGACCTCGGCGTCGATGTCGCGGCCGGTGACGACCGGGCCCGAGCCCGCGGCGAGCCGGGCGCACGCGCCGCCGAGCAGCTCGCTCATCCGGGCGAACGCCTCGCGCTGCACCGTGAACCCCGCCGCCGCAGCGTGGCCGCCGTACTTGTCGAGGTGCGGCGCGGCCTCGCACAGCGCGCGGTACAGGTTGACCCCGCCCGCGGACCGCGCCGAGCCGCGGCCCAGGCCAGTCTCGGGGTCGATCCCGACCACGAACGCGGGGCGCTGATAGAGATCGACGAGCTTGGCGGCGACGATGCCGACCACGCCGGCCGGCCAGCCCTCGCCGGCGATGATCACCGCCGGGCCGGGATCGCGGTCGCCGAGCTGGGCGAGCGCCTCGGTCATCACGCGATCCTGGATCGCGCGGCGCTCGGTGTTCGCGGCCTCGAGGGTCTGGGCCCGCGCCGTGGCCGACTCGGCGTCGGCCAGGAGCAGCGACAGCGACGGCTCGGCGGCGCCCAGCCGGCCGGGGGCGTTGATCCGCGGCGCCAGCTTCCAGGCCACGGTGCGGGCATCGACCTCGCGGTCCTCGCCGACCCCGGCGGCGGCGAGCAGCGCGGCGACCCCGGGGCGCGCCCGGCTCTGCAGCCGGCGCAGGCCGAGCGCGGTCAGGATCCGGTTCTCGCTGGCGAGCGGGACCAGATCGGCGATCGTGCCCAGCGCGACCAGATCGAGCAACTCGCGGACGTCGGGCTCGGGGCGCGCGGTGCGCTCGAAGTAGCGCCGCTCGCGCAGCTCGGTGCGGACCGCGGCGGCGACGTAGAACGCCAGGCCAACCGAGGCCATGCCGCGGAACGGGAACGTGGAGTCGGCGCGGTACGGGTTGACCAGCGACAGCGCCGGATGGACGGTATCGGCCGCCGGCACGGTGTGGTGATCGACCACGATGACGTCGATCCCGTGGGCCGCCGCCGCCGCGATCGCCTCGAGGTCGCTGGTGCCGCAGTCGCCGGTCACGATGACCCGGCAGCCGCGCGCCGCGAAGTCGGCCGCCGCCGCCGGGGTGAAGCCATAACCCGCGTCGCGCCGCGCCACCGCGACCTCGACCGTCGCCCCGGCCGCGCGCAGGAACGAGGTGAGCAGCGCCGCGGTGGTGACGCCGTCGACGTCGTAGTCGCCGAACACGCCGATCCGCGCCCCGGCGACCACCGCGTCGGCGATCCGGCCGACCGCGCGCGGCATCCCGGCGAGCCCGTGCGGCGGGCGCAGCGCCGCGAGCCGCGGGTCGATGAAGCCCTGCGCCGCCTGCGGCTCGATCACGCCGCGGCCGACGAGGCAGCGCGCCGTTGCCGGCCGCACGCGCAACGCCCCGGCGAGCTTCGAGACGAGGGTTTCGTCGACACGACGCAGGCGCAGTTGCACGACCCGCACGCTAGAGAGGGGGTCTGACACCGAACCGCGCGAGATCCCCGAGGTTCGAGGCGATCCCCGGGATCACTCCCGCGCCGATCCCCATGGCGCTACTCGTCGGACGACGAGGAGCCGGACGACGAGGAGCCGGACGACGAGGAACCGGACGACGGCGACTCCGGCTCCGACGCTTCGGAGTCGCTCGACGACGACGCGGCGCTGATCGGCGCGTAGCGCCGGCGGGCCGGCGCGGGCCCCGAGTAGTACTTGCGCGAGATATACATGAACAGCGGCGCCGCGAGGAAGATCGACGAGTACGTCCCGACGATCACGCCGACGTTCATCGCAAACGCGAACTCCTTGACCACGCCGGTGCCGAAGATGTTCATGATCAACGTGGTCGCGAACACCGTCGACGAGGTCAGGATCGTGCGCACCAGCATCTCGTTGATCGAGATGTCGATGATGCGCTCGATCTTCTTGTCCTTGAGCTTGGCCTGATTTTCCCGGATCCGGTCGAAGACGATCACGGTGTCGTTGACCGAGTAGCCCATCACGGTGAGCAGGCCGGCGACCGAGGTCAGCGAGACCTCGGTCCAGGTCACCGAGAACACGCCGATCACCATGATCGCGTCGTGGATCGTCGCGAACGCCGCGCCCGGCGCGTACCGGACGTCGAACCTGAACGCGAGGTACAGCATGATCAGGAAGATCGAGTAGATGATCGACCGCGCGGCGTCGTCGCGCAGCTTGTCGCCGGCCTTGGCGCCGACGCCGTAGCTCTGCTTGACGTCCGCCGTGACGTTGTCGAGCTTGCTCTCGAGCAGGCGCTCGAACTGACGATCGATGCCCCACACCGAGAACTGCTGGGTGAACGTGGCGTTCGACTGATCGGCGCGCGCGTAGTCCGCGGCCTCCTTGGTCGACCACGGCTTGAGCTCGAGCCCGGCCGTCGTGAAGATCGGGGTCGCCTCGTCGTGCTGGATCGGCTTCTTGCTGCGGACGGTCAGCGTATCGCCCGACCACGAGACCTTCTCGATCTGGCGGTCGGAGAACTTGCTCTCGATCTCGGCCGCCGCGCGCGCCTCGGCCTCGGGGGCCGTCGCCCCGAACCGCGGGGTGCGGACGATGATGCCGTCGAAGTGGGTGTCCTTCTTGGTCGTATCGTCGGTCTCGTCCCAGCCGATGTCGGAGACGTCGAACCCCTTCTCGCCCGCGCTCGCCAGCGCGTCGCGCACCTTGCCCGGATCGGCCTTGATGTACTCGTGCGTGGTCTTGTTCTGGAACGCGTAGACGATCTCGGTGCCGCCCTTGAAGTCGATCGTCCAGTTCATGTAGTCGCCGCGCACCGACTTGTTGATGAACAACGAGCCGATGGCGGCGGCCATCAGGAGGATCGAGACGACGATCCAGATCTTGAACTTCGCGACGAACGCGAAGTTGTTTCCGGGCGGGAGCAGATAGCGAAACTTGTGATGGTCGGTCATGGGATCGCCCGCCTCAGATCGAGATGGTCGCAAGCTGGCCCTTCTTCTTGGCGATGTACCAGTCGAAGAAGATGCGAGTGACCCAGATGTTGGTGGACAGCGTGGTGAAGACGCCGACGAGCAGCATCACGGCAAAGCCCTTGATCGGACCCGAGCCGTACTGCAGGAGCACCCAGCCCGCCGCGGCGGTCGTGAGCTGGCCGTCGAGGATGGCGGAGAACGCGCGCGAGAACCCGAGGTCGACGGCGCCGCGCACCGACTTCCCGAGTAACAGCTCGTCGCGGATCCGTTCGTAGATCAGGATGTTGCCGTCGACCTCCATACCGATCGACAGCACGATCGCGGCGACGCCGGGCAACGTCAGCGTGGCGCCGAACGCGGCCATCACGGCCAGGGTCATCATGATGTGGAACACGACCGCGAACACCGCGATCCAGCCCGACCACCGGTAGACGCCGACCATGATCAGGACGACCAGGATGATGCCGATGATGAACGACAGCTTGGTCTTGGAGATCGCGTCGCGGCCGAGCGTGGGGCCGAGCTCGGACTCGGTCTGCTTCTCGAGCGAGGCCGGCAGCGAGCCGGTGCGCAGCACGTTGACCAGCTCCTCGCGGTCGTGCTCCTGGCGCTGGACATCGCCGCCGCCGAGCGTGATCGACGCGCGGCCGCCGCGGATCGCGCCGTTGATCACCGGGGCGCTGCGGACCTTGCCGTCGAGCACCGCGGCGAGCTTCTTGCCGACGATCTCGGCGGTGACGTCGCCGAACACGCGGCCGCCGTAGCGGTTGAAGTCGAGCAGCACCAGCGGCTTGCCGGTGTTGGGATCGTTGCTCGGCTGCGCCGACGAGATCGCCGAGCCGGTGAGCCGGACCGTGCGATCGAGGTAGTAGGTGCGCCAGAACGTCCGGGACTCCTTGGCCGTCGCATCCGGATAGTTCGGCTCGAACAGGAACTCGTGGTCATCGGGGACCAGGAACGGCGCGGCGCCGGTCAGCCCCTTGTCGGTGATGACCTTGTCGCGGTTATCCGCGTCGTAGGCCTGGCCCTTGAGGTAGTAACCGAGCAGGTCGGCGCCCGAGACCTTGCAGTCGATCTTGTCGTCGTCCTTGGTGCCGGCCGGGACCGTGCAGTGCTTGAACTTCTTGGCCCACTGCGCCGGCAGGTGATCGACGTCGTACGCCATCAGCGAGTAGTCGGTGCGCGAGCCGCTGCCGTCCTCGGGCTTCCACTGGTCGACGATGCCTCGGATCCCGAGCGCCTTGGCCTCGGGATCGGTCGCCGCGCGGTCCTTGGTGTCGTCCTCGCCGACGTGGTTGAAGATCCGGAACGACAGACACCTGGGGTCGGTCTGCTGCTCCGGCTGGCCCTTCATCTTGTAACACTCGGTGCCGTCGTCGACGACCTTGAACTCGAGCTTGGAGGTCTTGGCGATGATCTCGCGGGTCTCGAGCATCGCCGGATCCTTGGGATCGCCCGGCAGCTCGACGATGATCTGCTCGCCCTTCTCGACCACGCTGGGCTCGGCGACGCCCTTCTCGTTGATCCGCTCGCGGATCGTGGTCACCGCGTTGCTGAGCGCCGCCTTCTTGATGCCCTCGGCGTAGCTGGTCGACACCCGGAAGCAGACCGCGTTGGCGCCGTCGGTCGGCGCGCACTCGCGATCCTCGATCGTGTTGCCGTAGTCCGACTTCAGCTGGCTCTCGAGCTCGGCCTTGTGCTTGGCGTCCGGCAGGACGACCGTGACGCCGCCGGTGATCGTGGACGGCGTGCGGACCTTGGCATCGACCTTCTCATCGATGAACCGCGAATCGAGGTCGCGCTTGATCTCGGACGCCTTGTCGTCGATCGCGCGGTCGAGCGCGATCCCGTAGACGATGTGCACGCCGCCCTGAAGATCGAGCCCGAGGTTGATCTTCTTCTTGAACAGAAACCACGACGGCAACGAGTCGGCGCCCGGCCACGTGGGCGCCAAAAGGCCGGCACATAACAGGAGGCCGACCAGCAGGCCGATGGTCCGCCACTTAAGACTGCGATCCATGATGTCCCCTCGCCGTAAGTCTTATGCTGCGCTCTTGGTAGCCGATGCCGGAACTTTTCCGTCCCATCGACCCTCGACGTAGGCGCGCGGCACGCGAACCCGGACTTTCTCCTGCAGCTCGAGCACGAGGACACCATCGTCGCCGACGCCGGTGATCTTGCCGATCACCCCGCCGCGCGTGATGACCTCATCACCCTTGCCGAGCTTCTGGAGCATCGCTTGATGCTCCTTCTGCTTCTTCACCTGCGGACGAATCAGGATCATGTAGAAGATCCCGAACATCACGAGCATGGGGACGACCGACGACATCGCTGACATGGCGGCTAACCTCGGAAATTCCAGGGGTTGGTAGCACCGGCAAGCACGAGGGTCAAGCGGGCACGCCGTTCGCGAGAATCTGGTCCCGCAGCCGCCGGACGTGGCGGGCATAGAACGTGAGGTTGTGCAGGGTTGCGAGCCGCGAGTACAGGATCTCCTTGGCGACGTAGAGGTGTCGCAGGTAGGCCCGCGAGTGAGTCGTGCACGTCGCACACGGGCACTCCGGGTCGATGGGGCCGAAGTCGGTGCGGTACTGTGCGTTGGGGATGTTGACCCGACCTGCGCTGGTGAACAGGTAGCCGTTGCGCGCGTGGCGGGTCGGCATCACGCAGTCGAACATGTCGATCCCCGCGGTGATGCCGCGCTCGAGATCCTGCGGGGTGCCGACGCCCATCAGGTAGCGCGGCCGGCCGGCCGGCAACGTATGGGCGATCTCGTCGAGCACGCGGTAGGTGTCGTCGATCGACTCGCCGACCGCGAGGCCGCCGAGCGCGTGGCCGTCGAAGTCGAGCGGGGTCATCTCGGCAATATGACGGCGGCGGCGCTCGAGATCGATCCCGCCCTGGACGATGCCGAACAGCGCCTGGCCCAGCGCGCGCGGCGCCGCGCGGCACCGCGCCGCCCACGCCGTGGTCCGGGCGAGCGCGACCTCGTGGACCTCGGGGGCCGCGTCGCCGGGCGGACATTGATCGAAGCACATCGCGATGTCCGAGCCGAGCACGGACTGGATGTGCATCGAGACCTCGGGGGTCAGCCGGTGCTTGCTGCCGTCGATGTGCGAGCGGAACGTGACGCCCTCGTCGTCGATCTCGTTGATCCCCGAGAGCGAGAACACCTGGAAGCCGCCCGAGTCGGTCAGGATCGGCCGATCCCACGCGGCGAAGCGATGCAGGCCGCCGGCCGCCGCCATGATCTCGAGGCCGGGGCGCAGGTACAGGTGATACGTGTTGCCGAGGATGATCTTCGCGTCGATCGGCGGCGCGCGCAGCTCGTCGGCGGTCATCGCCTTGACGGTGCCGGCCGTGCCGACCGGCATGAACACCGGCGTCT
>DATBBB010000614.1:0-23074 GCA_036271215.1 Kofleriaceae bacterium | reverse complement strand
CTGCTCGACCATCGTGTTGATCGTGTTCTTGAGCTCGAGGATCTCGCCCTTGACGTCGATCGTGATCGTCTTGGTCAGGTCGCCCTGCGCGACGGCGGTCGTCACGCGCGCGATCTCGCGGACCTGCGAGGTCAGGTTCGACGCCATCAGGTTCACCGAGTCGGTGAGATCCTTCCACACGCCGGATACGCCCTGGACCCGGGCCTGGGCGCCGAGCTTGCCTTCGCCGCCGACCTCTTGGGCGACGCGCGTGACCTCGGAGCCGAACTGCGACAGCCGGGCGACCATGCCGTTGACGATCCGGGCGTGGCGCAGGAACTCGCCGCGCCGCGGGCCGTCCGCGCTCTCGAGCTCCATGGTCTGCTCGAGATCGCCGCGCGCCACCGCGGTGACCACGCGCGCGATCTCGTTGGCGTGGCCGGTCAGGTCGTTGATCACCTCGTTGACCGACTGGATGTACTCGGCCCAGCCGCCGGCGAGATTGAACCGCCGCATCCGCTTGTTGGCCTGGCCCTGCTTGCCGACCGAGACCGAGACGTCGCTGGTCTCGTCGTGGATCGTCTTGACCAGGTCGACGATCTCGTTGAACGTCTCCGCGATCTGGCCGTCGACGCCGATCAGATCCTCGCGCATGCGGATCGAGAAGTCGCCGCGCTTGAACGCGCGCAGCGCGGCGAGCAGCTGGCGGTGCTCGAGGCCGGGCTGCGCGGCGCGCTCGGCGCGCTCGGGCCGCTCGGCGCGCTCGGGCCGCTCGGGATGACCGTTGCGCGCCCCGTTGCCGGCGCTGGTTGTCCCGTTGGTCTTCTTACGCGCGGCCGCCGCGGTCGCTGGTTTGCGGCCGCTCTTGGGAGTCTCGAACGTGTTCATGCTTCCTCGGTTCCGTACAGCGCGCGCAGGATCTTGTCGGCGCTCGCCGGCTTGACGATGTGGGCATCGAACCCAGCTTCAAACGCCGCGGCCCGATCGCTGGCCTGGCCGTAGCCGGTCATCGCGATCAGCCGCGGTCCGTGATCGGGGAGCTGGCTGCGGATCGTGCGGGCGACCTCGTAGCCATCCATGTCGGGCAACCCGATGTCGATCAGCGCGACGTCGGGCCGCTCGGCGACGATCCGCTTGATCGCCGACGGCCCGTCGCTGACCACGCTGACCTCGTGGCCGCGCAGCCGCAGCAGATCGGCGACCAGGTCGCGCAGGTCGGGCGCGTCATCGCACACCACGGCGCGCAGCGGCCGGGCGTGCGGACCGGGTTTGTTCGCCACCGGCGGCTGGGGATCGCGCGCGGTCTCGGACATCAGCGGCAGCCGGATCTCGAACGTCGCCCCCTTGCCCTGGCCATCGCTCGTCGCGCGCACGGTGCCGCCGTGCAGCTCGACCAGCCGCCGGACCAGGCCCAGGCCCAGGCCCAGGCCGCCGGCGCCGTCGGGCGTGACCCGCTCCTGGACGAACATGTCGAAGATCTTCGGCAGCAGGTCGGCCGGGATCCCGCGGCCGTTGTCGGTCACGCGCACGAAGCCCTCACCGCGATCGCTGCCCCAGTCGATGATCAGGGTGCCGCCGGGCTCGGTGTACTTGGCGGCGTTGTTGATCAGGTTGCACACGCACTGGATCAGCCGCACCGGGTCGCCGTTGACCATCACCGGGCCATAGCCGTGGACCTCGATGTGGTGGCCGCGGGCGTCGATCGCCGTCCGGCACGACGCGACCGCCTCGTCGACGATGCCGTCGAGCTCGGTCGGCTCGCGCCGCAGCTCGAGCTTGCCGGCGGTGAACCGCGCGACGTCGAGCAGGTCGTCGACCAGCCGCGTGATGTGCTGGACCTGGCGCTGGACGATCTTGCGGATCCGCACCGGCACTGGCTTGTCCGGATCGTGCTCGAGGACCTCGACCGCGGTCTGCAGCGGCTGCAGCGGGTTGCGCAGCTCGTGGGCGAGGATCGCGAGGAACTCGTCCTTGCGGCGATCGGTCTCGGCCAGCTGCTGCATCTGGCGCTCCATGACCTCGGTCTCGAACCGCCGGCGCTGGGCCTGCATCTCGCGCTCGTGGGCGCGGCCCTGCTCCTGGCGCAGCTCGTCGGCCTTGATCGCCAGCTCGATCGTGCGCTCCTGCAGCTGGACGAACACCGTGGCCTTGGCCCGCAGGACCTCGGGGCGGATCGGCTTCATCAGGAAGTCGAACGCGCCGAGCTCGTAGCCGCGCAGCACCGCGTCGTTCTCCCATGACAGCCCGGTGATGAAGATGATCGGCGTGGCCCGGTTGCGCTCGCGGCTGCGGATCAGCTTCGCGGTCTCGAAGCCGTCCATGCCCGGCATCATGACGTCGAGGATGATCAGCGCGAAGTCCTGCTCGAGCAGCCGGCTGAGCGCCTCGACGCCGGAGTTCGCAAACACCATCTGGCGGCCGAGCGGGGCCAGCGCCGCCTCGATCGCGATCAGGTTGGTCTGGTGATCGTCAACCACGAGGATATCGCGGCCATAGCTGATCTGCAGAGGCTGCTCTCCGTCGGGGGTGAACGACACCGTAGGGCGCGCATTGCATGCCATGTGCCCGACCAGGATGCCCCATGGGCCCCTGTTCTCGGGCTGTTCCGCTCGTCGCGTCTCACGCGGATGAGCGCGTACGCTCACCGTGCGGTTGCGCTCGTTACACCCGCACGCCGGCGAATTATATGGCGATCGAACGCAACGATGTGTTCCGCGACTGCGATCGGCGACGCTGGGTAGTCCCGGCTGCGCCAAGTCCTGATACCCTGAGGCCAGGGGCAACGAGTTCATGGCCTCGTTTCTCGTTCCCGATGATTTTCGCGCCTTCATGCGCGTGGTGGTCGCGTATCTCGATGCGCCGGACCCCGACAAGCTGCTCGATGCCGAGGATGCGTTCCAGGATGACTGCGGGTACGGCGGCCGGATCGATGGTGCGACGAAGTATCGTTTCACCTACCTGACGCCCGACGGGGTCCACCGCTGGGTGGTCGCGCTCGACGAGCTCGAGATCCGCGCGATCGTCGACGGCCTGCAGATCGAGGCCGAGGGCGAGCGATTCGAGATCGTGCGGACCCGGAGCCGCCAGCCGACCGGCGAGCCGCTCTTGATCTGGGGCGCGTACAACGACGACGCGCTGCTGGTCCACAACCTCGACGACCTCATGCTCTCGCTCGAGACCCTGCGGCTGTACGCGCTCGACAAGCCGCGGATCTTCCGGGTGTGGTCCTCGAGCGACGATCAGCTGGTCGCGGCGGTGTGGCGCGACGTGTGCGCGCTCTACGTGCTCGAGTCGGTCGACGGTTACGCGACCTCGACCGGCGATCCGGCGCGCACCGACTCGTTCGAGGTGCTCGACCATGACGGCAATTCGCTGATCGTGCCGTGGGCCGACTGCGTGGCGTGGCCGGCGGCGTGCCGCGCGCTGATCCGGTTCGCGGCGCACGGCGAGCTCGGCCCCGAGATCGCGGTCGAGGGTCGGATCCCGAGCCAGCTGCTGATGCACGGCGAGGCCGACCGCCAGACCGTGCTGGCGATGCGCGCCGCGCCGGCGCGCGATCCGCGGCGCTCGAGCTTGCCGCGCCTGGTCCCGGCGGCGGTGCCCGGCGCCCCCGGCGTGCCCGACGCGCCCGGTATCATCGATCAGACGACCGACCTGACCATGCCCATGGTGCGCAGCCCGTTGACCGAGCCGATGGCGCCGCTGTCGCGCGAGCAGCTCGGCGTCACCGAGCTCACCGCGTGGGGCCGCCGGCTGATCGAGAGCCTGCGCGCCCAGGGCCTGATCGAGCTCGGCCGCGGATCCGGCGTGCCCGGGCTCGACGAGATCAGCTATCAGCTGAGCGGGCTGCTCCAGGCCCACGGCGACGAGGCCGAGCACGCGCTCGACACCGCCGACTGGCTGGCCAACGAGATCGGCTCGATCCGCGGGGTCGCCGCGCTGTTCGCGACCGGCGGCGATCTGCAGATCGCGCTGCGCCGCACGCGGGCGGCCGAATAGCAGGCGACCGCAGGCCCGACTATCCTTGGCGGCATGTGCCGCAACATCCGCCCGCTGTTCAACTTCGCACCGCCCGCGACCGATGACGAGGTCCACGCCGCGGCGCTGCAGTACGTGCGCAAGGTCAGCGGGACCCGCAAGCCGAGCGGCCACAATGCCGATCCGTTCGAGCGCGCGGTCGCGGCGATCGCCTCGGTGACGCGCCGGCTGGTCGACTCGCTCGAGACCACCGCGCCGCCGAAGAACCGCGAGCTCGAGGCCGCCAAGGCCCGCGCGCGCAGCGCTCACCGCTACGGCGAGGCCCGGCTCGCCGGCCCGGCACAGCGCGCCCCGAAACGCAGAACCCCCCGCGAGTGACCCCGCGGGGGGAAGTCTGTCGAGCGCGAAACCCGCGCTCTATTCAATCATCAGCAAGTGGTTAGTTGCAGGTCTCGTGGCAGATCGAGGAGGTCTCGCTGACGCACTGGCTGTCCCACTGGGTGGCGCAGCAGAAGGAGTCCTGCGCGCAGATGGAGGTCACGCAGGTGTCGCAGCCCTTCTTCAGCTTGGCGCCCGTGGTGCACTCCGAGTGGGTGCAGGTGCCGGTGCCGCCGCAGCTCTGGTGGCAGACCGAGGAGACTTCGCCGACGCAGATCGAGTCCCACGAGCTGGCGCAGCAGAACGAGTCAGCCGAGCAGATCTCGGCGGCGCAGGGGTCACACGAAGCCGTCAGCGCATCGCCCGTCGAGCAGATCGGGTGGTCGCAGCTGCCGCCACCGGTGCAGGTGCCGGCCGGCGAGCAGGTCTGGCCGCTGGCGCAGGTGCCGCAGGTGCCGCCGCAACCGTCGCTACCGCAGGTCTTGCCCGAGCAGCTCGGGGTGCAGCCGCCGCCGCCGCCGCCGCTGATCACGGTGCCGTTCGGGGTGCCGAGGCCGGTCGGGCCGTCCCAGCCCGAGCCCGCCTTGCACAGCGCCGACGAACACGAGCCGTTCGAGCCGGTGGTCACGTCAAACCAGAACGTCGGGTTGCTGTACGGGAAGCTGCCGTCGTTGGTCGTCGCGAGGCCGTAGCGCGCGAACACGCCCGCGACGAACGGCGACGCGGCCGAGGTGCCACCGACGACGATCCAGCCGCCCGAGCCGGCGTTGAACACCGCGAGGCCGGTGTTCGGGTCGGCAACGGCCGACACGTCCGACGCGGCGCGCTTGGCGCACGCGGCCGCCGGGACGACCGACTGGTAGCTGGGCTTGGTCTCGAGCTTGCTGCACGAGCTACCCGCACCGCTCCACGCGCCCTCGGTCCATCCGCGGGCGGCGCTGGTCGACTTGGTCAGGCTGGTGCCGCCGACGCCGATGACCTTCGGCGAGGTGCTCGGGTAGTCCGGGCTCGTGCCGGTGTTGCCGTTGTCGCCGGTGGCGATGAAGATGTTGACGCCCGCGTGGGTGAAGTACTGGGTGTCGTAGGTCAGGTCGTTGCCGTCCGACGGCCCGCCCCAGCTGTTGCTGATGGCGAGGACGCCCGTCGAGGCCGCCTGGGCCTGCGCGGTGAACAGGCCAGTGCCCTGGTCGTCCTTGGCGAGCACGAGCTTGATCTTGCAGCTCGGGCAGGCGGCGCTGACCATGTCGAGGTCGAGCGCGGCCTCGACCGTCCAGTCGTCACCCGACGGCGCAGTGCCCGGGTTCTGCGACTTGTCGATCGTGAGGCAGCCGCTGGCCACGGTGCAGGCCGGGAGGCCGAACTGGCTGCGGTACGAGGCGAGATCGCTCTCGGCGTTCGGGTAGTTGTACGCGTCGACGATGGAGACCGTACCGTTGGCCGTGCCACCGGTGAGCTTGTAGGCGGCCTGGAGGTCGGCCGGGCCGAAGCCCTGCGGGGTGGCGAACGGCTTGATGTGGTTCGACTCGTCCGTACGGATGTGAGACTTGCAGCGGAACACGCCGCCGGCACACACGCCGCTCTCGGGCTGCTGGGGGATGGCGCCGAGCTCGTCGACCTGGCGATCGCCGACGGTGTCTTCGCGGTCTGCGGATGCACAGCTGGCGAAGAGCAACGCGCCGGTTGCAACGGTGAAGATGGATCTGATGGCGTTCATGTCGGCGGCGTAGTTCACCCTTGATGCCATGTACGACTGCGCAATCAGCGCATGAGAGATCGCCCACAAACCGCTGTGTATGGGCCAATCCCACCCAGAATCGGTGATTGAGGCCGGCTGCTAGAACCGTAGGGAGAGCTACTCCCCACCGTTAGCCTAGTACGATAAAGTACGAGGTAGGCAGTAGTGCGAGTTAGCCTCGTACGCCAAAGTACGAGTTGGTGGGCGATCTGATCCCCAACACAAGGGAGGTACGCCTCTCATCGGCGATAGCCCCTGTCATGGTTAAGAAAATCGTTAAAGAATCGATCGCGCCAAGTCGTCACGTGGGTGGCAAGGAGTCTGGCCTCTGCCGCGCTACTACGATGTAGGCTCGAGGATCACTCCTGCTTCATCCCGCGAACGTTACGTACGATACCTCACGTATATTTACAACCGGTATCCGACTTTCCTGCAACCAAAAGCAACGTGTGAATTCTTCCCGCGTCTGCAAATGGGTCGTGGCGTAGAGTCGCCTCATGCTGGACGAATCAAAGAATCAATGGTTGCGCGAGCTCCTGGGCCGCCATGGCGCGGTCGCCGGCACCGTCCATGTCGTGCGGGGTGACTTGCTCGAGATCGCGGCAGCGCACAACATTCCGCCCAAGGTCCAGGAGATCACTGCGAAGATCCCACTCGGCAAGGGCATGGCCGGGCTCGCCTGGCAGCACGACAAGCCGATCCAGACCTGCAACCTGAAGGAAGACGCGAGCGGCGCGGTCAAGCCAGGTGCCAAGGCGGTCGATGGCAAGGCCGCGGTGGCGCTACCGGTCCACGAGGCGTCGGGTGTGGTCCGGGCGGTGGTCGGGCTGGCGTGGGCTGATGAGCGAGAGCTACCTGACGATCAGGTGGCGGCGATCGCTGGCGATGCGGCGTCACTCCCGTAGCGCGCGGCCGTAGCGTACGGCTGTAGCGTATGGGTCGATGGGGCTGACTTGCACAAATTGCGCAACGGCCCAATGGTCCGACCTGCGCAAACTGTGCAACAGCTCCAGTGATCCGACCACTGGTTCTGCGCTCAAGTGAACGCGGCTCGATCGATCAGCGCACCAGCTCGGCGATCGCCGCGGCGACCTCGAGGACGCGGCGGCCGGTGGTGTCGATCGTATGATCGGCGCGGGCGTAGAGCGGGTCGCGCGCCGTGAGCAGCGCGCGGAGCTCGGCGAACGCGTGTGGGTTCTCGGCCATCGGCCGCTGATCGCCCTGCGCGACCACGCGGTTCCAGTGATCCTCGGGCCGGGCGCTGAGCCACACCGTCCGGCACCGCGCGCGGAGCAGGGCGTAGTTGGTCGGATCGTTGACGATCGATCCGCCGGTCGCGAGGACCATCGCCGCCGGCTCGGCGAGCAGCTGGGTCAGGACCTCGCGCTCGATCCGGCGGTAGTACGCCTCGCCGTGCAGCGCGAACACCTCGCCGAGCGGTAGCCCGGCGGTCTGCTCGATCCGCTGATCGAGCTCGACGAACGCGACCTCGAGCCGGCGCGCGAGGACTTCTCCGACCGCGGACTTGCCGGCACCGCGCAGCCCGAGCAGCGCGATCGGCCTGACCTGGGCCGGGGCGTCGGCCGCCGCGAGCAGCGCCGACGGCGACGTGCCGAGCGCGCGGGCGACGTCGGCGAACCGGCGCAGCGAGATGTTGCCGTCGCCGGTCTCGAGCTGGGCCAGGAACCGCTCGGACACCCCGCTGTGCTCGGCGAGCTCGCGGCGCGACCAGCCCCGCTGCTCGCGGTGGCCGCGCACCGCGGCCCCGACCGTTGCCAGGTAGCTCGTCATCGTGATCGATATCGTGTCGATATCTGACAAGCAGTATAATGCATAAAACTCGGGCGTGACAAGCAGTAAATTGCTTGATATCTGATCAACCATGGATCCGACGCTCTTCGAGACCCACCCGTCGCGCTACCGGCACTGGAAGCTGGCGATCACCGGAGACACCGCGACCCTGGTGATGGACGTCGATGGCGATCACCCGCACCGCCCGGGCTACGAGCTCAAGCTCAACTCGTACGATCTATCGGTCGATCTCGAGCTGGCCGACGCGATCCAGCGCCTGCGGTTCGAGCACCCCGAGGTCAAGGCGCTGGTGATCACCGCCGAGCTCGACCGCGTGTTCTGCTCGGGCGCGAACATCTACATGCTCGGGCTGTCGACCCACTCGTTCAAGGTCAACTTCTGCAAGTTCACCAACGAGACCCGGATCTACCTCGAGGACGCGTCGGCGAATTCGGGGCTCGCGTCGCTGTGCGCCTGCAAGGGCACGACGGCGGGCGGCGGCTACGAGCTGGCGCTCGCGTGCGACGAGACCATGCTGGTCGACGACGGCAACTCCGCGGTGTCGTTCCCCGAGACCCCGCTGCTCGCGGTGCTGCCCGGCACCGGCGGGCTGACTCGCCTGGTCGACAAGCGCAAGGTCCGCCGCGACCGCGCCGACGTGTTCTGCACCACCGCCGAGGGCATCAAGGGCAAGCGCGCCAAGGACTGGGGCCTGGTCGATCACGTGGTGTCGCGCAGCAAGTGGGACGCCACGGTCGCCGAGCGCGCCCGGGCGCTCGCGGCCCAGCAGACCGTGGCCCGCGGCCCGGCGGTCCCGTTGCCGGAGCTCGCGCCCAAGGTCACCGAGCAGACGATCGCGTACCGCCACGTCGAGCTGGCGTTCGATCGCGCGGCGCGCACCGCGGCGCTGACGATCAAGGGCCCGGACGCGGCCCCGCCGGCGGACCTGACGTCGGCCGAGCTGTGGAGCCTGCGCGCGTTCCGCGAGCTCGACGATGCGCTGCTCCGGCTGCGGTTCGACTTCCCCGAGCTCGGCGTCGTCACCGTGCGGACCGCCGGCGATCCGGCGCTGGTGATCGCGCATGACGAGGCGCTCGCCATGGCGACCACCGGGTTCGCCCGCGAGGTCCGGCTGCTCCAGCGCCGGGTGCTCAAGCGGTTCGACAACACCGCGCGCAGCTTCTACGCGGTCGCCGATGCGCCCTCGGCGTGCTTCGCCGGCGTGCTGCTCGAGCTCGCGCTCGGCGCCGACCGGTTCTACATGCGGATCGACGGCGACGACAAGATCGCGGTCGCGACCTCGGTCGCCAACCGCGGCTTCCTGACGATGGCGTCGGGGCTGTCGCGGCTCGACGCGCGGTGCTACGGCGAGCCGGCGCGCGCCCTGCAGATCCTGGCGCGCGGCGCCGAGGGCCCGATCGCGTCGGAGGAGGCCGAGCAGCTCGGGATCGCGACGATCGCGGCCGACGACATCGACTTCGAGGACGAGCTGCGGATCGCGATCGAGGAGCGGGCGTCGCTGTCGCCCGACGCGCTGACCGGTATGGAGCAGTCGCTGCGGTTCGTCGGCCCCGAGACCCTCGAGACCAAGATCTTCGGCCGGCTGTCGGCCTGGCAGAACTGGATCTTCACCCGCGCCAACTCGACCGGCGAGCACGGCGCGCTCACCCTGTACGGCCAGCCCGAGCGGCCGCAGTTCCAATGGAAGAGGACGTAACCCCATGACCGCCGTGCTCACCGACGAGAAGATCCCCAACAACGTCAACCTCGGCGGCGACAAGCGCCTGCAGCGCGCGCTCGAGGCCTGGCAGCCGCAGTTCATCGACTGGTGGAAGCAGATGGGCCCGGTCGGCTGGCAGGAGCGCGACATCTACCTGCGGACCGCGATCTCGGTCGAGACCGACGGCTGGGCCCACTTCGACTACGTCAAGATGCCGGACTACCGGTGGGGCATCTTCCTCGAGCCCAGGCAGGCCGGCCGGACCCACGGGTTCGGCGATCACCACGGCCAGCCGGTGTGGGACGAGGTCCCCGGCGAGTTTCGCAACATGCTGCGCCGGCTGGTCGTCACCCAGGGCGACACCGAGCCGGCGAGCGTCGAGCAGCAGCGCGCGCTCGGCGCCACCGCGCCGTCGCTCTACGATCTGCGCAACCTGTTCCAGGTCAACGTCGAGGAGGGCCGTCACCTGTGGGCGATGGTCTATCTGCTCCACACCTACTTCGGCCGCGACGGTCGCGAGGAGGCCGAGGAGCTGCTCGCCCGGCGCTCGGGCGATGCCGACAAGCCGCGGATCCTCGGCGCGTTCAACGAGCCGACCTCGCACTGGCTGTCGTTCTTCATGTTCACGATGTTCACCGACCGCGACGGCAAGTACCAGCTGAGCGCGCTCGCCGAGAGCGGGTTCGACCCGCTGGCGCGGACCTGCCGGTTCATGCTGACCGAGGAGGCGCACCACATGTTCGTCGGCGAGACCGGCGTGCAGCGCGTGGTCAAGCGGGCGTGCGAGCTGATGAACCAACCCGGCGGAGATGTCCGCGCCCAGGGCGGCGTCGATCTGCCGACGATCCAGAAGTACCTGAACCTGTGGTACTCGCTGTCGCTCGATCTGTTCGGCGGTGAGGTCTCGTCGAACGCGGCCGATGCGTTCGCCGCCGGCCTCAAGGGCCGCTACAAAGAGGACCGCTACGACGAGCACAAGCTGGTCGGCTCGCACGTCGCGATGGACGTGCTCGAGGCCGGCAAGGTCGTCCACAAGGACATCGCGATGCGCAACGCGCTCAACGAGGTCCTGCGCACCGAGTACATCAAGGACTGCCAGCGCGGCGTCGATCGCTGGAACAAGACGATCCGCGACGAGGGCGTGGAGTTCACGCTGCGCCTGCCGTCGAACAAGTTCCACCGCCAGATCGGCATGTGGGCCGACCACAGCTTCTCGCCGGCCGGCGAGTTGATCGACGCGGCGGCGTTCGCGGCGCGGCGCGGCGAGTGGCTGCCGACCGAGGCCGACGAGGTGTTCGTCAAGCGCCTGATGCAGCCGGTCTACGAGCCGGGCAAGATGGCGAGCTGGATCGCGCCGCCGCTCAAGGGCATCAACGGCCTGCCGAACGAGTTCGTCTACGTGAAGCCATAACGGCGGCCGCCGGCGCCGGGCTCAGTAGCCCGGATCGGACCACGGCTGCGAGTAGCCGGGCACGAAGAACACGTCGCTCTGGATGTGCGAGATCGTCGTGTTGCGCTCGATGATGTCGGCGAACCGCGTGTTGTAGACCTGCTGCAGGTCGCTGTCGCTGAGCGTGCGCTCGTACCAGAACCGGTCGCCGGACCGGAGCCGGTTGAACTGGTCGGTGAAGATCGCCAGCAAGGTCGGGCCGACGTTGTAGCCCGACTTGTGATCCTCGGTGAACAGGCCGGCGAACGGGTCGATCGCGTTGACGTTGCCGTACAGCTGCTGGAGCTGCGTCGCGAGCGCCGTGTCGTGGGTGATCTGCGAGAACCTGGTGACCTTCGACAGGCCGAAGTCGGCGCGCAGCGTGTTGAAGTCGGCCAGCCCCAGGTCGCGGCCGCGCTGCAGGTTCAGCGACACCAGGTCGAGCCCGCCGGCGCCCGGCAGGCCGAACAGGAAGTTGCGGACGTCGTCGATGAACTTGTTGTCGAGCTCCTGCGACTTCTGCGCGGCGATGCCGCGGATGAACGGCTCGATGCCGTGCGCGGTGACCAGCGGCGGGGCGGACGAGAAGAACGAGTCGCGCAGCGACAGCGGACCCTCGGGGATCGAGTTGCCGTGCGAGTCGAGCCGCTGGATCTGCGGGCTGAGCAGGGTGTGGCCGATGCGGTACGCCGCGGTCGAGAACACCGCGCTGATCCCGACGTTGGTGTGCGAGTTGTAGCCGGTGTACGGGCCGACGCCGTTCGCGTTGCCGACCAGCGCCGGGATGAACTCGTCGAACGCGATGTGCTGCAGCTCGGCGATCACGATCTTGCGCGCCGCCTGGAAGATCTGCTCGTCGGTCCAGCCGCGGTGCTGGCTGGCGATCCGGGCGGCCTGGTAGTTGTGCTCGCGGATGAACAGGACGTGCATGCACGTGAGCGTCGGCTGCTCGTTGATCCGGATGTCGCCCGACACGAACAGCGTGGTCGACAGGTCCGGCTTCTCGGGCGAGCCGGCGTTGGGCTGGGTGCCGTCGTTGTACGGCGGCAGATCGCCCACGCTGGTGTGGGTGACCTTGAGCTGGCCGTTGCTGAACGTGCGCAGCCACGCGGCGCGCGTGGCGTCCGAGCCGTAGATGTTCGAGCCGTCGATGTAGCTCGTGATCTCGTTGATCTGCTGGCGCGGGGTCGTGGTGCCGGTGCTGGCGTCGAACAGGCCGCGATGGAACGGCATCACCTGAGTGCCGGTGCCGAACGGATCGAAGAACACGTCGAACGGCGGGATCGCGATGAACGCGTCGGTCCGGCCGTCGGTGCCGTTGCCCTCGGTCAGGCCGATGTCGTGATCGAGGAACTGGCCGAACGTCCAGATGAAGTCGCTGATCCCCAGGTGGCTCGGGATCGAGCCCGACTGCAGGAAGATCGACGAGCTGACCAGGCGCGGGCTCGGACCGTTCGACCGCGCCATCGACGAGATGCCGTCGCCGTAGTGCATGCCGCTGGCCTCACGGATCAGGTGAGTTCCCGGCGTGCCCCAGTCGGAGTGAGACTGGTTGTTGTTACTGCCGTCGATCGCACGAACCTCCGACTGCGAGGTCCGGGAGGCATCATCGGCGCGTGACGCCGTGCCGAATGCGGTGGTCCCGGCCAGTGCCAGTGCGACAATCCCGCCTTTGTTCAACGCTTTACGACGTGTCATACGCGACGCATTTGCCATGTTCTGTGCTTCCCTGTCGAAGAACGACTCATTACCCAACGCCGAACATTCGGCGTGAAATCCATGTTGTAGTCACCTGGACGTCTATTCCCTAGACGCCATACGCGGCGTTGGCCGGCAGTCGCCGGCAACCAGTCAAAGCCATCCCACTCCTGCTCCGGACATCACCGCGCATTCCTCTTCCACCAAAGAGGAACAGTGTGTTCTCGATTCGTCCGGGACAATAACGATGGGATTGTATGTCGTCAACGAGATTTAACGCGCAAAAGCCAAATTGCCCGTAACGTTTGAGCACAAGCGATAGCTGCCTATGCGAACGCGGCGTATCGCGGCAACAAGTGCACATATTGCGAAGCTTTGTACACAAAGATCCCGGTACGCCTATCGCGGTCACGCGCCGGCATCACCGGACCAGGAGCGATGTATTCGATGCGTGGACGGTTACCGTTCCGCGCCGTGCTCCATCGCAGATCACGCGTTCGCGCGATCGAGGAGCCGCATTTCGCTGCTGGTTGACGCGTGCAGATGAGCACACGTCAATTGCAATGCACTGGATTCACTGACTATGATGCGTGTTCATCGCATCAGGCTCGTGGTGCGCTGTCCACATTCGCAATGCCGCCGCCGCCGAGCCGCGAGTCCGCGAGCGGCGATCTGCAGCCGGATCGGCGCAGCCGGCGTCTGCGCCGGCAAGCCGATGGACAGGCGGCAGCGAACGTTGGTTCGACGCCTCTTGACTGGCCCGTCACGCGGACAGGGTCGCGAATGGATAAGACCGGGTCGTCGAGCTCGATCGGGTGATCCGTTGGGGCGGCCTTACGGGGCGTGGGCGCGCCGGCCCGCGATCACCGCCGTTCGCCGCCGCTGCACGGGTCGCCGGCTCGGCGCGCGGGGCTCGCTCCCTGCTTCATGGGTGCGCCTGGGGGTGCGGGGGCCGCGCCGGGAGCGGGTGCCGCGGCGTCCGGTGCCGCATCCGCCGGCGCAGCGGGCTGCATGGCCGGCGGTGGCGGCGGGGCCGCCGCCGGGGTCGTGGTTTGCTTCTTGGCGCACGCCGCCGCGCCGAGCGCGATCGTGAGACCGAGGATCTGGGCCGTCCGCATCACCGTTGTCACCGTCATGGAGAGTCTCCGTGGCTTGTCTTGGGCCTTGGCTTTGGCCTTGGCTTTGATCGAGGCGCTCAGCGCTTCTTCAGCAGATCGGCGAAGGTCCCGAACTTTGCCGGCGCGTTGGACTTGGCGACCTGCGCGACGTCCTCGGCGGTGCCGTCATTCGCGGCAGTCAGTGATAGCCCGATCCGGCGGCGCTCGAGATCGATCGTCAGGACCGTCGCCTCGACGTCCTGGCCGACCGAGACCACCTCCTTGGGGTGGTTGATCCGGCGGCCGGCGCCGAGCTCGCTGATGTGGACCAGGCCCTCGACACCCGGCGCGAGCTCGACGAACGCACCGAACGGCGACAGCCGGGTGATCTTGCCCTTGATCCGCGCGCCCTCGACCAGGCTCGCCGCGGTCTCGCGCCACGGGTCGTTGGCGAGCGCCTTGAGCGACAGGCTGATCCGCTCGCCCTTGTCGCCGGGCTCGATCTTGAGCACCGCGACGTCGACCTCCTGGCCGAGGCTGAGCATGTCCTCGGGCTTCTCGACCCGGGCGTAGCCGAGCTCGGAGACGTGCAGCATGCCCTCGATGCCGCCGAGGTCGATGAACGCGCCGAACGGCTTGAACCCGACGACCTTGCCGCGCAGCACGGCACCCGGCTCGAGCTTCTTGCGGGTCTCGATGGCGCGCTTGGCGTTGTCCTCCTCGAGCAGCGCGCGGCGCGACAGCACGAGGTTGCGCGGCTCGTAGCGCGTGATCCGGAACGTCAGCTTCTGGCCGACGTAGACCGCGAGGTCGTCGACGAACCGGACGTCGATCTGCGACGCCGGGCAGAACCCGCGCACGCCGGCGACGTCGACCGCGACGCCGCCCTTGATGACCTCGGTGACCACGCCCTCGACCGGGATCCCGAGCTCCTGGGCCTGGGCGAGCTCGGCGCGCGCCTCGGGGCCGCGGCCCAGCTTGACCCGCAGGGTCAGCGCGCCGCCGGTATCGCCGACCACGCGGGCCTCGATCGAATCGCCGACCTTGACCAGGAGCTTGTCGTCACCGTCGCTGACCTGGGCGCGCTCGAGCGCGCCCTCGGCCTTGCCGCCGACGTCGACGAACACGGTGTCCTTGCTGATCGAGATCACCTTGCCGGTGACCTGGTCGCCGACCCGCGGGCGCTTCTTCGCCTTGGGGACATCGCGCTCGCTCTGGGCGAACATGGCGGCGAAATCTTCGTCTGGACCGGCGTCTTTATCAGCCATCGCGCGCGCACTCTACGCGGCCTTGGTCGCGCTCGCCAGCGCCCGGGGCGCCCCGGGGCGCCCGGAGTGCAACAGGGCGGTTCGCGCGTCAGTTCGGGGTGTGCGCGGCGTCGGTCGACTTGGCCGCCGGCTGGGGCGGCACCGTCACCGGGATGGCCACCGGGATGGCAGTCGAAGCGGCCGGCGTCCGAGCCCCGAGGTAGCGCTGGGTCAGGAACCCGGCCCGGCGCATCGCCCAGTCCCACATCCGCTGGGGCAGGAGCGTGCCCAGCAGCAGGAACATGTTGGTGCTGAACGGCGCGACGTAGCGCGCGGCCGGCCGGCGGGCCTCGATCGCGCGGGTGATCGCCTTGGCGATCACGATCGGCTCCGACGCGAAGCGGTCCGCCAGCTTCGACATCTCCTCGTACCTGGCCAGCGCGCCGGCGTACGGCGTGTGCGAGAACCGCTCGATGTTCGACACCGCGGTCGACTCGAAGTTGGTGCGGATCACGCCGGGCTCGATCAGCGCGACGTCGATCCCGAGCGGCCGCAGCTCGTAGCGCAGCGCATCGGACAGCGACTCGAGCGCGTACTTGGTCGAGTTGTAGACCCCGAAGTACGGCAGCGTGATCCGGCCGGCGACGCTCGAGACGTTGATGATCCGGCCGGTGCCGCGCTCGCGCATCTTCGGGAGGAACGCGCGGATCACGTTCATCAGGCCGAACACGTTGGTGTCGTACTGCCGGCGCATCTCGGCGTCGGTGATCTCCGCGGTCGGGCCGAGCACGCCGTAGCCGGCGTTGTTGACCAGGACGTCGGGGCCGCGGCCGCGGGTCAGCGCGCCGACCGCGGCGACCGCGGCGGCGATCGAGTCCTCGGAGGTCACGTCGAGCTCGACGGTCTCGAGCGTGCCCGGCAGGCGCTTGGCCTCGGCCTCGAGGGTCGCGAGCTCGGTGACCTTGCGGCCGCTCGCGATCACGTGGTGGCCGAGCTTGGCGAGGTGAAGCGCGGTGGTGCGACCGATACCTGCCGTTGCGCCGGTGATGAGGACGATCTTCGAGCTCGACATGACGGTTCTCCGTGAGGTGCCCTGCGGGCGGTCAAAGGGTCAGAGGCTGGGGAAGCGTGGCGTGAAGGACGGGAATGGAATGAATGTTCATTCCGTTACAAGACCAAGAAAAACGAGGCTATGCCTCGTCAGGGAGCGGATCGAACGCCGCGAATCAACGCGGACGGCGGTCCTACGTGCTCAGGCGCGAACCGCCTCCCACATGCATTGCTCGGCGAGCTTCCAGTCGGCCTCGCCGATCGTCCGATCGGCGTCGACGCAGCTGCGGATCACGCCGACGAACGCGCCCATGACCAGCCCCATCAGCACGCCGGGATCGCCCGGCTTGAGCTCGCCGCGCGCCTGCGCGCCGATGACGACGTGGGTGAACAGGGCGGTCATCCGCTGCTCGACCGCGCGGCTCTCGGCGTCGAGGTAGCGCGCGTGGTGGTGGAGCTCGAGGAACACGAACGAGCTGCGGTGCAGGGTGGCGAACTTCGCCATCCGCATCCACAGCAGGCGAAACTGCTCGCGGGTGACCGCGGTGACCGGGAAGTCGGCGAGCACGACGTGGCCGAACGCGAGCTTCTGCTCGCGGTAGATCGCGTTGACCAGCGCTTCCTTCGACTCGAAGTAGCGATAGATCGTCCCGGCGCCCACGCCGGCGCGGTCGGCGATCTCGGGGACCGCGGTGCCGAAGAACCCGCGCTCGACGAATAGCTCGAGCGCCGCGGTCATGATCGCCTCGCGCTTGTCGGTCGCGGGCCGCTTGCCGGCGATCGCGGTCTGGCTCGGCCGGGCCGGCGGCTCGCCCGACGCAGACGACGCCGCGGGGCCGGGCGTGCGCTCCAGCTGCCGGGCGGCGTGGCGGGTCTTGGCGTCGGCAGCGAGTGTCATCGGGACAAGGAATGAATATTCATTCCGCGCCCGAGGCGCAACCGGTTTGTTCGGTCATTTTCGTAGGGACCGAGGATCGCTGATGATTTGGTCGCCCGGCGCCGCGGTAGATCAGGGCAGCGGGCCGAGCGCGGTCTCGAGCTCGCCGCGGGCGCTGTGCAGCCCGTGGCCCGGCACCTGCCAGCGCGCGTCGATCGCGCCCTGCTTGCCGACCGCGACCACGCGCTCGCCGTCGAGCTGGTCGGCGGTGAGCCTGGCGAAGCTCGCGCCCTGGTCGGCATCGAACGCGACCACCGCGGCGGTCTTGCCGGTCTCGGCGTCGAGCACCCACAGCATGGCGTGGTCGCCGAGCTCGATCGGCAGGAAGTAGTGGCCGTCGCGGCAGATCGGCGCCTGATCGGCGTCGCGGTGGAGGTGACTGACCTTGCGGCTGGTCCACGCCAGGGTGCCGTGCTCGACGTCGAGCAGCGCGAGCGCGCGGTCCTCGGCGGCCGCCGGATCGAAGCTCGCGCCGATCCGGGGCGCCAGCTCGAGCAGCTGGAACCGGGGCGAGGTCTCGCCGCCGCAGCTGCGGACCAGCGGCGCGGCATCGGCCAGCCGGTAGACCGGCGCGGTGATCGCCGTGTGCTCGCCGTCGTGCGACGCGATGATCGCGAGCTCGTCGCTCGCCTCGGTCGCGCGGATCACCAGGCGGTCCTTGTAGATCACCGCCGAGCTGGTGCCGGTGGTCGGGGCGGCGCCGTAGCCGGCATCGCCGCCGGGCAGGAAGCGATGGCGCGCGGCCGACCACGGCGCGACCGCGAGCTTGCCGTGGCTGCGGAGCAAGAGCGGCGGCTGGTCCCCGATCAGGCCGGCGCCCGGCTCGACGCCGACCGCGCCGGTGCGCTCGTCGACGATCGTGGTCGCGCCGGCGCACGGCACGGCGATCGCGCCGGGCAGCGCGACCGGCGCCCCGCACGCCTGCGCGGCAGCCAGCCCGGCGGTCCAGCGCACCGCGCCGGTCGCGAGATCGAGGCAGCGCAGCGCGGTCTTCTTGGTGTGCAGCGTGGTCGCGACCAGGCAGCCGCCGAGCGCGAGCGGCGGTTGGGGCGCCCAGCGCTCCTCGGCCGGTGGGGTCCAGGTGAACCGCGTGCGGCCACTCTCGAGATCGATCGCGACGATCGCGTCCGCCGCGTGGCCGACCACGATCGGGCCGGTGATCGCGAGCGAATCGAGCGCGGTCTGCTGCGGCGCGGTCCATCGCGGGGCATCGCCGGTCAGCCGGGTCACGCCGCGGCGATCGGCAGACAGCTCGATCCGGCCGTCGGTGGCGACGACCGCGGCGGTGGCGCTCGGGCCCTGCATCACCGGCGCCGGGGGGGCAGGGCGCGGCTCGTGGACGGCGCGCCACATCCGGCCGCCGTACATCGCGACCGCGCCGGCGAGCACCGCGCCGCTCGCGAAGTAGAACAGCCGCGCGATCGTCTCGCCGGCGCGGCGGGGCGCCGGCCGGGCCGCCGGGTGATCGATCGCGGACCTCGTCGTGGCCTTCGTCGTGGATCTCGGTGCGGTGCTCGTCGCGGTCTCAGGCGCGGCACTCGGCGTCGCCCTCGTCGCGGATCTCGGTGCGGTGCTCGGCGTCGCCTTCGGCATTGCCCTCGTCGCGCTGGGCACCGCGCGGAGCAACTGGTTCGATAGCTCGGCGGGGACTTCGTAGGGTCGGACTTCGTACGGTCGGACTTCGTGGGGTCGCTCGGCTGGCAGCTCGTGCGCGGTCTCGCGCGGCATCGCACGCGGTGCGGTCCGCTGCAGCTCGTGCGCGGTCTCGCGCGATGTGCCCCGCGCGACCGGAAATGCGGCGGTCACACGCGGGCGGACGCTCGGTTCGGGGCTCGGCTCGCCGAGCAGCTCGTGCGCGGATTGCTCGCCGGCCATGGTCCCGCGCGCGTGGCGAGCCGGCGGCTCGACCGGGGTCCCAGAGGGTGACGGTCTGGACGGATAGACAGTGGGCCGGCGCGACCACTCGCTGGGGCCCTCCATCACGGCGGGCACGGCGGGCACGGCGGGCACGGCGGGCACGGCGGGCACGGCGGGCGTAGCGGGCATGCGCCACGCGAGCGGGCGCGCGAGCTTTTCGGTCGGCATCGCCGGCCGTGACCCACGCGGGAACGCCTGCGGTAAGACGATCTCGCGATCGGTCCGCTCTTCGTCGGAACCGGGGGAACCGTCGGAGCCGTCGGAGCCATCGGAGCCGGAGCCGGCCGAAGCGAGCTCGTCGCCAAACCTCGGCGTCGTGGTCAGGCGCGGATGTCGAGCGAGCTTGGACATAGAGCGTGCGTGGAACCCTGGCTGCAACCAGTGGGCCGTACTAACCGTGGAGAATGTCGTCTACCGTGGACATCAGCGTGGAGACTGCAATCCCAGCGCTGGTCTGTGACGGCGCGTTGTGCACGGCGCTGAAACATTGATGACGAACCACCGTCACGGCAGCGGCATCGCGAACACGAGGTCGGGCGCCATCTGATGGCACGCGCTGCAGTAGGTCTGGGGCGGGCCTTCGAACCCCCATCCGTCGGCGGCCAGGCCGCTGGCGTCGTGAACGGTCGCGCTGTCCGCGGGCACCCGCATGTACCAGTACCAGTCGCTGCCGTCGGCGCTGCCGTCGGCGACGCCGCCGGTCTGGGTCCGGGTGTGGCGCTGCGCGCCGCGGCCGACGATCGCGCCGCCGGGATCGACGATCTCGAGCACCAGCGCCGCGTCGATCTGCGCGACGCCGAGCGGATCGCCGGTCGCGATCGGGTTCGCGCACAGCCGGATCCGGCCGTGCGGCGACGGCGCGGCGGCGTCGTGCGCGGCCGGCTCGCAGGCCCAGCGCAGGTAGTGGCCGGCGTCGAACCAGGCCTCGATCGCGGCCTGGCCGAGCACCGGCGGCACGACGTCCGGATCGTCGGCCGTGCTCGGCGGCGCGCACGCCGCGATCGCCAGCGCCGCGACCACGCCGGCCGTGCCCGCGATCGATCTGGCGATCGGCCTAGCGATGAATCGTGCGCCAGCTGGTCGGAGAATGGCAGTCATCACAGATGATCTTGGTGAGGTGGTCTTGCGTGCGGGGGCGATCGAAGGCGTGGCAGGCGACGCAGTCGGTGCGCACGCCGGTCCAGTTGGGGTTGGTGTGGCAGCCGCCGCACGAGGCGATGCGGTGGTGGCCGACCAGCGGATAGCTCGTCAGGTCGTGATCGAACCGGATCACCCGCCAGCGGTCGGCGCGGTGGCAGTCGCCGCAGTCGAACGAGTTGCTGCCGCGGTGCGGATCGCCGTGGCAGGTCCGGCACGCGCGGTTGACCGTGGGGCGCTGGCGGGCGTCGTGGCATTGCAGGCAGCGCAGGGTCTGGTGGCGTAGCTCGAGTGGGAAGTCGGTGCGCGCGGCGTGATCGAACGGCGGGATCGACTGAAACGACTGCGTGTTGTGGCACTCGGTGCAGCGCTCGCCGAACTGCTTGCCATGCGGCGCGGTGTGGCAGGTCTGGCACGCGGTCGGCTGCGCCACGCCGGTGAGCCGCAGGCCGTCGTCGCCGTGGCAGGCCTTGCAGGCGACCTGGGCGTGGGCGTTGTCGAGCGCGAACCCGGTGCGGCCGTGATCGAACGTCGGGGTGCGCGACCACGCGACCGCGTCGTGGCAGCTCGCGCAGTCGGTGCCGAACCGGCCGCGGTGGCGGACGTCGGGGTGGCAGCCGGCGCACGCGTGCGTGGTGCCGACGAACACGCCGGCCTTGTGGCAGCTCCGGCAGCTCGCGCGGGCGTGGGCGTCGCGCAGCGGGAACGCGAACTTGCGGTGGTTGGCGACCTTGATCGTCGACGGTCGCCAGCCGGCGGTGGTGTGGCAGTCGCTGCACGCGCGGGCGAGCGTGATGGCCGACAGCGGCGCGAACGCGCGGCGGAACACCGAGTCCGCGGGCAGGTTGGCAGGCGGGTTGGCCGCCAGCTCGGTGGCCAGCCTGGTGGGCCCGAACGGCCGGGCGATGTCGAACTGCCGGTCGTGCGGATCGCCGTGGCACTGCGCGCAGGTCCGGCCGGCGCGGTTGAACTTGCCCTGCTTGTGGCAGCTCGTGCAGTCGACGCGCTGGTGCTGGCCGGTCAGCGCGAAGCCGACCCCCGGCCGATCGTGATCGAACCGCACCAGCTTCCACGCCAGCGCCGAGTGACAGGCCTCGCAGGCGCCGAGCGGCTCGTGCGGGCGGACCTTGTCGTGGCAGCTCGCGCAGTCGAGCGCGGTGCGGCTGAACTGGAACGCGGGGTGGCAGGCGAGGCACGTGGCGGTCTGGTGCTTGCCGGGCAGCTGCGCCGGCGTGAACCGGTGACCGCCGAACGTCACCTGCTTCCAGGTCGTGACGTGGTGGCAGGTCTCGCACGGCGCCTGCGTGCCGCCGTGGGGCTGGGCGTGGCAGCTCACGCACGGCTCGGGGCCGGTCAAGTGCGCGCCGGCGCGATGGCAATCGGCGCACTGCAGCTTGGCGTGGCCACCGGCGAGCGAGGTCTGGTGATCCTTGGCGGTGTAGAGCGTCGGGGTCCAGCCGCTCGCGCGGTGGCAGCGCGCGCAGTCGCTGCCGAGCGCGCCGTGGTGGACGCGGTCGGCGTGGCAGCTCTGGCACGTGGTCTGAAGCCCGACCCAGCGCTGCGCTCCGCCGGCGGCGGCGTGGCAGCGATCGCAGGCGAGCCGGGCGTGATCGGCCTCGAGCGGGAACCCGGTGATCCGGTGATCGAAGTTGGCGGGCGGCGCGGGCGCCAGCTGGGCATCGCGGCCGTGGTGCTCCTTGTGGCAGTCGGTGCACGGCTGCGCCTTCACGGTGGCGTGGAACCCCAGGCCCCGCGCGGTGCGCTCGGCGAGCGCGGTGTGGCACGCCAGGCACTGGCGCTGCGGGACGCCGCCGAACGGCACGTGGCAGCGGTTGCACTGGGCCTCGATCGCGGCGTGGGCGCGGCTGATCGGGCCGGGCGACGTCCCGAGGTCGGCGCGCGCGGTGCCAGCGGCGAGCCCGAGGATCAGCGAGACGGCGACCGCCAGGCCGAGCGCGCCGCCGAGTGCACGCGCGGGGCGCCGGCGCGTCATCGCCCGAACCCGATCTGGATCAGGGCGCGCACGCCCTCGCCGTCGAGATCGACCTCGCCGTCGAGCCCGCCGAACCACGATCCCCAGGTCGCGAACGCGCGGAGGAACCCGTAGCTGCGGGCCTCGAGCGTGTACGGCGCGCGTTGATCGCCCGGATCGTCGCCGGGCCCCAGCGCGACCTCGTCGCCGATCGCGGCGGTCGCCGCGGCGCCGACCGCGAGCTCGGAGCCGGCGGTCTTGCGGCCGACGCTGGCCTGGTAGACCAGGGTCTTGCTGTCGACGAACCCCGGCGCGGTCTCGCGATCGTGGTGGATATCGAGCCCGACCCGGGCGGCGACGTCGAGGTCGCCGCGCCGCCACTCGGCGTTGAGCTCGGCGCGGTGGGCCTTGCCGCCGTCGGCCCACAGCCGGAGCCGGTAGCGGCCGTCGATCCGCAGCGCGCGGCCGGGCCGCCAGGTCACCCGGCCGGTGCCCTCGAGGAACGAGCCGTCGATCGAGGCCAGCGCGGCCTGGGTCACCGGGTCGGTCGCGATCGGCGTGGCGACCTGGCCGAGCTTGGTGCGCAGCGCCGCGGCCGTGCCGTCGAGCCGCCAGTCGCCGAGCCGCCAGTCGACCAGCGCGTACGCCGCCTGCGAGCCGAACCACACGTTGTCGAGCGCGGGATCGTCGGCGACCGTCGCGGCGCTGGTCGGGTAGGTCACGAGGTAGCGGCTGCCGGCGTTGGCGCCGAACGTCAGGAACCCGTGGTCGCCGAGCGCCATCGCGAGCTCGGCGTCGACGAACTGCTCGGGCTGGCGGCTGCTCGACGTCGCGCCATCGCCGCGCTCGAGGGTGACCCGATCGGCGGTGTAGGTATACGACAGCGCGGCCTGGATCGCGCCGCGGCTGGTGATCGACGCACCGACCAGCGGCAGCGGCGCGGGCTTGGCGGTCAACAGCGTGTCGCTGCGGCCGTTGGTGAACGACCGCGAGCCGCCGAACACGCCGG
>DATBBB010000613.1:0-3852 GCA_036271215.1 Kofleriaceae bacterium | reverse complement strand
AGGCGATCGAGACGCTCGGCTTCATGCCCCCACACCCGGACACCCGGACGGCCCTCAGACAGCTGATGGACGACGCGGATCCGATCATCGCACTCACGGCTCGGATCGCGTGCGACATTTATACGAGTAGAGATGCTTTTGCCCATGAATCTCGTTGACCGGCGCCCGACAACTCGCTACTTCCGATAGCTCGGGGTAGGCCGAGTTTTTCGCACACCTCATGCGACATGGCCCTGCTGAATTCCTCGCCCACCGAAGCCGCCCTGGTCGCGCGCATGTTCGGGACCCGGGTGCCGCTCTACGTCACGGCCCCCGGGATCGTCGACGCCGAATTCGAACAGCTGGAGCGGCTCGCCCCTGCGTGTATTCACGTGGACTCACTGCCGTCGCTCGAGGCCGGCCTGGCTCGTCCGCGGCTGCACCTCGGCGTGCGGATCAACCCCGGCATCACCTACGCCCGCGTTGACCTTGGCCTGGGCCAACCGCGCGGATCTCGAGCGCCCCGTCAGCCACGAGACCCTCGACGGCCTGTATAGTTGAGCCCGAGCGCTCGACATGTTCCTCCTCAAGCTCCTCGTGCTGGGTGCTGCGGCCGTCACCGGGCGCGAGTACTGGAGCTTCTTCCGAGCCGAGCTGCGCGGGGACCCGCGCACAGCGGAGCCGGAGCCGGCACCGACGCCGACGCCGCAGCCGCAGCCGCAGCCGACCGATCTCGAGGATGAGAAGAGCGCGAGCGACGATACGCTCGCACTCACGGCCGGAGCCGCGGCCATGTTCGGGGCCGGCGCGCTGATCCATCCGGGTTTTCGCGTGTTCGGGTTCCCGCTGCTGTTCGCCGGCATGTTGCCTGCGGCGGTTCAGGCGTGGCGGGGCCTGCGCTCCGAGGGCCGGCTGCGCTACGTCGGGCTCGAGGTCATACAGTCGGTCGCCGAGATCGTGGCTGGGTTTTCCGGCCTGACCATCCTGGGCTGGACGATCTTCACGGGCGGCCAGCGCCTGATGCTCGCGACCCGGCGCGGCACCCGGCAGGAGCTGCTCGGCGCGTTCGCGCAGGCCGCCGACCACGTTTGGCTGATCCGGGATGGCGTGGAGGTCCAGATCCCGCTCGGACAGGTCCGCCGCGGCGACCTGCTCGCGATCCGCGCTGGCGATACGGTCCCGGTCGACGGCTGCATCGCCGAGGGTGCGATCGGGGTCGATCAGCGCGCGCTCACGGGCGAGTCGCGGATGCAGGAGCTCGGCGTCGGTGACCCGGTCCTCGCGGTCAGCGTGGTGCTCAGCGGCGAGGCGATCCTGCGCGCCGAGCGGACCGGTGACGAGACGCTCGCGGCCCGCGTCGAGGTGCTGCTGACCAACACCGAGTCGTACGAGCAGGCCCTGATCGATCGCATCTCGCGGTCGACCGAGCGCTCGGTCCGGCCGACGCTGGCGATCGCCGGCTACGGCCTGCTCACGCGCGGGCCGATCGGGATCCTCGGCGGGCTGTGGACCAACGCGCTCGACATGGCCTGGCTGACGGCGCCGTTCTCGATGCTCAACACCATGCGTGCCGCGAGCCAGCTCGGCATCCTGGTGAAGGACGGCCGCTCGCTCGAGCAGCTCACGACGATCGATACGGTGGTGTTCGACAAGACGGGCACGCTGACACTCAACAAGTACGAGGTCTGTGCCGTGCACACCCGCCCGGGTCTCGACCGGGACGAGGTGCTCGGCATCGCCGCTGGCGTCGAGGGTCGGATGCAGCACCCGATCGCCAGCGCCATCGTCGAGGCCGCGCGCGACTCGAGCCGCGCCATCCCGCCGATCGACGAGATCATGCACGAGCTCGGCTATGGCTTGCGCGGTATCCTCGGCGGCGAGCCCGTGCTGCTCGGTAGCCGCCGCCTCATGGATCGCCACTCGATCGAGCTGCCCGAGCCGCTCGCAGATGCCGAGCAGCACGGCCACTCGCTCGTCTACCTCGCGCTCGGCGGCCGCTACGCTGGCGCGATCGAGCTGACCCCGCGGCTCCGGCCCGAGGCCGAGGCAGTGGTCGCGCGCCTGCGCGAGCGGGGGCTCGAGGTCATGGTCCTGACCGGCGACGACGAGGCCCCCACCCGCGCGCTCGCCGCCAAGCTCGGCATCACCCGCTACTTCGCGCGCGTCCTGCCCGAGGGCAAGGCAGACGTCCTGGCCACGCTGCAGGCCGAAGGTCGCCGGGTCTGCTTCGTCGGCGACGGCATCAACGATGCGCTCGCCATGCACCGGGCCAACGTCTCGGTCTCGGTCGGGGACGCCTCGACGCTCGCGCTGGAGAGCTCGCAGATCGTCCTGCGTAGCAACTCGCTAGAATCGCTCGAGATCCTGCTGCAGATCGGCGAGCGCTTTGCCTGGGATCAGCGCGTGGTGCTCGGATCGTCGTTGCTCACGACCGCGATCAACACGATCGGGTTCATGTTCGCGCGCGCGAGCCTCGGCTCGCTCATATCCGTGTACCTGCTCGGCTTCGGCGCCAGCCTGGTGACCGCGAGCCTGCCCCGGGTTCGGCGTTACGAGCAGCCGGCGAGTCGGACCTTGGGCCCGAGCGGCACGAGCGTGGCGGAGCGCGCAGGCGCAGCCGAGCCTTCCGCCATGCTGGACGAATGAGCCGCTCGCGGTGGCTGTACGCGGCGGCGGTGGCGGCCACGATCGCCGCCGGCCTGGCGTCGCGCGCCGTGGCGTCGGCGCTGCCGTGGTGGCTGGCGAAGAACGCCGGTGACGCGCTGTACGGCACGATGGTGTTGTTTGGCGTCGGGTTGCTCGCGCCGCGGATCCCGACTGCGCGAGCCGCCGCGATCGCCCTCGCGTTCTGCTTCGCGATCGAGATCTCGCAGCTGTATCGTGCGCCCTGGATCGACGCCGTGCGCGCGACGCTGCCCGGCCATCTCGTGCTCGGCCAAGGCTTTCACGCGTTCGATCTCGCGTGCTACGCGCTCGGTGTCGCGCTCGGCGTGGCGATCGAGCTCGCCGCGCTCAGAACCAGCCGGTGATGCTGCGCGGAGGTCAGTGTTGGCGGCCGCGGCCGGACTCGCGAGCAACGCGGCGAGATCGGCCGGCGCGGTCGCGGTGGTAGGCGATGACCGCGGCGTCAACCGGGGGGCGCCGGCTGGCCCGCGGGCACGGCCGCGGCCTCTCGCAGCAGCGTGGCGACCAGGCCGTCGGGTGCGGCGGCCGTGAAGTGCGCGACGTCCGCGACGATGACCAGCTTGCCCCGCGCGCGAGAGATGCTGACGTTCAAGAGGTTCGGCGCGTCGGTCACCAGGCCGCTCGGCCGCAGCGGCGGGGCGTCGACCAGATCGATGAGGACGACGTCGCACTCGCGGCCCTGGAAGCGATGGATCGTGCTGCACTCGACCATGTCGCCGATCGCGCGCTCGGCGAGCAGCCGGCGGATCTCCGCGGCCTGCGCGGCATACGGCGTGATCACCGCGACCGACGTCGCACCGCCGCGGATCGCCTCGAGCGCCAGGTCGGCGGTGATCGCTGCCGACCCCGGGTTGATCCGCGAGCTGCCCTTGGGCGCGCGCTCGCAGCTCGTGCGGCCTCGGGTATCGACGACCGCGATCGGCATGCCCGGAAACGGCGCGCCGGCGGCGATCGCCTCTGTTGCCGTGCGGTCGGCCGCGTGGACCAGCCGGCCGCCATAGAACAGCCGGCCGACGAGATCGCCGATCGCGGGGTGCATGCGGTACTGGATCTCGAGCATCGCGACCACGTCGGAGCGCAGCGGGTCGGGGATCGTCACGTCGAACACGCTGCGGCCGATCGCACGCCGCACCAGGTCTTCGTTCGATTGCACGATCGGCGGCAGCTGGCGCGGGTCGCCGACCACGA
>DATBBB010000612.1:0-8052 GCA_036271215.1 Kofleriaceae bacterium | reverse complement strand
CAAAGCCGCTCGATTCACCCCCGCCGCGCGTCGCGTCTATTACCAGGGGACGTTCCCGTCCCTCTTCCGCGGCACAGCCGCGAAATTCACCCCCGCCGCGCGTCGCGTCTATTACCAGGGGACGTTCCCGTCCCCTCTTCCGCGGCACAGCCGCGAAATTCACCCCCGCCGCGCGTCGCCTCGCGCGGTATTGATTGTCTTGCGGGGCTCCGACGGGATCGGCGCGGTGAACGCGTGATAAGCTTCTGGCGCTGCCGCGCCCGCTCGCCGGCAGCGTCGCCGCGACACTCGGGGAGCCCATGGCCGATCTGTCTCAGTTCCAGGAAGCCGCTGCTGCCGTCAAACACTCGCCGCACGCCGTGAGCGCCTGGGAACAGGTCGAGGCGCTCGCCGCCGACTTCGACCGCCCCGATGACATCGTCGGGCTGTACACCGCCACGCTCGCGACCGCGATCGAGCCCGAGGTCGCCGAGATGATCGGCGAGCGCGCGGGTGGGTTCTGCGACGAGTGGTTCGGCGACGACCCGGCCGTGCTCGAGAAGATCCTGGTCCGGGTGATCAAGCTCGCGCCGGCGTCGGACACCGCGCTGCAGCGGCTGTCGGTGATCTACACCGTGGCCGAGCGCTGGACCGACGCGCTCGGGCTCTACGACCGCGCGGTCGATGCGACCAAGGACCGGGCGCGCCGGATCCGGCTGCTCCGCGAGGCGGCCCAGCTCGCCAAGGACGTCGCCAACCAGCCCGACAAGGCGATCGGCTACTACCAGCGGCTGCTGCCGCTCACCCCCGAGGACGGCCAGATCAGCCAGAGCCTCGAGCGCCTGCTCGAGCGCCACGAGCGCTGGGCCGAGCTGATCGCGCTGTGGGAGAGCCGGCTCGAGGGCCAGTCGAAGAAGGACCGCGAGCGGACCCGCCAGCGGATCGCCCAGGTCTGGCTCGAGAACCTGCGCGACCCGCAGCGCGCGCTCGCGGCGGCCAAGCCGCTGCTCGCCGAGGCCGACGACGACAAGGAGCCGACCCAGCTGCTCGAGCGGATCATCGAGTCCGCCAACGCCACCAAGGCGGTGCGCGACGCCGCGCTCGACCTGCTGCGCTCGCACTACGACGCGACCAGCCGGCCGCGCGAGGTGATCCGCGTGCTCGAGAAGGTCATCGCGCTCGATCCCGCGGTGTCCGGCCCGCTCCACGAGGAGGCCGGCGCGCGGCTCGCCGATCTCGACGACCTGCCGGCGGCGATGGACCACTACGCGGCGCTGCTCGCGATGACCCCCGGGTCGTCGGCGACCGAGGAGAAGCTGCGCCAGCTCGCCGAGCGCGGCGGCCACCACGATCGCTACGCCGACGGCGTGGCGGCGGCGGCCCGCGCGTCGCGCGACGCGACCCGCCAGGTCGAGCTGCTCGGCGCGGCGGCCGGGACCCGGCTCGACAAGCTCAACAACATCGAGGGCGCGATCCAGCTCCTGGTAGAGGCCTCGGCGGTCACCGGCGCCGGCGAGCAGGAGCAGCTCGGTGTGGCGCGCAAGCTCGCCGGGCTCTACGCCCAGACCAACCGGCCGCGCGAGCGGCTCGGCATGCTCGAGCGCCAGGCCCACCTCGAGGCCAGCGAGGCCGCGCGCAGCTCGATCCTCAGCGAGGCGGCCAAGCTCGCCGAGTCGCTCGGCGACACCGAGCGCGCCTTGCAGCTGTGGGAGCGCCGGATCGACAGCGATCCGAGCGACCTGTCCGGGCTCGACGCCCGGATCGGCATCCTCGACAACCAGGGCCGGTGGGACGAGCTGGTCGCGGCGCTCGAGAGCCGCGCGGCCAAGGTCTCCGCGCCCAACCAGAAGCGCGCCGATCTCGTGCGGGTCGCGCTGGTCCATCACCACCAGCGCAAGGATCTCGCGTCGGCGATCGCGGCGTGGCAGCGCGTGGTGGCCGACAACCGCGACGACGAAGAGGGGATCTCGGCGCTCGCCGATCTGCTCGCCGAGACCGGCCGGTGGCGCGAGATGGCGGATCTGCTCGAGGCGGCGTCGGGCCGCTCGACCCAGCGCACGATTGCCCGCCTGGTCCGGCTCGGCGACGCGCTGCGCGGGCACCTCGATCAGCCGACCCGCGCGCTCGTGGCCTATCGCAACGCGATCGCGATCGATCCCGGCAGCAAGGAGGCCCGCGCCGGGCTGACCGCGCTGCTCGATCTCGCGGCGACCCGTGCCCAGGCGGCCGACGCGCTGGCCCAGTCGTTCCGCACCAACGGCGATCTCGGCGGCGTGCTCGACCTGTTGCCGGCCCGGCTCGCCGAGGCCAAGGACGACCGGACCCGGCTCGCGCTGCTGCGCGAGGCGGCCCAGCTCCGGCTCGAGCACAAGCACGATGCGCCCGGCGCGCTCGCCGATCTCGCCCGCGCGTTCCCGCTCGCGCCGCGCGATCAGCTGATCGAGCACCAGATCGTCTCGCTCGCCAAGACCACCGGTGACTACGCCACGGCGGCGGCCGCCTACGCGCGCGCGATCGACGCGATCGACGTCACCGGTGATACCCGCGAGGCGGCGCGGCTGCGCATGGCGTACGCCGACATCCTCGCCGATCACCTCAACGATCGGCCGCGCGCCGGGGATGCCTATGCCCAGGTCGCCGCGGTCGAGCCGGCCAACCGCCGCGTGGTGCTGTCGTTTGCCTCGCTCGGGGCCCAGCTCGGCCGGTGGGACGACGCGGCGGCGGTGGTGGTCCGCTACTGCGGCGTGCGCGAGGCGTTCGACGACGAGCTGCTCTCGATCCTCGAGATGGCGGCTGACTCGGGCAAGACCCACGACGCGTTCGCGGCGGCGCTGACCAACGCGCTCGACAAGCACAAGCTGCCCGGCGCGGCGGGGGCGCTGTTCCAGCAGCGGCTCGCCACGCTGCACCGCGAGCACCGCGGCGATCGCCCGGCGGCGATCCGCGCGCTGCGCCGCGCGCTCGAGCTCGGCGGCGAGCGCCAGGCGTGGCTGACCGAGCTGGTCAGCCTCGAGCGCGATCAGGGCGTCTCGGTGACCTTGCTCGATGCGCTGCGCCGGCTCGCCGACGCCGACGGCCGCGACCTCGACTCGCTGGTCGGCGCGGCCGACGTGGCGTCCAAGCTCGGCGAGCGCGAGCAGGCGCTGGCGATCCTGTCGGCGGTGCTCGGCCGCGCGACCGCGGCGTGGCGCGGCACGGCGGCGATCCGCTCGGCGCGCTCGGTCGATGCCGTGGCGCGGTGGGCGATCGATGCCCTGGTCGATCTGTACCGGACCGGCGGCCGGGCCCGCGCGGCGGTCGACACCTTGATCGAGGCGGCGCGGTTGCCGTTCGATCAGAACACCCGGCGCGACATGCGGCTGCGCGCGGCCCAGCTCGCGACCGTGGAGCTCGGCGACAACGCGGCCGCGATCGACATGTACCGCAGCGTGCTCGCGCAGTCGCCGAACGACCTCGAGGTCATCGAGCGGCTCGCGCACCTGCTCGCGCTCGAGGATCGCGTCCCCGAGCTCCTGACCCTGCGCCAGATCCAGCTCGGGCTCGAGAGCGATGGCGAGAAGAAGCTGATGCTGCGGCTCGAGCTCGCCCGGCTGGTCGGCATTGTCGAGGAGCGCGGCGGCCGGCTCGACGCGCTCAAGGCCAACCTCGAGGATCGCCCGGGCCACGATGCGTCGATCGACGCGGTCGCCGAGCTGCTCGCGGGCAAGGGCCAGCACAAGGTGCTGGTCGATCTGCTCGAGCAGCAGGCCCAGCGGCTCGAGACCGCCGGCGACCTCGCCCGCGCGGCCAAGCTGTGGGCGCGCTACGCCACGGTGGCCGAGACCGAGACCCGCGAGATCGAGCGCTCGATCAGCGGCCACCGCCGCGTGGTCGCGCTCGCGCCGACCAGCGACTCGCTGCGCGCCCTGGCGCGGCTCAACCTCGAGCGCAGCCAGCCGGGCCAGGCGGTGCCGTGGCTCGAGAGCTTGCTCGGCACCGTGCCGGCGGCCGAGCGCCTGCTCGTGGTCTCGCAGCTCGCCAAGGCCCACCTGTCGGCCAACCAGCCCGACCGTGCGATCGCTGCGATCGAGGTCAACCTCGACGACAAGGAGCCGGCGCTCGAGCTCCGGACCTTGCTCGCCGACCTCTACCGCAAGGCCGAGCAGTTCGAGCCGCTGGCGCGCCACCTGACCCGCAGCCTGCCGCTGCTCAAGGACGACAAGATCGCCCGCGAGTTCGCGCGCGAGGCGTCGTCGATCTACCTCCACAAGCTCGGCTCGCCGGCCAAGGCGATCCCCGCGCTCGAGACCGCGCTGACGCTCGATCCGACCGACCGCGATCTGCGGACCGCGCTCGCGATCGGCCAGCGCGTGGCCGGCAAGCTGACCGAGGCCCGCGCCGCGCTGGCGGAGCTGATCAACGACTTCGGCCGCCGGCGCTCGCCCGACCGCGCCGCGCTCCACGTCGAGCTCGCGCGCGTGGCCCAGGCCGAGGGCAAGCTCGACGAGGCGATGGCCGAGATGGAGGCGGCGTCCAAGATGGACGTATCCAACGCCGCGATCCAGAAGGAGCTCGCCGAGATGGCGCGCACCGCGGGCCAGCTCGACAAGTCCGAGCGGACCTACCGCGCGCTGCTCCTGGTGGTCCGCCGCCAGCCGCCGGGCGACGACGAGACTGCGGTCGGCGCCAGCGAGGTGCTGTTCGAGCTCCACAAGCTCGCGGCGGGCCGCGGCGAGCCGGTGGGCGCCGGGGGCGAGAACGCCCAGGCCAAGGAGCTGCTCGAGTCGGCGATGGAGACCGCGATCCAGTCCGACGCCGAGGTCCGCCGGCTGCGCCGCTCGCTGATCGCCCACGGCGAGGGCGAGCTGCTGCTGACCGTGCTCGAGCGCCGGCTCGCGACCAACCCCGAGCCGCACAGCCAGGCTCGGCTGCTGAGCGACATGGCCGAGACCCTCGATGTCCACCTCAAGCGCCACAACGAAGGCCTCGACGCGCTGATCCGCGCGATCGGCGCGATGCCGTCGCGCACCGACCTCCACGAGCGCGCCCGCGAGCTCGCCAAGCGCACGGGCCAGACCAAGCGGTTTGTCGACTCGGTCGATGCCACGGTCGACCGGCTGCGCCGCAAGGACGATCCGCCGCTGATCGCCAACCTCCTGATGCGCGCGGGTGAGGCGCTCGAGCAGGATGCCGGCGATCTGCGCGGCGCGGCGAACCTGTACCGCCGGGTCGAGATCCTCGGCGAGCGGCTCGCCGAGGCGTTCTATGCCCAGGCCCGGGTGGCCGCTGCGCTGGGCGACACCGCCGAGCAGGCGCGCACGCTCGACAAGATGTTCGAGCTTGCCGGCACCGATGCCGAGCCCACGCCGGCCCAGGTCGACGCGCTGTACCGGCTCGCCGAGATCTTCCTCGGCAGCGACACCCGCCGCCGCCAGGGCTTCGACCTGCTCGAGCGCGCGTTTGCGGCCGAGCCGCGCTGGGCCCAGGCCGGCCGCCTGCTGCGCGCCGCGGCCACCGCTGATCCGAGCGACGAAAAACTCCTGCACATGTACGAGCGGGTCGCGCGCAACGGCGGCGACGGCGAGCTGCTGCTCGACTTCCTCGAGCGCCGCGCCGCGCAGTCCGGGGCCACGCCGCAGCAGATCCGCGAGGCGGTCGATCTCGCGGTCGACCAGGGCCAGGATCAGCGCGCCGAGGCGCTGCTGGTCCGCGCGGTCGCGGCGGCGCGCGACACCGCCGACGGCCTGGCGTCGGCGCCGTGGGCGGTGATCGCGCTGGCCGAGCGCCGGCTCGCGGCGGGTGACCTGACCCAGGCGCGCGATCTCGCGTACGAGATCGCGCCGATCATCGATCAGCTCGAGGGCAACGAGCCGATCGACGGCCTGGCGATGCGGATCGCGACCCGGGCGCTTGCCCACCGCCGGGTCGACCTCGCGGCCGATGTCTACGAGTTCCTGCGCGAGCGCAGCCCGGCGGACCGCGCGGTGTGGCAGCCGCTGCTCACGATCTACCGCGAGCTCGGCGATGGCGACCGGCTCGGCAGCGTGATCTCGTCGACCCTGCCGAACCTGATCACCCCGGCCGAGCGCAACGCGCTCCGGCTCGAGCACGTCCGGTTCCTGATCGAGAACCTCAAGCGCCACCACGACGCGCTCGACGTGCTGCGCGATGCGCTGTCCGACGACGCCGATAACCTCGAGGCGGCCGAGCTCTACGAGTCGACCCTGCGCCAGCTCGGCGACGACGACGGCATCGCCGAGTTCCTGTGGTCGCGGTTCGAGGATGCCCAGCGCCGCGGCCACCGCGACTCGACGGTCGACGTCGCGCTCCGGCTCGGCGATCTGCTCGAGAAGACCGGCTCGCCTGATGCGGTCCGGGTCTATCGCGCGGCGCTGATCGTGGCGCCCGATGACCGCGAGATCCTGCGCCGCGTGGTTGCCCAGCTCGGCGAGAACGACGCGCCGCGCGAGGGCGCGGTGCTGATGGAGCGCCTGCTCGCGGTCGAGACCCCCGAGCGAGCGCCGGCGCTTGCCGGCCGGCTCGCGACGATGTGGGAGGCGGCGGGCGACGTCAAGGGCGTGCAGCGCACGCTCGAGCTTGCCCACAAGAGCGCGCCCGACGACAAGGCGATCCACGATCGGCTCGAGCAGTGGTACCGCGACCGCGAGCTGTGGCCCGAGCTCGCCGAGATGATGACCCACGACGCCGAGCGCGCGACCGACCAGGTCGCGGTCGAGCGGCTGCGCGAGGCGGCCACGGTGTACTCCGGGTTCCTCGGCCAGCCGCTCAAGGCTGCCGAGGTCCTGCGCAAGGCTCGCCAGCGCGCGCCGCACGTGGCGGAGCTGGTGACCGACCACGCCGCGGCGCTCGCGGCGGCCGGCGAGCTCGACGCGGCCCAGCGCGCGATCGGCGAGGCGCTCGCCACCGTGCAGGGCGCCGGGCGGACTTCGCTCCTGCTGCTGCGCGCCAACTTCCGCCAGCAGCTCGGCGACGACGCGTCGGCGGTGTCCGACCTGACCGAGGCCTACGAGCTCGACAAGGAGCGCGGCCCCGAGAACCTGGTCAACGGGCTCGAGCGGCTGCGCGTGCGGTCCGAGCGCGACGGCGACCTGCCGACCGAGCGCACCGCGACCCTGCGGCTCGCCCAGCTCCTGGTTACCAACGGCGAGCTCGAGCGCGGCCGCGGCTTCGTGGTCGGCTGGATCGAGCGGGATCCGCGCGATGCCGAGCCGCTGGTCCTGCTGTGCGATCTCGACGAGTCGATCTCGCACTGGGACGGCGTGGCTGCCGCTGCGACCCGGCTGGCCTATGTCACCGAGGGTGACGCTCAGGTCGAGGCGGCGCTGCGCGCGGCGAGCGCGTCGACCCAGGCCGGCCGGCCGGCTGATGCGGTCCCGGTGCTCGAGCTCGTGCACCAGCACCAGCCGGGCGCCGAGATCGTGCGCGACAAGCTGCGCGAGGTCTACGAGGCGGCGGGCGAGTACCGCCTGCTCGCCGGCGTGCTGGTCGCCGATGCCGATCACGGCACCGATCCGGCCGGGCGCTACGCCAACTACAAGCGCGCTGCCGAGCTGTACCTGTACCACCTCGAGGATCCGACCAACGCCCAGGCTCCGGCGCAGCGCGCGCTCGAGCTCCAGCCCGAGGATCACGCCGCGCTGATGCTCAACGTCGACGTGCTGATCCAGTCGAACCAGCTCGAGGACGCCGGCCGTACGCTCGAGGCGGCGATCAGCGCCCAGAAGAAGCGCACCCCCGAGCTCGCGGTGCTCCAGCAGCGGATGGGCAAGGTCGCGGCCGCGCTCGGCGACCGCGACGGCCAGCTCGGCTGGCTCAAGAAGGCGTTCGACGTCGACCGCAAGAACGCCGAGGTCGCCGCCGAGCTGGCGCGGCTCGCGACCGAGATCGGCGACTACGAGCTGGCGCTCAAGCCGCTGCGCGCGATCACCCTGATGGACAACCCGTCGCCGGTGACCCGGCCGATGGCGCTGCTATGGGAGGCCAAGATCGAGCACGCGCGCGGCAACCGCGCCAAGGCCGAGCTGTGGGCCAAGAAGGCGCTGCGCGAGGATCCGGCGTTCGCCGACGCCCAGC
>DATBBB010000611.1:0-13063 GCA_036271215.1 Kofleriaceae bacterium | reverse complement strand
GTCGGGATGCCCATCGCGCGATAGATGATGCCGCTGTAGAAGTCGACGTTCGGGTACAGCTTCTTCGAGATGAAGTACTCGTCGCGCAGCGCGATCTCTTCCATGCCCTTGGCGAGGTCGAGCAGCGGATCCTTGACGCCGAGGTGGGCGAGGACCTCGTCGCACATCTTCTTGAGGATCTTCGCGCGCGGATCGTAGTTCTTGTACACGCGGTGACCAAAGCCCATCAGGCGCCGGTTGCCGCGCTTGTTCTTGACGTCGTCGATGAAGCTCTTGAAGTCGCCGCCGGAGTGCTGGATCTCCTCGAGCATCTCGATCACGGCCTGGTTGGCGCCGCCGTGCAGCGGGCCCCACAGCGCGAGGATGCCCGACGCGATCGCCGCGTAGACGTTGGCGCCCGAGCTGCCGACCATGCGCACCGTCGACGTCGAACAGTTCTGCTCGTGGTCGGCGTGGAGGATCAGCAGCTGGTTCAGCGCCTTCTCGAGCACCGGCGAGACCTCGTACTCCTCGCTCGGCACCGCGAACATCATGTGCAGGAAGTTCGCGCAGAAGTTCAGCGAGTTCTTGGGGTAGATCAGCGGCTGGCCGATGCTCTTCTTGTACGAGAACGCCGCGATCGTGCGGACCTTCGAGAGCAGCCGCGTGATGTGGAGATCGACCGGCGCGCTGCGATCGAGGCAATCGGGATAGTACGCCGACAGCGAGGTCACCATCGCCGACAGCACCGCCATCGGGTGGCTGGTCGGCGGGTAGCCGGCGAAGAACTGGTGCATGTCCTCGTGGATCAGGCTGTGCCGGGTGAGCATCCGGCCAAAGCTCTCGCGCTGCGGGGCGGTCGGCAGCTCGCCGTTGATCAACAGGTACGAGGTCTCGACGAAGTTCGACTTCTCGGCGAGCTCTTCGATCGGATAGCCGCGGTAGCGCAGGATGCCCTGCTCGCCGTCGAGGTACGTGATCGCGCTCGTCGTCGAGCCGGTGTTCATGTAACCGGTGTCGAGCGTGATGTAACCGGTGTCCTGGCGGAGGCTGCGAATGTCGAACGCGTGCTCATCCTCGGTGCCCACCATCACAGGAAGCGAGACTTCCTTGCTGTCTGGGAGCACCAGCTTTGCGGTCAGTTTCTTATCCGAACCGGCCATAAGATCTCCTGCTCGTAACTGAGGGTTGCAGCGCGGAGACCATACCCGATCCCGCCGAAAACGCTGACGCCCCGCGGCGTGAAACATCGCGGGGCGCACGATTCCTCGGGGGGAATTGGCGGTGCTACTCGAGCGTGATGAACGGCCGGCCGCCGAGCGGCGTGTTGAACCGCCGCGTGTAGCCGATCGCGAAGTAGCCCAGCGCGCCGCCTTTGTTGAGCCCGACCTCGGCCGCGGTCGCGTTGTCGGAGTCCATCCCCGGGCCCGAGAGCACCGCCGAGTAGACGTTCACGCCGCCCATGAGCGACAGGACGTGCTCGAACCGTGGGCCGAACGCGTACGACAGCGCGAGCTCGGCGCGGCCGCCGACCGCGGCGTAGTTGAACAGCTTGCTGCCCTGATCGTCCATCGCACCGGCCGGGCTCATCAGCGACAGGTGAACGCCGGCGAGCGGGGTGAGGCACAGCCGGCCGCCGAGGCAGAGGTGCTTGTAGAGCGCGGCGCCGACGTCGACGACATCGAGCGTGCTGACGTCGAGCGTGTCGTTCTGCGCCTTGCCGAGGTGCGAGTACTGGAGGTAGCCCTCGCCGCCGAACCGGTGGATCGGGTCGAACAGGAAGTCGCTCTTGAGCCGGAACCCGACCGCCGCGGTGCCGTAGACGTCGGGCTGGCCGAGCTTGCCGCCGCCGGCGAGCAGATCGATGCCGAGCGTCCACGTGTAGTGGTTGTCCGGCGTGCTCGCCAGCGCCAGGTTCTGGCCCGGCGGGGCGTAGCGGATCGGCGGCGCCGTCATCGGGTGATCGGCCTCGCCGACCCGGGTCGGGGGCGGCTGGCGCGTCGGATCGTTGGGGCGATCCGGTGACCGATCCGGTGAATGATCGATCGGGCGATCCGGCGTCTGGGGCGGGGTGTCCGTCGAGCCGCCGCCGCCGAGCTCCTTGCCCTGGCTCCTGGCGAGATCCTTGATCTTGGCGAGCATCTTGTCGGTCTTGGCCGACAGATCACCGGTCGCGTTGCCCTGCGCCGAGGTGCACGCGTTGAACGCCTCGTTGAGCGCGCCCTCGTTGGTCAGCGAGACGCAGAGGTTGAAGAAGTACTTGGGCTCGGCGACGCGGGCGACGGCCTGGCGGAACTTCGCGGATGCCTCGGGGTACTTGTTGGCATACATCAGCTCCTTGCCCTCTTCGTTGAGCTTGTCGGCCAGCTCGGCCTGGCTCTGGGCATAGGCAGCACCTGACGCTGCGGCGATCGACGCGATGACTATCGCGAGCGAAGATAACCTTGACATAGATCTCGAAACCCTCCCGGAGAACGGACGCGTCAGCTTATTACCATCCTACGCGTCTCGTCGACGTGATCTTCGTTGTGCGATCTTTGTCATGGCCGATGGCACGGTCGATCAGGCGGCGGGCTGCCTCGTGGCCGCGTAAGTGCCAGTTCTCCGGGTTGCCGAGCACGACCGAGACGACGATCTGCGGGCTCTCCGCGGGCGCGTACCCGACGAACCACGAGTGCTCCATGTAGAACGGCTCGGTCCGGGTCAGGGTGCCGGTCTTGCCGGCGACGTGGATCGCCTGGTGCTTGCCGAATGATTTTGCGGCGCTGCCCATCTCGCAGGTCGCCAGCATCATCTTGCTGACCGCCCTGGCGACCTCGGGGGTGACGGCGCGGCGGCGCGCGGGGACGGGCAGGGCGGTCCCGTCGATCGAGGCGATCACGCGCGGCACCGGCTGCTCGCCGTCGTCGGCAAACGTCGCCGCGAGCAGCGCACCACCCACGGCGGACAGCTGCGACCCCGAGAACCCGGCCGCGGTCTGCGCGAAGCTGAGATCGCGGGCCGCCGGGATGTCGACCGAGCCGGCCGAGCCGGTCAGCTCGCTGCCGAGCACGCCGTTGGCGAGCCCGAGCTCGTGGGAGAACTTGACCAGCGAGGCCGGCTCGAGCTTCTGGAACGCGAACTTGCCAAGGATCGCGTTGTTCGAGTGCGCGACGCCGTACATCAGGCTCTCGCACCGCGAGTCGCGCTTGTCATCGCGCAGGTTCGACTCGAGCACCGAGCGGATGCCGCCGTGGAAGCAGACCTTGTCGTCGGGGGTGACGCCGGCGGCGACCAGCGCGCTCGCGGTCACCAGCTTGAACACCGAGGCCGCGGGCGCCCAGACGTCGGTCGCGAGGTGCCAGTCGAACGTGCCGTCGTTGGTCGCTTGGGCGGCAGCTTTGGTATCTTTTCCGGCGTCCGTGGCAGCCTTCCCGTCCTTCCCATCTTTCCCATCTTTCCCAGAATCTTTCGGGCCGGAATCTTTCGGGGTCTCGCCGCGCCGGCCGGCGAGCGCGAGGATCCGGCCGTCGGGCGCCATCGCAACGATCGCGCCGCGCGGGGCCCGCGCCTCGGACAGCAGCTTCTCGGCGTAGGCCTGCAGCCCCGGATCGAGGGTCAGCACGGCGTGACGGCCATCCTTCAGGACCGCCTCGTAGTGGTCACCGCCGGCCGCGAGCGTCAGCTGGCCGAGATCGAGCAACTCCGACAGGCTGACCGCTGTGCGCTTGGCCACGACGGCGGGGCTGGATGCACCTGGAGTCGACCCGGGGATCGCCCCCGACCCCGCGGCGATCGACGAGTCGGACGGCTCCAGCGGGGCACCCCGGACCTCGGCGGAGGTACTGCCCCGGCTACCCAGCAGGGCGGCGGCGCCGGCGACGACCACGGCACCCGCGAGCATGACGTGGGAGCGGCGCATGGGGTCTGGATGTAGCGTCATCTGCCCGTCGGCACAAGAATATTTCGGCGTTTCGATGTAGGTTCGCCGGCCGGTCATGCGTCGTTCTCGGATCCCGCTCGCCCTGTGGATCGCCGGCTCGGTCGGGACGGCCGCCTGCCACCGCGAGCCGTCGGCGACCACGCCCCGCGCCATCCCGATGCCGTCGGTCCAGGTCGGCTCGTGCGCGACCCCGGGGCGCGATGGGGTGATCGGCGCCCGGCCCAGGCTCGACCGGGCCGACCGGGATCTCAACGGGGACGGCGCCGTGGAGGCGATCGTCGTCGATCGATCGCTGTGTACGGGCGAGGGAAATTGTTACTGGAACGTGTTCATCAGCCCAGCGGCAGGGTCGTCTGACTGCGCCCGCTACGCCGGGACGTTCGAGGGCCGGGCGCTCGAGCCGCTGCCGACCAAGGGCGATGACAACATGGCAGACGTCCGGGGCTACTGGAACCTACACGGCGACCGGTTGTTGCTGCAGTCGTACCGGTTCCTGCGCGGCGGGTACCGGATCGTCGAGGCACTGTTGTGCAGGCGGTCGAACGATGATCAGCTGGATTGCGCCGACTCGGAGCACTAGGTCCGTGGATTCTGTTAAAATAACGTCGGGTGAGTGACACCGGCCGGAATAAGACCGTCGTCACCGCGATCTCCAAGATCAGCGATCGACCGGTAGCCAAAGAGGCATGCCTGGTCGTGATTTATGGTCTGGAGCTCGGCAAGAAGTTCAACCTGAACCGCCCGCAGATCATCATTGGCCGATCGTCGAAGGCCGATATCCAGATCGATCAGGAAGCGGTCTCGCGCAATCACTGCAAGATCATCAACACCGGCAACGCGATCATGCTGCGCGACATGGGGTCGACCAACGGCACCTATGTCAACGACGAGATGATCGACGAGTACGTGCTGCGCGATGGCGACTTCATCAAGGTCGGCCGCTGCATCTTCAAGTTCCTCAGCGGCAACAACATCGAGAACGCGTACCACGAGGAGATCTACCGGCTGACCACGGTCGACGGCCTGACCCAGGTGTTCAACCGGCGCTACTTCGTGGAGACCCTCGAGCGCGAGATCGGCCGCGCGCTGCGCTACCGCCGCGATCTGTCGCTGATCATGTTCGACATCGACCGGTTCAAGGGCGTCAACGACAGCTTCGGCCACCTCGCCGGCGACCATGTCTTGAAGCACCTGGCCTCGGTGATCAAGACCCGGATCCGGCGCGAGGACGTCCTGGCGCGCTACGGCGGCGAGGAGTTCGCGATCGTGTTGCCCGAGATCGACGGCTACAACTCGATGCAGTTCGCCGAGAAGATCCGGAAGCTCGTCGAGGTCGCCGAGTTCAAGTTCGAGGACGCGATCATCCCGGTGACCGTATCGATCGGGGTGGCGAGCCTGCGCGGTGAGATCGAGGACGCGCTCGAGTTCATCAAGCAGGCCGACGCCAACCTGTTCGCGGCAAAAGAGAGCGGCCGGAATCGTGTCGTGGGGTGATGCGTGGGCGGCGCTGGCGCTCTCGCTCCGAGTCGCCGGCCTGTCGACGTTCGTCACCCTGATCTTCGGCACCGCGCTCGCGTTGCTCCTGACCTGGCGCCGGCTGCCGGCGCGCCACCTGATCGACGCCGTGGTCTCGGCGCCGCTGGTGCTGCCGCCGACCGTGCTCGGCTATTACCTCTTGATCGCGCTCGGCCGCGACACCGTGATCGGCCGGACCTGGGAGCACGTGTTCGGCTCGCCGATCGTGTTCACGTTCACCGGCGCGGTGGTCGCGGCGTCGGTCGGCTCGCTGCCGCTGGTGGTCCGCTCGATCCGGCTCGGCATCGAGTCGATCGAGCCCAACCTGATCGCGGCGGCGCGGACCCTGGGCGCCCCGCCGTGGCGGGTGCTGGTGACCGTGGTGCTGCCGCTCGCCGCGCCGGGGATCATCGCAGGGGCGATGATGGGGTTCGCGCGCGCGCTCGGCGACTACGGGGCGACCCAGATGGTGGTCGCCGGGCGGATCAACGGCACGCCGACCGCGTCGATCTTCGTGATGGAGCAGATGCTGATCCCCGACCGAGATCACCAGGTGTTCGCGATGTCGCTCGCCACGACGATCGTCGGGGTCACGATGTTGTATCTGGCCAACCGGTTGACGCATCGTCTGCACCACCGTGGTTAGCGCGCATCCCGGCCTGGTAGCGGCGATCCGGATCCGGCGCAGCGAGTTCGCGCTGGACGTCGAGCTCGATTGCCCGCCGGGGATCACGTGCATCATGGGACCGTCGGGGTCGGGCAAGAGCACGGTGCTCGCGGCGCTCGCCGGGCTGGTGATGCCGGACGCCGGGCGGATCGCGCTCGGCGGCGAGGTCTGGTTCGACGCCGCGCGCGGGGTCGACGTCGCGGTCCACGCCCGCCGGCTGGCCTACGTGTTCCAGGGCCTCGCGCTGTTCCCGCACATGTCCGCGCTCGGCAACGTGATGTACGGCATGCAGGACGTCGCCCGCGCGGCGCGCCCGGCCAAGGCGATGGCGCTGCTCGGCCGGGTCGGCGTGGGCTACCTCGCGAAGCGCCGGCCGCGCACGTTCTCCGGCGGCGAGGCCCAGCGGGTCGCGCTGGCCCGCGCGCTGGCCCGGTCGCCCCATCTGGTGCTGCTCGACGAGCCGTTCTCGGCGCTCGACCGCGAGCTGCGCGATCAGCTGATCGCGCTGGTCCGCGAGCTGGTCGGCGAGCTCGGCGTGCCGCTGGTCCACGTCACCCACTCGGTCGCCGAGGCCCGCCAGCTCGCCGATCAAGTGGTGCGGCTCGAGCGCGGAAAGGTCGTCGCCCGGGGCAGCGCGGCCGACGTGCTGGCCAAGCTCGCTACTCGGGAGGAGTAGCCGGGCAGGGCAGCGGATCCTTGATGTTGTGCAGCTCGCAGGTCGCGCAGCCCTGCAGCCGCAGGCAGTTATTGATCTGATCGCGATCCGACTCCTGGGTGAACTCGGGGCGCACGCAGCAGTCGCCGCCCGGGCAGCGCGCGAGCAGGCGATCGTGCGGGTAGTCGACGTCGAACTCGGCGGCGCGCAGCACGCCGGTGCCGAGGATGCCGTCGATCTCGGGCTGATCGGGGCGGAGCTCGGCGCGCAGCGCCTGCAGCGTGGGGTCGGAGTCGGCGATCACGAGCACGTCGAACCCGCCCGGCGGCGTGAGCTCGAGGATCGCCGGCACGGTGCAGAACGTGCTGTCGTCCTCGCACGGGCAGTCCGCGTTGGTCCGCGTATCGCAGCTGCTGCCGAGCGAGCGCGGCGCCAGTACGCGGTGGGCGTAGATCTGGCGGCACGGCGACAGCTCGTTGGCGCCCGACGCGCCGACCAGCGCGAGGCTGTCGATCGTGGCGCGCTGGCCGTGGACGATGCCCGACGGCAGGTAGACGGTGTCGGCGGGCAGGGTGTCGAGCCCGGGCGCCCCGGGGTGGATGCCGAGGTAGCGCTGGTACGCCGACTGGCCGAGGATCGAGATCCCCAGGCCGGTCGACGCCACGAACAGCGCGTCCATGCCGCGCTGGGACTGGAGCGCCGCATCGGGGTTCGGGCTGAGGCAGGCCTGGATCGCGATCCGGCGGTTGCCGAACGGCAGCTCGGTGCCGGCGATCACCAGCGTGCCACCGCCGCGGTACGGCGAGCCGAACACCGCGTCGCAGTCGAGCGAGCGGCCGCGGTCGCTGCCGCCGACGTCGGGCAGCACGAACAGCTGATCGGCGGCGAGCCGGAGCCGGATGTCGTCGCCGGCCAGGACATCGGCGCCGAGGATGCCGTGGAACTCGGTCGAGCCCGCGGGGCCGACGTGGCACGCGCCGTCGGCGTTGCTGTCGCTGGCGTCGCACGGGTGGATCGCGATCAGCTGGGCGCCGGGGAACCGGGCGCGCGGCACCTGGTCGGTCGGGTCGCTCGGGCTGCCGCCGAGCATGGTGATGTTGGCGAACGACACCGACGGCACGACGCCGGGGCCCGGGTCGACGATCGTCAGCGGCGACAGGACATCCAGCACCGCCGGCTCGATCGCGTCGCCGTACGGGTGCATGCCGACCAGGATCGCGCCGCTCGTGGTATCGACGTTGACCGGGAACGCGTCGCCGGAGAAGTCGTTGCTGACGAAGCTGTCGGTGATCAGGGTGCAGCCGCCGAGCCCCACGCCCAGGGTCAGTACCAGCAGCCGCCGGGTCACCATGGCAACTCGAACACCGTGGCCTTGCGGCCAAGGGCCTCGAGCACGCCGCCGGGCTCCCAGCACGTGCGGTGCAGGAACGCGAGCGCGCGGGTGGTGTCGCCGTCGGCGATCGCCGAGGTGATCGTGCCCTTGGCCGGCGCGGCGATCGCGGTGCCGGCGGCGATCGGCGCCGCGCCCTCGATCGTCAGGCCGCGCAGCATGCGCGCGGCGTTGCCCTGGGCGTGGACCCGGAACACCGGCTCCTGGCCGACGTAGCAGCCCTTGCCGTAGTCGAGGAACCGGGCGAGCGGGGTCTCGAACGGGAAGTGATCCTCGTCGACGTCCACGCCGTAGCGCAGGAACCCGGCGCGGATCCGCAGCCGCTCGACCTCGGGATCGGCCTCGGGGCGGGCAGGGCCGGGGCCGGAGTCGGACTCGGGGCCCGATCCGGACGCGACGCCCTCGATCACCGGCGCGGCCCACACGCTCGCCGGGTCGTCCCAGATCTGGTGCGCCGGCCCGGTGATCGGCTCGAACACGACGTCGTCCATCACCGCGTAGCGCTCGAGGATCGCGCGGGTCTTGTCGGCCAGCTGGGCCTCGCACGCGACGATCAGCGCGTCGCCCCGGCGCGCGAGGTCGATCACCGACAGCACGCGGCCCTTGGGCGACAGGATCGCGCCCCAGGCGTGCGCGCCGTCGGCGAGCGCCTCGACGTTGATCGTCGTCAGGCCCTGCAGGAACCGGTCGCGGTCGCCGCCGGTGACCTGGAGCCGGCCCCAGCCGGTGCGATCGACCACGAGCGGTCCCGCGGCGGCGGTCCCCCCGGCCGTCACGAGGCCGGCCGTCACGAGGCCGGCCGTCACGAGACACCCCCGATCGGCCCGGGCTCGCGCGGCGCGGGCCGGCCGGCGGCGTGTAACCGCTCGCGGCGCCGGGTCTCGGCGGCGGCGTGGCGGCGGCGGTCGTCCTCGGTCTCGAGGGTCAGCGGCACGATCGTCCGCGGCCGGCCGCGCTCGTCGACCGCGACGAACGTCAGGTACGCCTTGGTGACGTAGCGCCGCCCGCGGGTCTGCATGTGCTCGGTCTCGACCCGGCAGCCGACCTCCATCGAGGTCCGGGCGACGTAGTTGACCATCGCCTGCAGGACGACGATCTCGCCGACCTGGACCGGCGACAGGAAGTCGAGCCGGTCGATCGACGCGGTCAGCACCGCACCGGCGGCGTGGCGCATCGCCGCGACGCCGGCGCAGACATCGATCCACTGCATCATGATCCCGCCGAACATCACCCCGGCCACGCCGTTGGTGTGCATCGGCATCACGATCTGCGTCATCACGCAGCGAGTTTCAGCTGGGGTCATAAGCGGGCCTTGCCCGCCAACCTTACTTCTTCTTCGAGGGAGCGGCAGGCTTCTTCGCGGCCTTCGCGGTCTCGATCTTGCGCTTGATCCGGGCCTTGAGCTTGGCCTGGCTGCGCTTGCGCTTCATCTTCGGGGTCTGGCGATTGTCTCCGCGTCCCATGGCGAGTCTCCTTTGAGCCGCCTCCTATACCACAGCGCTGGGAGGAAAATCGCGCCCCCCGACCATGTGCGAACAAAAACGCGCGACGCGACGCGCGGAGGGGTGAATGTCGCGGCTTGCCGCGACAGAGGGGGGCGGGAAGGCCCCCTTTCTAGAATTGTGCCCGGGCCGCGAAGCTGATGTGCCAGCGGCCGCGCGGGTCGTCGCCGAGCTGCGGGTGCAGCGGGATCGCGCGCTCCCAGGAGAACGCGCCGAACGGGGTCACGATGCGGAACAGCGCGATGCCGACCGCCGGCCGGATGCTGTCGCTGGTGACCGCGCCCCACTGGTTGGCGATCATCCCGGCGTCGACGAACACCGCCGACGCGAACAGCTTGTAGATCCGGACCTGGGCGTCGAGGCTCGACATCACGCGGATGTTGCCGCCGGCCGGCAGGATCCGGATCTGCTGCAGGTTGGCGCTGTTGGCGCCGGTGAACGGCGGCACGCCGACCCGGATGATCTCGGTCGCGAGCCGCTCGTCGTCGTAGCCGCGCACCGTGGCGTCGCCGCCGGCGAAGAACCGCTCGACCTCGGGCAGCAGCACCGCGCCGCCGAGCGGGATGCCCTGGTCGTAGCGCAGGTCGCCGCGCAGCACCAGGTTGGTCCCGATCGGCCAGTACTTGGTGCCCGCGGTCGAGACCTTGAGGAACTCGTCCTGGCCGCCGAAGTACGCGCTCGCGACCGACGCCTGGGCTTCGAACCGGAACCCGGCCTCGGGGGCGAGCGGCGACAGCGTGCCCTGGCGATCGACCCGCTGCTCCCATTCGAACGTCGCGCCGACCGAGCCGGTCCGGGTCGAGATCGGGACCTGGGGCTGGTCGTCGTCGGCGCCCTCGGGGCGCAGCACGTCGATCGGGCGCTCGCGCAGCCGGAAGTCGTAGTGGATGCCGGTCGTGATCGCGCGCGCCGCCCGGCTGCCGATCCGCTTGCGCTCCCAGGTCCGCGACAGGGTCAGGGTCACGCCGTCGGTGGTCACCGGCCCGAACTGCGGGGTGTCCTGGCGCCGGTGGTACGCGGTGAGCTCGGTCTGGAACTCGACCGGCGACACCCGGCGCGACAGCCACTGCGGGATCCGCAGGGTCGCCTCGGCGCTGAGCTGGCGCAGCTTGGCGTCCTTGGTGTCGGAGCGAATGTACTCGGCGAGGTCGAAGCCGACCGTGCCGGCGACGTCGAACGAGATCCCGAGCCCGAGCAGGTTCTTGAGCGACGGGATCAGCTTCAAGAACGCGCCGTTGTAGCTCGAGTACCCGGCCTCGGCGTTGACCTGCGAGAAGAAGTCGTAGCGCTCGACGACCTCGACCACCGCGTTGACCTCGCCGGCGGTTGTGGTCTCGAGGTCGGGCATCGACACGCTGACCGCGTCGAACAGCGCGGTGTTGCGCAGCCGGCGGGCGCCGTCGGCGAGCGCGTCCTGGGTGAACAGCGCGCCCTCCTTGAGCTGGAGCTCGCCCAGGATGATCGAGCTCCGGGTCCGGAAGTTGCCGCGGATCACGACCTTGCCGATCTGCAGGCGCTGGACGTTCGACAGCGCGTAGCGCGCGACCACCCGGTGCGGGGCGACCAGCGGCGCCTCGTAGGCGACCTCGGCGCGCGGCCGGCCGCGGCTGAACAGCCGGCTCTTGAGCTGATCGCGGGTCAGCGCGGCGTCGTCCTCGCGGAACTTGAGGCCGCCGCCCGCGACCCCGGTGACCTGCGACGCGCAGCGATCGGGGTTGGTCGGGACCGCGAGCGACTTGGCGTCGTACAGCTCGGCGAGCTCGCGCAGCGCGGTCCGGCACAGCGTGCGGTCGTCGTCGGTCTTCACCGCGGGATCGCCGCCGGCGAGGCCGACCTCGACCCCGGTCAGCAGGGTCGGCTCGCCCTCGTCGACCACGTAGCGCACGTACAGCCCGTCGCCGCGGCCGGCCGCCGCGAGCGCCACGGTCAGCGCCGCCGAGCCGAACGCCGACGGATCGGTCGCGGCCTCGACGTGGACCCGGGCGTCCTGGTAGCCGGCGCGGCGGTACTCCGCGGTCAGCCGCTCGACGTCGGCGGTGAGCTGGGTCGTGGTCGCGTTGGTGTTGCCGCCGAACAGGCTGGTCGACAGCTTCTCCTGCGTGGTGCCGATCGCGTCCTCGAGCTGCTCGGCGGTGAACGCCTTGTTGCCGGCGAACGCGATCGCGCGGACCGGGCGCTGCTTGCCCTGCTCGATCTGGAACGTGATGCGGTCGAACGACGCCTGCGGATCGCGCGGGTTCTGGTAGCGGTCGCGGGTCCAGGTGACGTGGGCGTCGAACCAGCCGCGGGTCTGGAGGTACGCGACGATCGCGTGCGCCGAGTTGGTGGCCTCGACGTCATCCGAGCTCGACGCGGCGTTGAACGTCAGGTGCGCGCGCAGCTGCTCGTCGGACACCGCGTCGGGATCGTTGCCCTCGAACTTGAGGTCGATCCGGCGCCGCGGGTCCACGGTGACCTTGAAGTCGACGCCGCGGGTCGCGCGGTTGAACGAGCCCTGCGGATCGGACTCGAAGCTGGTGTGGACCCGGACCGCCGGGAACCCGCGCTTCTGGAACAGCTCGACCACGCGCTGGATGTCCTCGAGGTGGCGGCTCCGGGTGAACCGCGAGCCGCCGAAGCACAGCAGGCAGCTGTCGTGCTGGAACTGCTTGACGATCAGCCGCGGGTCGATCGTCAGGGCCAGCGCCTTGGCGTTGGCGACCTGGACCTGGCCGGTCTGGTACTCGCTGCCGAGCGTGATCTGCATCGTGATCTCGACGCCGTCGCCGCGCAGCGACTCCCTGTGCTCGACCACGGCGTCGAAGTAGCCCTCCTCGAAGTGCAGGTAGTCCGCGATGTGCGCCTGCTCGTCGTCGAGCTCGCACTTGCGGTCGGCGGCCGACCACGGCAGGTAGGTCCCGGTCCGGATCGTCATCCGGCGGCGGACCTGATCGTCGAGCAGGGTCGCGAACGGCGACTGCTTGATATCGACGTCGACCTTGCGGACCATCTGCAGCGGCGCGAGGTGGACGATCGCGTGGGTGCCCTTGGGCGTGTCGCGGGCCTCGAGCCCGATCAGGTAGTAGCCGAACTTGGCGGCGGTGGTGAGCACGTCGGCGCGCGCGGCGTCGGTCAACGACGTCCGCCGGGTCATCACCGGGGTGAACAGCGCGCGCACGATCTCGGGCGACTCGCGGAGCTGGCCCTCGATCTCGAAGTCGTTCCAGGTCACCGGCACGGCGCCGGTCGCGGTGCCGGACGCGGTGCCGGACGAAGCCGCGGACGCCGCCGCCCCGGCGCCCTTCTTGATGCAGCCGCCGGTCACGGCACCGCCGGCGATCGCCGCGGCCTCGGGCGCGCCGGGCAGCCCCGGCGGCGGCGGCGCGGCGGTCGAGCCGGGCGCGCTCGGCGCCGGCGACGCGGTGACCGGGGTCTCGGGCTGGGCCGAGGCGCT
>DATBBB010000610.1:0-15976 GCA_036271215.1 Kofleriaceae bacterium | reverse complement strand
CCGCGGATGCGCGGCAAGGATCGCCTGCGATGCCGGCACCGCGGGGCGCGCCGCCGCGAGCCGCACGACGTCGACCTCGGTGATGTGCGGGTTATCGAGCAGGATCGTCACGACCGCGGGGTGCGGATCGCGGAGCAGCAGCAGGATCTGCTCGCGGTCGTGGGTCCGCGCGAGGGCCTTGCGCTCGCCGAGCGTGAGCGGCCGACCGGTCGGTCGGAGCGGTCGCTCCGGCGCGAGTGACCTCGCGAGCGCGGCCGGGCCGATCGTCGGAGGCGACGCGACGAGGAACAGCCGAGCGATCGCCGGCAGTTGCTGGTGCAGCGCGGCCTCGTAGAGCTGCTGGCGCGTCGCGTACGGCATCGCGGGCTCCGCCGCCGCGTGCGTGACCGCCTCGAGCGCCAGGGCGGCGTCGGGGTCATCGTTGGCATGGGCGCGGGCCATGATCGCCGCGAGCACGTGGACCCAGCCGGCCGGGTCGTCCTCGCCGAGCGCCTGAATCAGCGCCAGCACGCGCATCCGTGGGTCCCGCAGCGCCTTCAGGCGCGCCATGATGTGCTCGGGGCCCACTCGATTAGTGTGGCACGTTGAGGACATGGCGCGGTGCGTGATACTTTTACGAAGCACGAAGCGGCCCGCAGGCGGTCGGCAGGAGCCAGATGCCCGACACAAGAATCATCAAGCGATACGCCAATCGCAAGCTCTACGACACCGAGCACAGCCGGTACGTAACGCTGGACCAAATCAGCGAGATGATTCGCAATGGCGACGACGTCAAGATCGTCGACAACAAGACCAAGGAAGACCTGACCACGGTCACCCTGGCGCAGATCATCTTCGAGGAAGAAAAGAAGCAGCGCAGCTTCCTGCCGCTTGGCGCGATGCGCAACATCATCCAGAGCGGTGGTGAGTGGTTTGCCGAGGCGCAGCGCCGCGTGCAGAGCATCCTGCCCGGCAAGCGCAAGGACGACAGCGACGTACCCGCCGTCGAGGAGGACGCCGCCGGTGGTGAGACCACCGACGAGACCGCGCTCAAGAAACGCAGCCTCGCGTCGCTGCGCGAGTGGGTCGATCACTCGAAGCACCGGCTCGACGAGTGGCAGAAGCAGGTCGACACCAAGATCCGCGAGACGATCGACGGCATCTCGCAGACGATCACGCCATGGGGCAGCGTCAACAAGGACGTCCGCGCGCTCGCCGATCGGATCGCCGAGCTCGAGGCCAAGCTGCACGAGATCGAGACCCACGACACGAACGAGCCGGCGGAGCCGAGCGCGACGGCCTCCGAACCGCCGGCGACGCCAGCGACGCCGAGCGGATCCGACACGCCGCACGACGGCTCGTAGCGACGTCGCAGCGCTGCACGATGACGCGCGCTGCGATGCTGCGTCAGGCGAGCGTCGGCCCGGCGAGCCGACCAGCGAGTGGCGACTGAAAGCGCGGCGACTACAGATCTTTGTGCACGGTCTCGCCGGGCCTCACGGTGATCGAGATCCCGATCTTCTCGCCACCGCCGATGATGTAGGTGAGCTTGTGCTTGCCGGGCAAGAGCGGCAGCTGGTGGCCGGTGACCGGGGTCGATAGCCCTACGTCCCGGCCATCGACCAAGATCTTCGCGGTCTGCGGGCTCGAGATCGTGACGTAGCCCTTCGCATCCGCCGGCTTGTCGCCGGGCTTGGTGCCGCCTGTACGGCTGCCGAGGCCCAGGAAGTCGTCGTCCTGCGCGGCCGGCTGCCGAGGCTTGGGCTTGGGCATCTGTGTCGACCCGATCACCGGCGGCGGCGTCACCGGCTTGTCGGCCACGACCGGCTTGTCAGCTGGCTTGTCGGCCACGGCCGGCTTCGCCGGCTTGTCCTCCGGCGGCATCTTGTCGGTGGTGGCGACCGCGGGCTTGGCGTCGGAGCCGGCCATCGCAGCTGCCGTGCCGCTGCCCGCCGCCGAGCCGCTGCCCGCCGCCAAGCCGCTGCCCGCCGCCGCGCCGCTGTCGGCCGTGGCCGCGCTACCCACCGCCGAGCCGCTGCCCGCTGCCGAGCCGCTGCCGGCTCCCGCCGCAGCGCTGCCTGCGCCGGCCGAGCCTGCGCCGTCGGAGCCGGTCGCGCCGGCCGCCGGCAACGCGCACTCGAACGGCGAGGTCTTGCCGGCCTCGAACGCGATCGCCTGCTCGCACTTGCCGCCGGTCCCGACGAGCTTGACCTTGTGCGATCCGGCCGACACCGGGATGTCCTGCTTGTCCTGCACCGTCGCGACCTTCTTGTCGTCGACGAACAGCTCGGCGGTCGTCCCACCGGGCGGGCCGCCGGAGATCGACAGGTGGATCTGCGCCGGCGACGCGGTCTGCGCCGGCGTATCGCTGCTCGTGCTGTCGTTGTCGAGCACGAAGTACTTCACGGCGAGGAACCCGGCGAGCACGAGCGCGGCGATCGCCACGCCGATCGCGACGTCGCGCACCACCGACGAGCGCTTCTTGCCGTCGATCGGAACCAGCGGCTCGACCGGCGCCACCGGCGCGTGGCCCTGCGGCGGAGCGCCGTACGGGTTCTGCCCCATCGGATACGGCGAGCCCGGGTACTGCTGCGGCGCGCCGGGGTAGTCCCCCATGCCCGGCTGCTGCATGCCGAGCCCCGGCATCATCCCGGGGCCGTTGCTCGGGCCATGCCCCATGCCCGGCCCCTGCTGCATCCCGTGCATCGCCGCCATCTGCGGCTGGCTCGGCGCGGTCGGATACTGGCCGTACGGGTTCGACACCGGGTGCTGCTGGTTCGGGGGCATCAGCTGCGGCGGCGGCGTGTAGCCCGCCCCGTAGTTCGGTAAGCCCGTCGGGGCCGGTGCGCCGATCAGCGTCCGTCCGTTGCCCTGGTTGCCCTGGTTCGGGGCGTTCAGCGGCTCCATCACCGGGATCGCCCCCGGCGTGCCGAGCGCCACCGGCTGGCCCTGCGGGCCCTGCTGCATCAGCGGCATGCCCGGCAGCGCCTGATGGGACGGCTGATGGGACGGCTGATGGGACGGCTGATGTTGCTGGGGGGGCGTGAAGTGTGGCGCAGCCTGGCCGAACGATGCCTGCTGGCCGTACGGCGAGCCCGGGCTGCCATAGCTCGGATCGAAGGTCGGCGGCGGCGTGTTCCCGGACGGATACCCCGGCGGCGGCGGGTTCGGGCGCATCGGCGGCGCGCCGGCCCCGTTCGGGCCCGGTGGCATCGCGGCCATCGGGGTCGACAGCGGCGCCTCGCCGCGCGAGGTCGGCGCGCGCACCGGCGGCGGCTTGGGCGGCCGGGTCGACGGCGACGAACCCGTGGTCGGTGCGCGCGTCGATGGACCGGACACGCCGGGCGACGACGACGCCGGGTTCGGCCCGTGATCGATCTCGCCGAAGATCTCGGTCGGCGCTTCCTCGCCGAACTCGCCCGAATCGGGCTCCTCGTCGTCGAGCGGACCGCCGCGCGCGGCCGGCGAGCCGGGCGCCGGACCGACCTCCGCGGCGACGCTGGCCGCCGGGTCCGCCTCCTCGAAGCTCGGGCCGCCGAGCGTCGTCGGATCGCCCTCGACCGGCCCGGCCTCGCCGAAGTTCTCGACGACATCGGCCTTGGACTCGGCCGCCGGTACCCCGGAGATCAGGCCGTCGCGGCCGACCCGCTTGTACTGCTCGAGCAGCTGGCGCTCGCGATCGATCTCGGCCTGGAACACGTCCTTGAGCCAGCTCGACAGCGACTTCGCCGTGAACACGACGTCCTGGCTCATCAGGAACGCCTGCAGATCGGCGAGCATCTCGCTGCACCACTGGTAGCGGTCGTCGACGTCCTTCGCGAGCGCCTTCAGGATCACCGCCTCGACCGCCGGCGGGATCGCAGGGTTGATCTCGCGCGGCGGGCGGATGTCGACGTTGCGGACCTTCTCGAGCGTCGAGAAGTCGGTCTCGCCCTGGAACAGCCGGTCGCCGGTCAGGCACTCGTAGAGCATCGTGCCGAGCGCGAAGATGTCGCTGCGGCGATCGAGCGGCAGGCCGCGCACCTGCTCGGGCGACATGTAGCCGAACTTGCCCTTGAGCACGCCGGCCATCGTCCGCGAGTTGCGCGACGTCGCCTTGGCGATGCCGAAATCGATGACCTTGACCTCGCCCTCGTACGACACCAGCACGTTCTGCGGCGAGCAGTCGCGGTGGACGATCTCGAGCGGCCGGCCGAGCGGGTCGCGCTTGCGATGCGCGTAGTCGAGCCCCTCGAGGACCTTCGCGATGGAGAAGCACGCCATCGGGATCGGCATCGGCTGCTTGATCTTGCGCAGCCGGTTCTGGATCTGGAGCAAATCTTTACCCCAGATGTACTCCATCGCGATGAAGTGCGAGCCGTCGATCCGGCCGAGCTCGAAGATCTGGCAGATGTTCGCGTGCGCGAGCTGACCGGCGATCTTCGCCTCATCGATGAACATCTTGATGAAGTCGCGGTCCTCGCCCATCGTGGGCAAGATGCGCTTGATCGCGATGATCTTCTCGAAGCCTTCAACGCCATACGACTTGGCTTTGAAGACCTCTGCCATGCCGCCCACGCTGACGCGATCAAGCAGCAAGTATTTCCCGAACGGTACGGGCTGCCTCACTCGTTCAGATGGTAGCGGAGGGTCAACGCCGATCACAATGAGCAATGGGGGTCATACGCCCAAGGCGCGCGACGACAGTGGTCGACGTTTCGCGCGTCCCAGGGGCGCCAGGCCATGGTCTAGCGGCGACAGTTACGATGTAGGCAAGCGGCTAAAAGCGGGCCGCAACACCAAATAGGTTGCGATCGGGCGAAGTTGCCACATACGGCTGGAACGTAAGCTCGCGGGAACGCTGTCGGTAATCCCGTACGCCGTCGTACACGCCATACGCATAGACGAGGACCAAGCCGATCCCGCTCGCGATGTTGATCGGCCGCAGCACCGACGCGGCATGGTTGTGATTGGGACCGTTGTCACAGTTGAGGCCGCCGCCCGCCGGGCCGGTGGTCTCGCTGCACCACTTCGACAGCACCGCATAGGTCGTGAGGTTGGTGGCGAGCAACCCGCCGAGCAGCCCACCGATCACGATCGCCTTGGTGCGATGGCCATTCTGGAGCTGACCGACCGGCGGGAGCAGCGTCCACAGCCAGGTCCGGCGCGACGACGCGCGCTGGGCGTGCAGCTCGGCGGCGTGGCGCGACGCCACGTCGTTGAAGAACGCGACGACGTCGGGCGGATACAGCGCCGGATCGAGCCGCGCCTCGGGATCGATCCGCAGGTACGCGACGAAGTGCGCCTCGGCCGCGGAGCGGCGCTGCTGGAAGAACCCGGCGATCCCGGCGAGCCGATGGGCCTCGGTGAGCTCGGCGACCGCAAGCTCGCGCTGCGCCAGCAGCGGATCGATCAGTGCCTGGACCCGCGACCAGTCGCCGGCGATCGCGGCGGCGTTGGCCTCGTGCAGCACCTCGGACGTCGTCATGCTCGCCGGTAGCCCCGGCCGCGGATCCGGATGATCCGATGCCGGCGACGGCGCCGACGACGGTGGCGATACCGGTGGCGATACCGATGCCGGCGGCGTCGCCGGCGCGGCGGGCTCCGGCGGTGGTGCCGGCTGCGCCCCAAGGCTCGCCGGACCGAGCGCGACCGCCGCCGCGATCGCCAAGCGCAGCGCCGCGCGACCGGTCACGCCCACGTCACTCCCATGCCCGCACGTGACGCATCATGTGCGGGCGCAGGATCGCGAGGATCTCGCGGCTGACCCGCGCGGCGAGCTCGGCCGGGCTCGAGCCGCGGTCGCCGAGCACGGTATCGGTGACGACCACGCGATCGAACACCACCGCGGTGGCGTCGGCGATCCGCACCCGGACCTTCGCGCGCGCCATCGCGACCGCGCCGGCCTCGGGCTGGTAGCTGAGGACCCAGAACCCGATCGCGAGGTCGCTGGCGCCGGTGACCGACTTCGACGCGAGCTGCGGCACGAGCTTGCTCGGATCGATCTGCTGCTGCTGGTGGTGGTGCGCGCGCGTCCAGTCGGCGACCGCCGGCTCGAGCGCGGCGACCAGCGCGGCGTTGTTGGCCGCGTGGCTCTCGTCGGCGACCGCGATCAGCGCGGTGTGCTCGATCGCCGGCAGCCGCGAGGTCTGGACGACGTGGCCGTGATCGCCCGCCGCCGCGGCCTGCGCCCGGACCACCACGAGCTGATCGCGCACCAGCGGCAGGATCTGCGCCGCCAGCTCCGCGGTCGCGCTGTCGAGCTTGGCGAGCCCGGCCGCGTTCGCTTGATGGGTCTTCAAGACCTTGCCGTCGAGCGGGTTGCGGATCCGGATCACGATCGCGATCGCCCCGGCCTTGCCGGCGCTGATCGTGCCGTCGACGATCAGCTTGGCGCCGTCGGGCACCGCCATCCGCGGGCCGACCACGACGACCTGGATCGCACCGCCGACCAGCGCGCGCGCGATCTCGCTGGCGATCGGCTGGCCGTAGATCTCGAGGCTGTGCTCGGCGTCGAGCGGCAGCAGCGCCACGGCCTCTCCGGCCGGCGCCGGCGCCGGCTCGGCGTGCGCGGTCCGTGGCGCCCCGAGTACGATGAGCACGATGAGCACGCCGAGCACGGTGCCGAGCGCGAGCGTCGCACGCCAGATCGGCCGCATCGTTGGCCGCATCGTTGGCCGCATCATCGACCGCATCATCGGCCGCATCATTGCTCTCCCTGGAACACCGGCATGGTCGCCTCGCCCGCCGCGCTGATCCCGCTGCGCGCGACCACCGTCACCGCGGTCCGCGCGAGGATCTTCAGATCGAGCGCGAGGCTCGCGTGCTCGACGTAGAACACGTCGAGCGCCAGCTTCTCCGGCCAGCTCAGCGCGTTGCGGCCGGTGACCTGGGCGAGCCCGGTGATCCCCGGCTTGACCTCGTGGCGGCGCGCCTGCCGCGGGCTGTAGCGCGCCAGGTACTCGACGAGCAGCGGCCGCGGGCCGACCAGGCTCATGTCGCCGCGCAGCACGTTGATCAGCTGCGGCAGCTCGTCGAGCGAGCTCGCGCGCAGGAACTTGCCGACCGCGGTCAGCCGCGCGGCGTCGGGCAGCGGCCGCCCGGCGGCGTCGATCGCGTTGCGCATGGTCCGGAACTTCTTCAGCTCGAACACCCTGCCGCCGAGCCCGACCCGGTCCTGGCGGAACAGCAGCGGCCGGCCGACGTCGGCGTAGACCAGCGCCGCGACCGCCGCGATCACCGGCGCGCCGACCGCGAGCACGGACGCCGCGACGGCCACATCGAGTACGCGCTTCACGGACAGCACGGCGGCGATCTTACATCTTTCCGGGATCCGGAATCGCGAGCGTGAACCGCCCGGCCTCGTCGGTCACGCCCTCGACGATCGGCCGCGTGCGCTCGATCCCGGTGCAGTCCTCGCACAGGAACTGGACCGACGCGGAGGCCAGCGGCGATATCCCGCCGTAGAGCAGCGTGCCGCGGATCGCGATCGTGGGCCCGAGCGTGATCGACGTCGCGATCGTCGCGGGCGTGAGGTCGGCGATCACCGTCGGCGCGCCGCGGCCCGATGGATCGTGGAACCGCAGGTCGTAGTGGCCGCCGGTGGCGAGCGTGGCGGTGATCGCGCCGGTGGCGTCGGCCACGACCTGGAGCGGCGGCGCCGCGGCCTGGGCGAGCGCGCCGGCCGGCACCAGATCGAGCACCGTGTTGCCGAGCCCATCGCCGTGGGCGTCGGTCACCGCGGTGGTGATCAGCTGCATCGCCGGCGCGTCGAGGCTCGCCGGGACCCCGGCGCTGGTGTCGAGCGCGGCGACCGCGAGATCGCCGGCGCCGACCGCGATCACCGCCGACAGCGCCGCCGCCGGCACCATCACGCTGGGCAGCACGCCCGCCGCGTTGCTGGTGGTCGCGATCGCGACCTCGCCGGACGCGGTTGCCGCCGCGCCCGCCGTCACCGTGCCGACCGCCCCGACCGCCCCGACCACCGTGACCCGCGCGTTGCCGACCGGCGCCCCGCCGCGCCGGACCACCAGCCCGGTCAGGTTGCGGCGGGTCACGTTGGCGGCGTAGCGGATCTGCACCGGCGTATCGAGGCTCCACGCCATGGACGTCGCCGACAGCCGCGGCAGTCCGCTGGTGGCGGGCGGCGCGACGTCGACCGTGACGCTGGCGCCGGCGATCGCCGGCTCGGCCGCCACCGTGAAGCTGCCGTCGCCGGCGGTGGTCGCCAGGGTCGACGGCACGCCGCCGATCGTCACCTGGACCTGGGCGCCGGCGAGCACCGCGCCCGACGGATCGCGGACCACGCCGGAGATCGCCTGGCCGGCGTCGAGCGCGATCGGCCCGCCGATCCAGTGCTCGATCTGGCGCGGCGCCAGGCCGGGCACCGACGGCACGACCAGCACCTCGTCGGGCCCGGAGTACAGCGTCACGGCCGCGCTGCCATCGCTGCCGGTGAACGCCTCGACGATCGCGTCGGACGTGGAGCCGGGCGACAGCCGCACGTAGGCCGGCACGCCGGCGCCGCTGGGGTCGGTCACCTGCACGGTCGTCGGCGTGCCCGACTCGACCGGCATGGTCCCGAGATCGGCCTCGGCGCCGCCGAAGATCGGCTCGAACAGCTCGAGCGGCGGCGCGGTCGTGCCGCGCGGCGGCAGCACCCGCAGCCGGAGCGTCTCGCTGGGCGCGCCCGGCGCCCGGACGTTGACCGCCTGCTGCTTGGTCGCGCACGTCGGCGGCGCGCCGTCGAGCACCAGCCCGACGTCGTAGACCCCGGGGTCCGGCGCGGCGAACTCGATCTGGGACGGATCGCCGTCGACCATCGTCGTCGCGATCGAGCTGCCGTCGTGGTCGACCGTCCACTGGTAATCGAGCAAGCCCGAGCCCTCGAACAGCTGCGCGGTGACGTGGACCACGGTGCCCGGGCCGGCGACCGGCGTCATCGGCGCCACCAAGAAGTTGAGGTTGCACATCCCGGCGGCACCGCTGCCGCTGCCGCCACCGGTACCGACCGGGCCGGCGTCATCGTTGTTGACGCCGCCGACGCAGCCGGCCAGCGCGCACGCGACCGCGCCGCCGAGCGCGATGGCGGCCACCCCAGATCTCATCGTTCTCAGCGATCTCACCGCACGCGCGATCGTCATCTCGTCTCCACTCGCCAGGTCTGGCGTTGAATACACGTGGCCGGGCTCACCGGGCACACCGCGTCGCCATCGTCGCAGGTCACCGGCGTGTGCGTGCGATCCGCGATCTCGACCCGGAGCTCGACGATGTCGCCGGGCGTGAACGCCGACGGATCGAGCGCCACGCTGTTGCCGGTCGCGCCGACCAGCGGCTGGCGCACCGTCGCCCCCGGCCGCAGGATCGACCACGCGAACGCCGTCGCCCCGAGCAGCGGCTGGCCCGGCATGGCGGGGTACGGATCGAGATCGTCGTCGACCAGCGGGACCTGGAACAAGGTCGGCGCGCTGATCGGCAGCGCGGTGCCGTCGGGCGCGGCGATCGGTTGCCACTGCGCGATGCACGGCGGCCGATCGGGCAGCACCGCGATCGCCACCGACTTCACGGTCTGCTTGCCGCTCGCGTCGGTGGCGGTCACCGTGACCTGCCAGTCACCGGCGATCGACGCCACGAACGTCTTGCCCGCCGTCAGGTGCGCCGGGTCATCCGGGTTCTGGATCACCATGCGGTCGGCCAGCATGTAGGTCGCAACGCCGTCCGGCGGCGTGGCCGACCACACCAGCCCGACGTCCGCGGCCTCGCCGTCGGGATCGCCGTAGGTCGCGAACACCGCGATCGGCCCGCCCATCGTCTGGCTCGTCGGCTCCACGTGGACCCCGAGCGACGGCCCGTCGTTGATGATCACGCTGCGCAGCGCCGAGTCGCGCGCGCCGCGGTCGTCGAACAGATCGAGGTTGAGATGGACCATCTGGACCGGGCCGCCGGTGAGCGCCCGCGCCTTGGGGATCGTGAGCGTGGGTGTCGCGTCGGTGCTGTCGACGGCCGCGCCGGAGTCGCACGAGCCATCGGCGCTGCACGCGAACAGCTGCCAGTGGTAGCTGACCTGATGGTCGTTGCCGTCGGGATCGTGGTAGGTGGCCGCGACCGCGACCGCGTCACCGCGGTGCAGATCCTGGAACTCGGGATCGCACGGCAGGAACGACCCCGGGTCCACCGGACACTGGCGGGTCACGCTCATGATGTCGGGATGCTGGTTGATCGGGTCGATGTACAAGCACCCGGTCGCGAGCAGGCCAAGGGCGGCGAGGAGCCTCACGGGGGTCACGCGTCCACCGTGCTGCAACCACCCTGCCAGCCGCAAGTGAGCGAATCACGAAGGGCCGGGCGGCCGCGCGGGCACAGATCGCGACAGCGCTGTCGTGGTTTGGCGAAATCGCAGCAATTACAGGTAGCAATCCAGCTCGGGCGCGTCCCGGAGCGTGCAGTTGCCGCGGAACGTGAGGAACTTCGTTTTGCCCCCGGCGACGACCTCCCAGCTGCCGGGCTTGATCCGGACCACCGCGCCGCGCGGGTGCGGCTTGCCGTCGATCGTCGCGTCGATCGCGAGCCGGATCGTCAGCTCGCCGAGCAGCGTACCGTTGAGCGCGCGGGTCGCGCCCGGCGCCACGTCGACCTCCTGGGTCCACTCGCCCGCCGGGTTCACGCAGCGCACGACATGGTGCCCGGCGGCGACGTCGAGCAGCTCGTTGCGCCGGCTGCCGCGATCGACGCCGTCGATCCAGACGTTGCACCACAGATCGTTGTGCACGATCACGTGGCCGCCGGCGTCTCGGGGGACGTCGGGCTCCGGGGCCAGCCGCGCGTCGATCGGCGGCGGCGTGAGGCTCGCGAGCTCCGGGGCGGCGTCGGCCGGCGGCCGCGGATCGTGCCGGCGCCCGGCGGCGCTCGGCGCCTGGGGTGCCGGCCCCGGACGCACCAGCGTGCCCCGCGCGTCGAGCCCGGCCCCAGGTCCGGGCAGCGATGCGGGGCGTGCATCGCCGGGCGCGCTGACCTGCGGCGCGGCGGCGAGCCCAGGCCCGAGGTCCGGCGGTGCGGCGGCATCACGCTCGCTCGCCGGCGCGATCGTTGCCAGCGGGTCGATGTTCGCCAGCGTCCCCGACCTCCGCTCCGGTGCCGACAGCGACCGCGCGATCGCCAGCCCGCCCGCGGTCGCGCCGCCGGCCAGCACCACCGCGAGCCCGCCGATCACCAGCCGGCGCTTGCGGCGCATCGCGTGGCCGCCCTCGGTCACCGAGCGGACCACCGCGGCGACCGCCGGATCGTCGGGCGCGAGCGCGCTGGCGCGGTCGGCGAGCGCCATCGCGCGCGGCGGCTTGTCACCGGCGATCGCGGCGCGGGCCGCGGCGACCAGCGCGCTCACCACGATCGGCTGCCGCGCGCGCAGGAACCCGTCGGGGTCCTCGAAGTACGCCGCGAGCTCCTCGCCGGCGTCGCCGAGCCCGCCGGCGGTCACGAACCCGCGCAGCTCCGCGGCCATCGCCGCCGCGCTCGCCGGCCGGTCCCCGGGCTCGGTCGCCATCGCCGCCACGACCAGCCGCGACAGGTCGGCGCCGCACGCTTGCCGGCGCCGCGCCGGCGGCACCAGCTGGCCGGCCGCGATCAACGACAGGACCTTCGCCGGCGAGCCGCCATAAGGCAGCGCGCCGGTCGCGAGCTGATAGATCGTCGAGCCGAGCGAGTACAGGTCGCTCTTGGCGGTCGCGATGTCGCCGATCGCCTGCTCCGGGCTCATGTACGCCGGCGTGCCGAGCAGCGCGCCGGTCCGGGTGACCAGCGAGTCCTCGGTCTCGAGCCGGGCCACGCCGAAGTCCGCCAGCAGCAGCCGGCCGCCCGGCGCGATCAGGATGTTCGCCGGCTTGACGTCGCGGTGGATCACGCCGGCGGCGTGCGCCGCCGCCAGCGCATCGCACAGCACCGCGCCGATGCACGCGGCGACCTCGGCGAGCATCGCGCCGCGCGCCTCGATCTCCTGCAGCAACGTCCGGCCGCGGATCAGCTCCATCACGATGTACGGCGGGTCGTCGCCCTCGGCGCCGCCGACGTCGTAGATCCGCAGGATGTTCGCGTGCTCGAGGCTGGCCGCCGCGCGCGCCTCGCGCTGGAACCGGCGCACGACGTCGCTGCGGCGCGCGAGGTGCGGGAACAGCACCTTCACGGCGACGTCCCGGCGCAGCTCGCGGTCGCGGGCGCGGAACACCGTCGCCATGCCGCCCTCGCCCAGCTCGTCCCCGATCTCGTAGCGGCCGAGCGTATCGCCGGCGCGCACCTGGCGCGGACCCTTGCCGCGCTCGCCGTCCACGGTCAGCTAGCCGACCACACCACGTGGTTCGTCTTGCCGACGGCCTTGGCTGCCTTCATCGCCTTGCCGAGCCTGCGGCCAAGCTCGTCGGGCCCGTTGTTGAGGTTGAGCCCGTCGGTGTGGGCGATCGCGAGCACCAGGCCGAGCGACCCGGCGTCCCCGGGGAACGTGGCGCGCTTGGCGTCGAACGCCGACTCGGCGCTCGCGACGAACGGCCCGACGTGCTCGGGCGACAGCACCGCGATGAAGTCCGAGCCACCGATGTGGCCGACGAACGCGCCGCCGCCGGACGATGCCCGCGCGGCATCGAGCAGCCACTGGCCGAGGTTCCGGACCGTGTCCTCGCTGCGCGCGATGCCGATCGTGTCGGCGTAGCTATCGAAGTTCAGCACGTCGATGTGGATGCACGCCGTGGGCTTGCCGCTCTTGAGCGCGCCCTCGATCTCCTCGTCGATCGCGCGCGACCCGGGCAGGTTGGTCGTGGGGCTGCGGTCGCGCTCGCGGCGGGCCGAGCGGATCAGCGCCTTGACCCGGGCGCCGAGCTCGCGGAGGTCGAACGGCTTGGACATGTAGGCGTCCGCCCCGGCCTCGAGCCCCTGGACCTGGTCGTCGACCTGGGCCAGCGCCGTCAACATCAGAATCGGGGTCCGCGACCACATCACGTCGGCCTTGAGCCGGCGCGCGACCTCGAGCCCGTCGACGCGGGGCATCATGACGTCCAGCACGAGCAGGTCTGGATCGTGGGCCTTGACCAGCTTGAGCGCTTCGTCGCCGTCGCGTGCGCGCAGGCACAGGAATCCGGCGTCACCGAGCGCCATGTTGACCATGTGCGCGATGGCGTCGTCGTCCTCGGCGATCACGATCTTTTTGAGGAGCATCGGATCGCACGATTGATACCACGATCCGTAGCGACCTCAAACGAAAGGGCGCGCAGACCGCCAAGACGTGCGGCCGGCGCCACGCCCCGGCCTCCGGCGTGGTAAGCAACCGCGTGGACTCACGCCTGGATCCCCACGTCGAGACGACGACGCTCGACAACGGCCTCGCGGTCACCACGGTCGCCCTGCCCCACCTCCACACCGCGGTGTGTGCGATGTTCATCAAGGTCGGCGCCCGGTTCGAGCAGCCCGAGGACAACGGGCTGTCGCACTTCACCGAGCACATGCTGTTCCGCGGCACCGAGCGCTACGCGACCTCGCTGGCGCTCAACACCGCGGTCGAGCGGCTCGGCTCGACCCTCCACGCCGAGACCGGCCGGGACTACACCCTGTTCCAGCTCGCCCTCGAGCCCGAGCTGATCGCCCCGGCGATCGACGTGCTGGGCGAGCTGCTGTCGCGCCCGCGGTTCTCCGACATCGAGCTCGAGCGCGAGCTGGTGCTCGAGGAGATCAACGAGGACTACGACGAGCAGGGTGTCGAGATCAACGCCGACGACATCGCGCGCGGCCTGGTGTTCGAGCACCACCCGCTCGGCCAGCGCATCATCGGCCCGCGGACCAACGTCGAGCGGTTCTCGATCGACGACGTCCGCCGCCACTTCACGACGTTCTACGGCGCGCGCAACGCCAACCTGTGCGTCACCGGCCCGGTCGAGCACGGCGCCGTGGTCGCCGCTGCCGCCCGCGCGCTATCCGGCCTGCCCGCCGGCACGCGCGTCGAGGTCCCGGCCGCGCCGCCCGCGATCACCGGGCCCCGCCTGCGCCACGTCCCCGACGCCGGCTCGCAGACCTCGCTCGCCGTCCTGTTCCGCGCCGTGCCCGAGCTCGACCCGGCCTACGTTGCGCTCGTCGCCCTGCTCCGCGTGCTCGACGACGGCATGTCGACCCGCCTGCACTACACGCTCGCCGATCAAAAAGGCCTCGCCTACTCGATCCACGCCGCGATCGAGCCGCTCGCCGACACCGCGCTGTTCGAGATCACCGGCGCCACCGCCAACGCCAAGGTCCCCGGCTTGGTCCGCGAGCTGTTCACCCTGCTCGACGGCCTGCGCCGCGGCAACGTCACCGACGACGAACTCGCCAAGGCCCGCGTCCGCTACCGCTACGAGACCCTCGCCTCGATCGACGACGCCGCCGCGATGGCCGGCTGGTTCGGCGGCACCGCCCTCTACTACCCGCCGATGTCGCTGTCCCAGCGCCTGGCCTCGATGTCCGCGGTCTCGGTCGACGACGTTGTCCGGGTCGCCGACCAGGTCCTGTCGCCCCAGCACCTGGTCCTCGCCGCCGTCGGCACCCTGTCGCGCGCCCGCCTCGGCGAGCTCCGCCAGGTCATCACCGACTGGCGCTAGCCTGATCAGACCACAAGACGTCGCGAGCTATGTCAAAGAAGGCACGCGGCAATCTGCTCACCTGCTCTGCGGGAATCGACAAACCCGACAGGCCAGTGTTCGCGTGATTGCATCGCGCCTCCTGCGACATCCGTTGGAAGAACGCGCCTTGCCCCGATGCCTGCGAGCACCCTGGCGACGTCCTCTGGCGACGCCGCTTTCGGACAGAGCAGCTTCGCCAGCTTGTTCTGCCAGCGATCATCGGTGTCATCCGGCGCCGGAACAGGCCACTGGTCCAGCGCAAGCAACTCCCCGATGGCCGCCGACCGCAGCATCGCCAGCACGAAGGTCGCGCACGTGAAGCCGAAGCGTTCATCCGGCACCGGCGGAACGATCTCGGCGGTGACTGGATCGAACCGGGGCCGCCATTCGGCGAAGCGAAACCGAAATGTTTCAGCGTGCCTCCCTGCGACCTGCCTGCAGAGAGCGCAAAGCGTCTGCGCGTCGTCCTCATCGAGCGACAGCGCGACGAGCCGGTAATCGCGCCCCTCCTCGGCCACATCACCGAGGGCATCGTTGCGGAGATCTCGGTCCCAGGCAAAGTGAACGACACGCGCGGGGCCGTGATCGCGATGATAGAGGCCAGCATGGAACTGGGCGGGCCCCGTCCGCGTCACGTAGATCGCGACCACGAGGTTCTCGTCGACGCCCCTGAGCCACTGAGCTCGTGAGTCGGGTCCTGGGATCACGGCTCCAGCCCTTCCTTGAGGCGAGCGATCACTGCCTCGGGTGTGCCGCGAATGCGTAGATCTTCCAGGAAACGCAAGAGGAACCCCTGGCGAGCCATGGAGCGATTGCCAGCGAGTCGCGCCGCGGCGAGCAGGGTCTGCCCGACGGCGCGCACGAGTCGCGAAGGCTCGAGTTGATCGAACAGCGCAGCGACCTGCTCGGGTGAGCTCGCACTCCAGTACTCCAGATATGCAAGCAGGCGATCAAGCGCCGGACCGATGCGAGACCGGTCTCCGTGCGACGATGCGGCGTAGAGCATCGTCAGGAGAGCGTCCAGCGAAGGCGGAGTCATCGTGGACAGGTGCTCGAGATCGTCGAGGACTTCGGCCGAGTCCTGGTGTGTGATCTCGTTCGAGGGAACCGCCGTGCCATCAGGCCTGACCACGCGGTACGTACATGGTTCCCCCACGGCCTCGAGCGCTCGCAGCACGTCCAGCGCGCGGCGCCGAGCATGGTGCCCTGGGAGATCGAGATGCTGTCCAGGGTGGGCAGCCGTAACTCGTGGGACGTCAACCGAGCGAGGGCCCTGCGTGATCATGAGTTACCAGAGGTTGAGCGCGCGGAGCAAATCGGTGATGAGATCGACACGCGAGGCTCGCAGCGCCTTGATCATGAGCGCAGACTCGTCCTCGCGTAGCCCTCGC
>DATBBB010000609.1:0-13106 GCA_036271215.1 Kofleriaceae bacterium | reverse complement strand
TCGATCGCGGCAAGACCATCGAGATCAGGCGTTTCACGCGCGAAGTTTCACCACGGCACCGGTCCTCTCGGGGATCACGAACGAAACGCGGCTGTAGTCCTCGGCGAACGCGTCCGGGTGGAGGTGCGCGTAGACCTGCTGCGTGATCGCGACGCTGGAGTGGCCGAGGATCTTCGAGAGCTTGAAGATGTCGCCGCCGGATGCGAGGAAGAGGCCGGCGAAGGTGTGGCGGAGGTCGTGAAGGCGGAACTTCTTCGACAGGCCGGCGCGCTCGACGGCAGCCTTGAACGGGTAGAAGACGCTGGTTTTGTTGCGGGGAAGCTGATCGCCGAGCTTGTCGCGCCTCGCGCCGGGCCAGAGCAGGGTGTTCGTGCCCTTCGCCAGCTTCATCTCGCGCAGCACGGTGAGGACGGAGTCGAAGATCGGCACGTGGCGTAGGCGACCAGACTTTGGCGCGCCACGGCGGCCGCGGTGCACGTGGATCACGCGGTGCTGCAGGTCGATGTCGGTCCAGTGCAGGTGCAGCGCTTCATCCAGGCGCATGCCGGTGCCGACCAGGACGGCGACGAGGTTGCGGATGTTGTCGTTGCACTCGCTCAGGAGCTTCTGCACCTCGCCGGCGGACTGCAGCCACAGGAATGGGTGCTGGACGACCGGGAGCTGCTTGATGAACTTGGTCGGGTTGTCGCTGCACCAGCCTTGCTCGATGAAGTAGTTGAACGCCGCGGAGAGGGTCGCGAACAGGCCGTTGACGGTCTTCGGAGAGAGGGGCTCGTCGCGCTCGCGGAGGTCGCTGCGGAGCTCGAGCAGCTTCGACTTCGTGATCTTCACGACCGGCATGCTGTCGAACTCGGGCCGCACGTAGAGCCGCATGCGATCCGAGTACTCGTCGTGAGACCGCTGGTCCTTGATCGCGCGCAGCCAAGCGTCCAGCGCGTCGCCGAGCGTGCGCGTGTGGTCCAGGGCCGGCGGTAGGTCTCCCGCCCGGATCCCGCGTTGCGTGACGCGGTGCTGCTGGTCCGCGTGCTCGGCGTCGCGCTTCGAAGCGAACGAGCCGACGTAGACGCGCACGCTCTTATCGCGCACCCGCGAGCGGCCGTAGACCTGGAAGGACCTCGTTCCGTCCGTGCCAACGTGCACCTTGATCATGGCACCGGAGCGTACGACAGGGGTGCGACATACCGGTGTAGAACCGGTGTAGAACGTAAAATTCGTCCGGAATTCGGACGTCAGATCACGGCTGCTTCGGAGGCCACGGAATGAACTTGCTCACACGAGCTTGGTACGCGCGATACGCATCGCCGCGCGAGCGGAGTGACTGTTTTTCCGTCGGTGGAATGCCCGTGACGAACAAGATCGAGCACAGCAACAACGCCTGCGGAACGAACGCAATCAATCCCCAAGGCGCGAAAGCTAGACCGTGTATCGCGTACCCTAACCAGACGCACCACTCGAAGAAGTAGTTGGGATGGCGCGAGTAGCCCCAGAGGCCGGCCGTGCAGACCTGGGCGCGGCGGGCCGGATCGCGCTTCCAGCGCGCGAGCTGGGCGTCGGCGGTGGCCTCGCCGGCGATGCCGATCGCGGTGATCGCGGCGCCGAGCCCGCGCAGCCAGCCGGGATCCCAGGGCGCGGCGACGAACGGCACGACGAACGCGATCGACAGGATGCCGGTCAGCGCGGCCTGGGCCTGAAAGAACACGAAGAACCGCGACCCGGCACGCGGAGCCCAGCGCCGGCGCAGCTCGACGTAGCGGCCTTCTTCGGGCAACCGGGCGGCGCCGCGCGCGATCAGGTACCCGCCGAGCCGCACGCTCCAGACGATCACGAGCAGCGCGAGCGGGCCCCACGCGGCGAGCGGAGCAGTCGCGCGCGCGGCGAACAGCGCGGCGACCGGCGCGAAGCTGAGCGCCCAGCCGACGTCGACGATGCCGGCGTTGCGCGTGCGCTGCTGGACGAGCCACAGCACGAATTGCAAGCCGGCGGCGAGCAGCCACGCCTGGCCGACCCGGGCGGCGAGCTCGCCGAGCGAGGGCAGCGTGGCGATCATGACGGCGCCAGGAGCACGACGAACGACCGCTCGCCGCGCTGCCAGGTCAGCACCGGGCGCGCCGGATCGCGGGCCGCGCCGACCAGGGGGAACCAGGGGGCGCGCTGGCTCGCCGGATCGGCCGCGGCGATGGCCGGGGCGATGACGTCGATCTCGACGAAGTGGCCGCCGGTCACGCGATCGAGCTCGGCGGCGTAGCTCCACTCGGCGACCCCCGGGTCGGGGAACCGATCGTTGTGCAGCGCCCCGCCGTACAGCGCGATCCACGGCCGGTGGTGCGGCTCGCGGTCGCGGTGGCGGACCGCGCTGTCCGCGATCCGGGACAGCTCGCGGGTGGTGAGCGTCAGCATCGCCTCGATGTCGACCGCGCCGTCGGCGGACCGGTCGGGCGCGATCGCGGCGTAGTCGGCACAGGTCAGGGTCATCGCGTGCGGCTGGATCCCGGCGGCGCGCGCCACGTCGGCGAGCGAGGTGACCTGCGGCTTGGTGTCCTCGGGCCGCTTCACCGCCGCCTCGATCCGGATCGTCGCCTGGACCGCGGGCTTGCCGCACCCCGGGTCGACGATCCAGGTCTCGATCACGAGGTCCGAGATCCGGTCGCCGATCGCCGGCAGCGCCTGGGTGAAGCTCGCGAGCGACGACGCCGCGGCCGGGCCGCCGGCCGAGCTGCCGGTCGGGCTGCCGGTCGGGCTGCCGGTCGGGCGATCGGTGCGCGCGTGGAGCTCGCCGAACCCGACGACGCGCGCGTCGGCCGGGATGATCGCGATCAGCGCGGTCGCCAGATCGGGATATGCCGCGTGGTCGGGCAGGGCACCCGCCGCGCTCCCCGCGGCGGTCGCCGCCGCAGTCGGCGGCGCAGTCGTCGCTCCCGCCGGCGCCGCTGCCGGCGCCGCCGCCGCCGCCGCTCGGGGATCTTCGTGAGCGCTACACGCACACAGTGCAAGCGTGAGGAGCCAATCGCGCAAGTAGCTACGGTAGCGGATCCAGCCCCGGGCGTCACGGGCGCGCTGGTGTAGCGGCCCCGCGCGGCCCGGCTACCGGCTGCGGACCTTGGCCGGGTTGATCGGGTTATTCGCGAGGTACTCGCGGATCACGCGGGTGGTCTCCGCGGCGTCCTTGCGGCGATCGAAGCCTGCGATCCGCTCGGGATGGGCATCGGCCCACTCGATCACCGGGTGGCTCGGCGCGAACAGCGACCCGCCGAAGCACGTCATGCTCATCTCCCAGGTCGACGGATCGACCGCCGGGATCGTGATCGGCGGCTTCCAGTCGCCCTTGGCGAGCCGCTCGGCGTCGATGAAGTCGCTGAGGTCGTTCGCCGCCATCGTGCGCTGGTTCAGCGGCTCGAGATCGAACGCGACCTCGAGCTCGCGCAACGCGGAGCAGTGGTCGTGGACCGTGGAGCTGACCAGGCCTTCCTTGACGTACGGCCCGGCGACCAGGGTCGGGACCCGGAACCCCATCTGGTTGAACCCGAGCGCGGCCTGATCGTCGACGGTGGTCGGCGGCGACACGTGGTCGAAGAACCCGCCGTTCTCGTCGTACGTGATCACCAGCATGCAGTTCTTCCACTGCGGCGAGTTGGCGAGCGCGGTGTAGACCATGGAGATCAGCTCCTGGCCGTTGATCGGGTGCACCGGCGGGTGGTCGTCGTTCATGTTGAACCCGGGGTCGATGTAGACCACCGGCGGCAGCTTGCCGGCCGCGGCGTCATCCATGAAGTCGGTGATGAACTTCACATTGGCGCTGACGTCGACATTGGCAATCGCCGACACGACCGGAATCGTCGTGAAGTAATACGTCCAGTCGACGGCTTTATCGTTCAGGCGATTGTAGATCGATGGCCACGGCAGGTGGCCGCCCGGGAGCTCGTTGTCCTTGAGCCCGCCCGACGTGCCGGTGTGCCAGTAGAACCGGTTGGGCCAGGTCGGGCCCATCACCGAGCAGAACCAGCGATCCGCCGTCGCGTACTGATCGGCCAGCGCCCACGACACCGGGAGCTCGTTGCGCGTGAGGTACTGCATCGGCTGGATGTTCGACGGGTCGTTCATGTACTCCATCTGGTGCTGGACCAGGAACCCGTCGTTGGCGCCGTTGTTCCACGACGCGTGGAGCGCATCCCAGCCGTGCGGCGGATCGATGTCGCACAGGCTCGTGCGGTCGGGATGGAACACCGCGACCGAGTTGCCGTTGACGTCCTTGTTGGCCATCGACGCCATCAGGCCATCGCCCGGCAGGCCCTCCATCATCGACCGCGCGCCGAAGAAGTGATCGTAGCTCCGGTTCTCCATCATCATGTAGACGTACGTGGTGATACCGGTGGGGCCGTCGTCCCCGCTGCCGCCGCACGCCGGGAGGAACCGCGCCATGCCGGCCGCCGCGCCGAGCCCGCCGATCGCCTTGAGTGCGTCGCGTCGCTTCATCGTCATATGGCGAGCAGCATACCGAATTCGCCTCGCCCGCCCACCAGAACTTCATGAAGTTCGGCAATGCCGCACAGCGGCGAATCGGGCGATCACAGGCGCAACGTGACCCAGCCGACCCCGATCCAGAACCCGACCGCGGTCCCGACCCCCGCCGCCGCCGCGATCAGCAAGATCCGGGTGACCGGGTTGGTCCGGAACCCGCGGAGGCTCTGGATGTCGTCGGGCAGCCGCGCGCAGTCGGCGGCGGTGGGCCGCCGGTGCGACGCCTCGACCACGCCGACCACCCAGCCGGTCTGGAGCGGCGGATAGATCGCCGCGACCGGCGCCACGGCCGCCGCCGCCACCACCGAGCGCAGCGCCCCGCCGGCGAGCAGGGTGCCGGCGGCCGCCGCGACCGCCGTCGGCAAGATCCAGGCGAGCATCAGCCCGATTGCGCCGGTGGCGTCGGTGCGCTGCCAGCCCCAGCACAGCAGGGCGACGAACAGCGCGCGGACCAGCCACGGCAGGACGCGCGCGCCGAGCGGCGGCGGCGGAATGCGCTCGAGCGCCGCGCGGTCGATTGCCCCACCGGCGGCCTCGCCAGACGCGCTGCCGGGCAGCTCGGCAGACGCCGCGAGCTCGACCTCGATCCCCGGCACGTGGGCGGCACCGACGACCGCGACCACACAAATGCGGCCGGCGCCGCCGGCTTCCTCGACCAGCCGGGACGCCATGTACTGGTCGCGCTCGTCGATCAGCGGCGTCTTGATCTCCGGAACCTGGCGGCCGAGCTCGGCGAGCAGCTCCGACAGCGCCCGGGGCTCCTTGAGCGCTTCGATCGTAGCCTGGGTCGGATCCTGGGTGGGATCCCCGGCGTCATCGGCCGCCCCGCCTGGCTCCGCGCCGGCCCCGGGGACCGCGTCGCCCTGGCCGCCGAACAGCATCGCCCCGAACAGCGTCACGCGCCGCCACAGACCGAGGCTGCGCCAGGTGCGCTTGAGCGTGATCTGGATATCGCGGTCGATCAGCGCGACCGGGATCCCGGCGGCGCGCGCGGCCTCGACCGCCGCGAGCAGCTCCGCGCCCGGTTTGACGCCGAGCCGGGTGCCGATCCGCCGCTGGTAGGACGCGAGCGCCAGGTGCGCCAGGACGTAGATCGTCCGGCCCTCGCGCACGACCTGGACCACGTCGAGGTCGCGGAACGCGTTGCCGCCGATCAGCGTGTCGTGGCGCGCCTGGTCGAGCTCGACGCACACCACGTCGGGCCGGACCCGCGCGATCACCTCGCGGACCTCGTCGACGCTGCGCTGCGAGACGTGCGCCGTGCCGACGACGTGGAACCGCGTCGCGCCATGGACGAACTCGGTCACCGGCACTGCGCTGACATAGCACGCGACCTGCGCTACACCCAGTCCATGGCGACCGCGATCCCCGAAGCCACCCGTACCGAGATCGAAGCCGCGGCGTTCCGCCGGCTCGTCGAGCACTTCCGCGAGCGCACCGACGTCCAGAACCTCGACGTCATGAACCTCGCGGGGTTCTGCCGCAACTGTCTGTCCAAGTGGTACCGCGCCGCGGCCACCGAGCGCGGCGTCGAGCTCAGCGACCCCGAGGCCCGCGAGGCGATCTATGGCATGCCGTACGACGAATGGAAGGCGAAGTACCAGAAGTAGGTCAGTACACGCTGAGCCCGATCATCACGTCGTGCATCTCCTCGTCGTGGGCGCGCGCGATGCCGAGCCGGCCGGTCAGCGCCAGCCGCGTGGTGAGATCGAGCTGGAACATCGCCCCACCGACAAACGCGGCGGTGGTCTCGTCGCCGGCGACCACGTGGTCGCCCGACAGCTTGATCGCGTCCTCGAACCGGCTCGCGAACCCGACGCCGCCGTACAGCCCGCCGTGCAGCCGGCCGAGCTGGACCGGCAGGTACTGCAGCTCGCCGGTGGTGCGGGCCTCGAACAGGGTCGCGGCGTAGCGGTTGTCGCGCCAGCCGAAGAACTCCGACACCATGATGCCGAGCTCCTGGGTCGGGAAGTAGCCGAGCTGGATCGTCCACGCCGGCCCGAGCGCCAGATCGCCGAGCGCGGATCGCAGCGTGCCGTAGCCGCCGTACATGCTGTAGGTCAGGCCCTTGCGGTCGAGCGGCGCGCGCTCGATCGAGTGCCACGGACCCTCGGACGGCTTGATGATCGCCTGATCGGCCCACGCGACCGCCTGGTCGTCGAGCCACGCCAGCGGGACCACCGCGAACTGGCCGTCGTGGCCGATCAGGTGCACCGGGTACATCGGGTGGAGCGCCGCGTAGCCGTCGAACCGCGAGCCCTCGATCGCCGCCGCGGTGATCATCACGGTCGCCGCGATCACCAGCAACGCGATCGCCAGGCCCTTGCCGTCGCCGCCGCCGCCGCCGATGTGGCCGAGCCCACCACCGCCACCGCCGCCGCCGTGCGGGCCGCCGCCGCCGCCGGTCTGGATGCTACCGCTGAAGTCGAACTGGGGCACGAACACGGTCTGGGTCTCGGGCCGGACGACCGGCGCCGCCGGGACGTCGGTCGCGACGACCTCCTGGACCACGCGGACGCGCTGGCCGCGCATATCCGGAGCCGTGTGGGCCAGCCGGGCGAGCTCGGCGGGCGGGATCCGATAGCTGTCTGTGGCGCAGCCGCTCACCAGCGAGCCAACCAGCACCACCACGAGTGCGCGCATGATGCGCAGTATGACAAATTCTCGACCGCCGGGGTTGCTTTGAGTTCGTGGCGAAAACCACGCTACCTGGCAGGCGCGAACGCCGGTGAGCTCTGGGGTTAGGATATTGGGCGTGGAACCGATCGACCTTGCGGTCGTCGCCGATGACTTCGATCGCGAAGTGATCGCCACGCCGGCGATCGACCGGTTCTGCTCGTCCAGCACGTGGATCCTCGCCGCGGCCGCCGCGCTGATGCCGCCGCGCGCGGCGTTCTCGTTCCGCGGCGAGCACGGCTACTTCGCCGCGATGCGCGGGGTCCACCCCGCCGGGTTCCCGTACATCGAGCCGGTCGAGCTGGCGTGGGGCCTGGCGTCGCCGCTGATCGGCCGCGATCCGGCCGCGCTGATCGGCGACGTGGTCGGCATGCTCGCGGCCCGCCGCGACTGGCAGCTCGCGATCTTCGCCGGGCTGACCGCCGACGGCCCGCAGCGCCGCGCGCTCGAGCGCTTGCTGCCGCCGCGCTGGGAACGCCGGCGCGGTACCCCGACCGCGCGCCACGTCGCGAGCCTGGATGGCGGGGTCGACGGCTTCCTGGCGCGGCGGTCGCGCGAGCTGCGCAAGTCGCTCCGCAAGGCGGCGCGCGCGGCCTACGCCGCCGGCGTGACGTTCGAATCGGCGCACACGACCACGCCCGGCGACGCCGCCGCGCTCTACGCCCGGATCCAGCGGATCGAGGCCGGCAGCTGGAAGGCGCGCGAGGGCGTCGGGATCTCGACCGGGCCGATGCGCGCGTTCTACGAGCAGATGCTGCCGCTGTTGTGCGAGAAGCGCCAGCAGCGCACGGTGTTCGCCCGCGCCGCCGACCGCGACGTCGGCTACATCTTCGGCGCCGTGCTCGAGGGCGAGTACCGCGGCCTGCAGTTCTCCTACGATGACGAGTACGCGCACCTCGGGATCGGCGGCCTGCTCCAGCTCCACCAGATCGCCGAGCTGTGCGACGAAGGCGTCCAGCGCTACGACCTCGGCACCGAGATGGACTACAAGCGGCGGTGGGCCGAGGACGTGATGGAGACCGAGATGCTGGTGCTGGTGCGCTGAGCCTTGGCTGAGCTACGCGTCACGGCGCGGGGGGGGCGTCGCCGTCCGGTGCGGCGCGCCGGTTCGAGATCACCGAGGCGATCACGCCGGCGCCGATGATCCCGGCGATCACGCCGAGCGACCACGCGTGCGGGATGTGCTTCACCGCGTCGATGTCGTGCGCGATCAGCTTGCCGCCGATCAGGATCAGCAGCACCGCGAGCGCGGTCTTCAGGTGGTGGAACTTCGCCATCGCACCGGCGAGCACGAAGTACAGCGAGCGCAGCCCCAGGATCGCGAAGATGTTCGACGTCACGATGATGAACGTGTCCTGGCTGACGCTGAGCACCGCCGGGATCGAGTCGAGCGCGAACACGATGTCGGTCAGCTCGATCACGACCAGGCACACCGCGACCGTGGTCAGCGCGAACCGGCCGTCGATCCGGACCGTGAACTGGCCGCCGTGGTCGCCGTCGACGATGCGGACGAACCGGCGCAGCGCGCGGACCGCGAGGCTCCGGTCGTGCTCGCCGCCGTCGTCGTCCTCGTCGCGGAACAGCTTGATGCCCTGCCACGCGAGGTAGGCGCCGAACACGTAGAACACCCACGAGAACCGGTTGGCGAGGTAGGCGCCGCCGCCGAGCATCGCGATCCGGAACCCGATCGCGCCGAGGATGCCCCAGAACAGCACGCGGTGCTGGTACTTCACCGGCACGCGGAAGCTGCGGAACAGCAGCGACATCACGAAGATGTTGTCGATCGACAGCGCCTGCTCGAGCAGGTACGCCGAGACATAGGTGATCGCCGCGTCGCTGCCACCGCCGTGGGCGCGGGTCTGCGCGCCGAGCCACGCGTGCTCGTACATCAGGTAGACGATGCCGGCGAACGACAGGCCCAGGCACACCCACGCGACGGTCCACCACGCCGCGCTCTTGAGCGACGGCTCGGTGGCCTTGCGGTGCAAGACCCCGAGATCGAGGAACAAGAGCAGCGCGACCAGCGCGAAGAAACCGAGCCAAAACCAGATCATCGCTGCGCCCCCAGACCATGCCGGGTCGGCCACCCATTGGCAACACCAATAGGTCGGGACTAGTTCATCGACGCTAAAAGCTTTTCGATCTCACTGGACGGTCGATCGAGGCCGAGCTTGCTGAACATCATCAGCGCGTCGCGCAGCATGTCCTTGGCCTCGGCCTGCTCGCCCATCTCGGCCTTGTAGCGGCCGAACACGAACAGCGCCTTGGCGAGCACCGCTTCATTGTTGAGGTCGGCGAGCACCTCGATCGCGGCGCCGAACGCGATCGCCGCCGGCGACAGCGCGCCGATGTCGGTCGCCTCCTCGTCGTGCAGGCTGACCGACAGCACGTCGCCGAGCGCCATGTACGCGTGGGCCTCGTGCTCGCGCAGCCCGGCCTTCTGCGCCACCGCGAGCGCGCGGTCGGCCAGCTCGCGGGCGGCGCTGGCGTTGCCCTGCTGCTTCTCGAGCGCCGCGAGGTGGCGGCAGCACACCGACTCGAGGCCGCCGTCCTGGACCTCCTCGATGATCGCGAGCGCGTTGCCGAGCCGGCTGCGCGCCTCGCCGAGGTTGTTCTCGGCCAGCGCGAGCTCGCCGAGGTTGGTCAGGATCAGCGCGCTGAGCGGCAGCGCGCCGATCGCCTCGGCCTCGGGCAGCGCCGAGAGCCAGCCGGCGCGCGCGTCCGCCAGCTCGCCGAGCTCGAACGACAGCGCGGCGAGGTTGTTGAGCGCGACGACCTGGCCCCAGCGGTCGCCGGTCGCCTTGCGGATCGCGAGCGTGTCGCGGAAGCAGTCGTACGCGGCCTCGAACTGGCCGCGGCCCTGGTGGACGTTGCCGAGCCGCGACAGCGAGGTCGCGATCGCGCGCTGGTCGCCGTCCTTGGTGTGGCGGGCGAGCGCGTCGGTGATGTGGGCCTCGGCCTCGTCGTAGCGCCCCATCATGTGGAGCGCGCGGCCGATGTCGTCGAGCGAGCCGGCGACACCGCGCGCGTCGTTGGCGCCGTGGAACAGATCGAGCCCGCGCTGCAGGTACTCGAGCGCGAGCTTCAAGTCGCCCTTGCGGCGCCACACCCGGCCCATCTTGTTGAACGCGTCGGCCGCGGTGGTCTTGCTCGCCGACACCCACGACAGCCGCAGCATGCGCTCGAGCGCGCCGAGCGCGGCTTCGAAGTTGCCGATCAGCTCGTAGACCGCGGCGAGCTCGTTCCACAGCTGGATCCGCACGCCGATGTCGCGGCCGCCGATGCAGGCGAGCGCGCGATCGAACAGCTCGATCGCGCGCTGGTTGGCGTACGCCGCGCGGGCGTGCTCCGCGGCCCGGCGGTAGCGCACCGCGGCCTCGCGGTCGTGGCCGGCGAGCACGAGGTGGCGGCCGACCTCCTCTTGCGCCGACGGGCTCAGGCCCTCGGGGTGGAGCTCGAGCCAGCGCGCGACCACCGCGTGGTAGCCGCAGCGCACCGGCTCGGCGATCCGGTGGTAGACGATCCACCACAGGTTCGAGTTGGCGAACCGCAGCTCGCGCTCGCCGGCGATCGACGACTGCGCGACCTCGATCAGCCAGCCGTGCTCGACCAGCCGGCCGATCGCGGTGACCACGACCTGCCGGGTCTGATCGCTCGAGCCGGCGATCTGGGCCAGGGTCGGGCCGTCGGGGTCGCCGATCATCTGACCGTGGCGCTCGAGCGCGAGGATCGCGTCGAGCCACGACGTGTCGCCGACCGTGGCCCCCATCTCGAGGATCCGGCGCTCGATCGGCTCCATGACGTCGAGCCGGGCGGCGACCAGCTCGTCGTAGGTCGCGGGCAGCGCGAGCCGGCCGAGCACCGCCTCGTCGATCGCCCACGACATCGGCTCGCGGACGATGCAATCGGTCTCGAGCAGCAGGCGGACCAGCTCGTAGATCGAGCGCGGCGAGCCGTTCAGCGTCCGCACGTGCTCGGTCAGCACGGTCGGGACCTTCTCGACGCCCTTGCACAGCTCGCGCAGCAGATCCTCGGACTCGTTGGCCGACAGCGCGCCGATCTCGATCCGCACCGGCGGCACGTCGCCCTCGCCGAACGATGGGTGCTTGTCCCACAGCGCCGACGTCGCGGTGCCGATGATCGTCACCTGGTGATCGCGCAGGCTGGTCGCCAGGTAGTGGATGAAGTTGATCGTGTCGGCGCCGCACTGCTCGAGGTTCTCGATCACGATCAGCAGCGGGTAGCGGTCGCACTCGCCGACGAGGAACCGCTTGAGCGCCATGAACAGCCGGGCCTCGAGGCGCTGCGGCGAGCCGAGCAGCGGCGTGACGATCGGGCTGTCATCGAACGGCACCCGCAACAGGTACGCGATCATGTGCGCGACCTCGGTCAGGCGCTCGGAGTCGATCACCTCGGCGAGCTCGCCGGCGAGCTTGTCGCGGCTGACCCGCGGCTCCTCGCCGGCGGCGATCCCGAACCGCGCGGTCAAAGCGCGCGCGACCGGGCCGTAGGCGTGCGAGTTCTCGTCGGCGATGCCGTGCAACAGCCGGGTCGTCGGGTGCTCGGTGCGGACCCGCGCCGCGAGCTCGTTGATCAGCCGGGTCTTGCCCATGCCGTGCTCGCCGATCACCACGGCGAACCCGAGATCGCGGTCGTCGTACGCCTTGCGGGTCAGCTCGTGCAGCTCGGTCAGCGCGTCGCTGCGGCCGACGAACCGCGGGCGCAGCTCGTAGATCGACGCCACCGCGATCGTGCGCACGCCCTCGGCGTCGAAGTCCGCCGGCTCGAAGCCCTGCGCGGCATCGACGACCTCGGGGGTTCTGACCGGGATGTGCCCGCTGCTACCGGCCGACGGCAACATTCCGCTAGTTCCGGCGGTCATTCCCGGGCTCGAAAGATCCCATGTCAGCGGCATAAGTTCCACAGGCCCGAGGCGCGCGGAAGCTAATGTGGCGCTCGGACTATGTCAATCACCTACGTACGTAGGCCTACCTCGCGGATCGCGAGGTGCTCGTCGCGTGCGGTTCGCCACGTCGCGACCCGACCCCGGCGCGCTGGGCCAGCGGTTGGCTAACGCGACGCGTGCTTCTCCGCCGTGGTCGCCGGCGCGGGTTCGGCCGGTGGCGGCGGTGCCGATGCCGGCCGCCTGGCGCACCGATCGGGGAGGGCGGCGCGGTACGCGGCGGTGCGCTGCTTCACGGTCTCGGGGAGCTCGCGCGCGGTCTTGCCGTCCTTCAGGAAGTAATGCAGCGACACCGGCAGGATCGGCTCCTTGCTCGCCGCGAGCCGCGCGCAGTTCTCGGCCTCGAGATCGTCGAAGATCTCGGCGATGACCTTCGCGGTGATCTGCTTGACGTCGTGCATGAGCACCACGCCGCCGCCGTCGTGCTTGATCATCGCCATGACCTTCTTGCGCAGCCGCTCCTCGTTGTGCGCGCGCCAGTCGAGCGTGTCGACCGACCAGAACACCTCGGTGAGGCGCAGCTTCTTGAGCCGGGCGCGGCCCTCGGGGCTGAGCGCACCGTAGGGCGCGCGGAACATGCCGATCGGCCGGTTGGTCTCGATCGCGAGCGTCCTGATCGACGCGTCGATCTCCTTGGCGAGCTTGTCGGCGGTCGCGTGCTTGAGGTTGGCGTGGCTGACCGAGTGGCTGCCGACCATGAAGCCGGCGTCGAGCTCGCGGTGCAGGATCTCGCGGGCCTTCTCGCCGTGCTTGCCGGTGATCCGCTGGGTGACGATGAAGAACGTCGCCGGGATGTTGTACTTCTCGAGCGCGTCGATCACCTGCGGCGAGGTCTCGGGGTTGGGGCCGTCGTCGAACGTGAACGCGACCACGCCCCGGGTCTCCTCACCGTCGATCCGGTTGGCCTTGCCGACCACCGGGTCGTTGGTGAGCGTCAGGAGCTTCTCCGGAT
>DATBBB010000608.1:0-11897 GCA_036271215.1 Kofleriaceae bacterium | reverse complement strand
CCAGGTCGACTACGAGCGGATCATCGCCGGCATCGACCGCGGCCTGTCAGGCGTGATCCGCGGGCAGCTCGTGATCTGCTCCATAAACGGCTTCTTCACGTACTTTGGCCTGCTCATCTTCCACGTGAAGTATCCGCTGCTGCTGGCGGGCATCGCCGCGACCATGAGCCTGGTGCCGATCTTCGGATCGATCCTGTCGTCGGTGCCGATCGTGCTGGTCGCGCTGGTCTCGGGCGGCGAGGGCATCGATATCTTCCGCGGCGTCGCGATGACCCTGTGGATCATCGGGATCCACTTCATCGAGGCCAACCTGCTCAACCCCAAGATCATCGGGACCGCGGCGAAGATCCACCCGGTGCTCGTGATCTTCTCGCTGTTCCTCGGCGAGCACGCCTACGGGCTGGTCGGCGCGCTGCTCGCGGTGCCGGTGCTGTCGGCGACCTCGGTGCTGTTCATGTATTTCTATAAGAAGACATGGAAGGATGCGCCGCGCGGCGTCGGGCGCGGGACCACGGGGCCGATCCCCCGGCCGCCGGACTCGGGGCCGCGCCCGTCGCCGTCACCGTCGCCGTCGCCGTCGCCGTCGCCATCGCCCTAGGCTTCGTTCATCGCGGCCGCGGATCGCGCGTGACCTCGTGATCTGGCGCATGGCGTCCGGCAGCTGGCGGCCCGTCGCAGGAGCGTCGCCGGAGCATCACTCGATGCCGCGCGATGCCACGCCGATGCCACGCCGATGCTACGAGCAATGCGCGGTCAATGCGCGGTTGAAGCGCGTGCGGCGCGGTGGTACCCCAACCGGTATGCGGGTGCGCGCGCTCCTGACGCTGGCAGTCCTGTGGCCGATGGCCGGCGTTGCCGTGGCCCAGCCGGTCGATCCGTATGCGCCGGGGCCGCCCGCGTCGAAGGCCGAGCCCGCGTCGCCCGCGCCGAAGGCCGGGGCTACGCCAAGAGCCGGGGCCGCGCCAAAAAACCGGGCCAAGCCGAAATCCGGCGCGCCGAAGTCAGACGCGTCCGGCCCGAGATCCGATCCGCAGGATCCGTACGCCACCCCCGCGACGCCATTGCCGGGCGCCGGTTCGCCGGGCGCCACCGGTTCGCCGCGCGCCGGTTCGCCGAGCCCCGCCGGTTCGCCGGGCGCCAGTTCACCGAGCCCCGCCGGTTCGCCGAGCCCGGCCGGCATGCCCGCGCCGGCCCAGGATCCGGCGATGGCCGACCGCGTGGCGGCGGCGCTGGTCGCGCGCGCCCAGGAGCTGCTCGACGGCAAGGTCTACCTCGACGCCAAGCAGCTCGCGGTCGAGGCGCTGGTCAATAGCCCCAAGGGTCCGTCGGCGGATCGCGCACGCGCGATCATCCACGCGGTCAACCAGCAGCTCGGGATCCCCGAGGACTCGCCCAGGCCCGAGCCGCCGAAGCCGAGCCCGAGTCCGAAAGACGACGTCGACACCGCGCCGATCCAGGATCCGACGCTATCGACCGGGCCGGTCACCACACCGCCCGAGAGCCCGTTGCCGAACGGCCGGGTCGCCGGCATGGTCCACGGCGGGCTGTACGCGGGGCTGATCGGCGCCACCGTGGGCGCGTTCTTCTCGAGCGACACGCCGGCCAAGGGCGCGGTGCCGACCGGGATCGCGGTCGGGCTCGCCGGTGCGCTGGTGATGCCCAGGCTGGTCGACAAGCTCGGCTGGACCGAGGCCCAGGTCCGCACCGTCGGCGCGGCGACGGTGTGGGGCGGCGCGGTCGGCGGCCTGATCGGCGACATCGCCAGGACCGAGGGCACCACGGCGCGCGAGGTCCTGGTCTCGGCCAGCGTCGGCGCCACGGTCGCCGGGCTCGGCGGCTACGCGATGATGCGCAACATGGAGCTGACGCGCGGCGACGTCGCGCTGGTCGATACGTTCGCCGGGATCGGCGCGGTCGGCGGGCTGACGATCGGCATGCTGATGCAGCCGGCCCAGGGCGAGGCGTACTCGCTCAACTCGGTGCTCGGCATCGCCGGCGGGATCGCGGTCGGCCTGATCGCCGCGCCGCAGACCAACACCACGCCGCGCCGGATGCTGCGGGTCGCCGGGCTCGCCGCGCTCGGCGGCGGCGCGCCGTTCCTGCTCTACGCCGGGATCCACGACTCGAGCTCGACCGCCGACGAGCGGGTCACCGGCCTTTTGTCCTCGGCGGGCCTGGTGATCGGCGCGTACCTCGGGTTCCGGTTCACCAGCGGCATGGACGACGGGCTCGACACGATCGACGGCAAGCCGCACAAGGATCCCGACGACGCGCCGATCGCGCTGGTCGGCCGCAGCTCGAGCGGCCGGTGGGGCATCGGCGGCCTGGGGATCCAGCCGCTGTCGCCCAAGCTGTCGTCGCAGCCGGGCATGGCGTTCCAGCTGGTCGGCGCGACGTTCTAGCGCGTCGCGCGAGTCGATCGAACCGCGCGCGGCTACGGCCGGCGGACGCGGAACACCAGGGCGCCGCCGAGCCGGACGTCCTCGTAGTCGGCGAACCCGATCCGCTGGAGCCAGGCGCGCAGCTCGCTGGGCTCGAACCGGCGGATCCCGGCGGCGCGCGCGGCGAGCCGGCCGAGCAGCGAGGGCGCCTCGGCGAACGTCGAGCCGACGTAGTGGCCGCCCGGAGCGAGCACGCGGCGGATCTCGCGGAACACCAGCTCGGGGTCGTCGTAGGCGTGGAGCGCGCCGGCGTTGTTGACCCCGGCGAACACCCGGTCGGCGAACGGCAGCGCGTGGGCGTCGGCGCGGACCAGGACGACGTTGCTGTAGCCCGCGGTCCGCTGGGCGGCGACGTCGAGCATCGCGCGCGACAGGTCGAGGCCGACCACGAGCGCGCCCGGGGCCGCCGCCGCGAGCGCCCGCGCAAACGCGCCCGGGCCGCACGATAGATCGAGCCACGGTCCGATCCGATCGTCGAGCCCGAGGCCATGCTTGTGGATGAACAGCTCGCCCGACAGCCCGCCGACCGAGGCCCCTGCGCCCTTGCCGGCGAGCAGGCGGACGAACGTCGGCCGCCAGAACCGATCGTAGAGCCGGGCGATCAGCTCGCTCTCCATCAGGCGCTGCTCGGCGGTCGCGGTCGGCGCCTCGCCGGCGGAGGTATCGACCAGGTCGAGCACCCCCGGCCCCAGCAACGATGGCTCGAGCCCGCAGGCCCGGCAGCGCGGTGTGCGCAGGTCCTTGAACGGAGCGTCGGTCCGGCAGCGCGGGCACGCCAGGATCGGCAGAACGGCGGGATCCACGCCGTGGTTGTAGCTGAAACGGCGAACAGGATTGTTGAATCACGAGCTGGATTTGGGGCGATGGCGGTGGTCGGTCACACCGCAGCACAGCCGGCGCGGTGTGCGCACCTCGTGCGGGATCCCACCGAGGCGAAGATCGAGGCGAAGATCGGGGCGGAGACCGAGGCGGAGACCGACGCCGAGCGCCAGCGCCGATCCCGAGCTGACGGCAGGTGAGCGTCCAATCGACGCGCAAAATGATCGTGTGTCTCTTCACGTCAGGAATCGGCGGTCCACTCGGGCCGAAGGCCGCCTGCGGGAACCCTCGATTGACATGCCACCGCGCGCCGGTCAGTCTCAGATCTTCGTGGCGCGTCACTTCAAGATCGTGATCTGTCGGGGACCGGAGTGCGGAGGGCGCCACGGCTCCGCCGCGCTCCACGGCGTGGCGCAGGCTGCGCTCGAGGCGCACGGTGCGCAACAGCACACCGACCTGGCGTGGCAGAGTTGCTTCGGGCGCTGCACGCAGGGGCCCAATATCCTGGTCAGGGAGATCATCCCCACCGAACCGATGCCGACGCTCGGCAGCGGGTTTGCGACCCTGCCTGGCCCGCGCGGCGCAACTGCTCTGTATAATCGCATGGACACGCCGCGTGTCGAGCGTGTCATCGCCGACCACGTGGTGAAGGGGCAGATCGTCCGGGAATACATCGAACGGCCCGGTATCCATCCGAGCGACCCCGTAGTAAGGACGAAAGACAGCGAGCCATGACGCGTACAACCATTGTTTCTCGGATCACCGCTTCGGCCGCGATCGCGCTGGTTGCGGCCTCGGGTTGTAAGGGTGACAAGGTCGTCGAGCCGGATCCGACCACCAAGGCCGATCTCGATCAGTGCCTGAAGGACAAGGACGAGAAGCTCAAGCTGATCAAGGATTACGAGGCCGAGATCGCGCGGCTGATGCGCGACAAGGGCAACGGCGCCGAGATCGTGGTCTCGATCGAGGGCACCGCGCTCACCATCAAGCCTGGCGCGTCCGGCCCGCCGTCCCCGCCGGTCGACGACAAGGCGGTCGGCGAGGCGTCCAAGGAATTCCTGAACCTCGTCGAGAAATCGCGCGGCTCGATCCAGAAGTGCTACGAGCAGGCGCTGAAGAAGAACACCGGGCTGCAGGCCAAGACGGTGACGCTCTCGGTGTCGGCGAGCTTCGAGAAGTCGGGGCAGTTCAAGAGCTCGAACTTCGCGCCCTCGCTCGGCGACACGTTCGACAACTGCATCCGCACCGTGGCGAGCAAGTGGGCGCTGCCGACCAACTCGCCGGCGATGACGTTCAAGGCCCAGGTCTCCCTGACCCCGTCGTGATGCCGTCGTGACGTCATCGTGACCCCGTGGTGACTCCGTCGTGACTCCGTCGTAAGGTCGGGGGCGCGCCATGAGCAAGCTCAAGGAGCTCGAGCGGCGGCTCCGGGACGAGCCCGACAACCTCGGGTTGCGCGTCGCATTTGCCGGCGCGCTCGACGAGAGCGGCCGCCGCGACGACGCGGTCGAGCTGTACCGCTCGGTGGCGATCGCGTACCGCGCGCAGGGCCGGACGCAGCAGGCGATCACGGTGTGCCGCAGCGTGCTGGAGCTGGCGCCCGACGACGCGTCGTGCCAGGCGCTGCTCGCCGCGATGCTCGCCGAGCTGGCGAGGCCGCCCGGGCCGCCGTCGATTTCGCCGCCGATTTCACTACCGGCTGCGCCACCGGCCGCGCCGCCGGTGCTCGAGCCACCGCCGCTGCCGCCCCCGATCGAGCCCGAGCCGGAGCTCGAGACCGACAGCGCGCCGGGGATGGCGGTGCGATCGCCGTCGTCGAGTGACCTCACGCCGCTGCCGTCGCCGGTGCCGTACCACGTCGCCGAGCCGACGATCCCACCGGGCCCGCACGGCCCGCCGGGGATGCGGCCGGTGCCCAAGCTCACCCATCACGATCTGCCGCCGAGCATGCGGGCGCACCTGCCGGAGGAGCTCGCGGCGGCGTCGCGGCTCGAGGGCATCGCCCGGGCGGCGCACCAGATCTCGGCGTCGCTCCTGGCCAGCGCGCCCGACGACGCAGCCTACGTGCGCGAGACGACGCACGAGATCAGCCAGATCAGCCAGATCAGCCAGATCAGCCAGATCAGCCAGATCAGGGAGCTCGCCGACGAGGATCTGCTCGAGGCGACCGGCGCCGGCGAGTCCACCGAGGCCGGCGATATCACCGTGGCCAACGACCTCGATCCGGATCCCGACCTGGATGCCGGCAGCGGCGGCGACGACGACGACGGCGAAGCGGACCTCGAGACGAACCGCCAGGCGCGGGTCGATCCGCACGCGGCGCTCGAGCAGCTCGGGACCCTGCGGCCGACGATGCCGCTCACGCCGGCCGCGCGCCGGGCCGCCGGGCTGGCGGGGGTGCCGAAGCGGCCGTCGGTGGCGCGGATCCCGCTGATCGACGACGAGAAGACCGCGCCGCGCGAGCTCCCCAACCTCGGGCGCCCGGCCGCGCCGCCGAGCCATATGGTGGAGCCGCTCGACAGCGCGCTGCTCGCCCTGGTGCCGCCGGCGAGCCGGCTCGCGGTGCTGCAGCGATTTCGCCGCCGGCTCGCGGTGGTCGGCACCACGGTGATCCGCCGCGGCGAGGCCGGTCATGGCCTGGTGCTCGTCGTGCGCGGTCGGCTCGACGTCCACAGCGAGCGGGCCGACGGCGCCCGGGTCTCGCTCGAGGCGATCGCGCCCGGCGACTACGTCGGCGAGATCAGCCTCTTGGCCCGCGCGCCGGCCGCCGCCTACGTCGTCGCCGCGATCGACTCCGAGTTGCTCGCGCTCGCCGCCGCGGACTTCTACGAGCTGCTCGAGGCGTTCCCGGCGCTGCGCCGCGAGCTCGCCGCGATCGCCGAGCGCCGGTCCCGCGCCCACGACCAGCGCCTGCGGCTGTGAGCGCGGGCGAACCAGTGCTCCGACCCGTACGCGATGATCACGGCTCGGAGAACGAGCGGCGAGGGGACCCCGCGGGCTTTGCCCGTGGGGAGGGGTGCAGCCCCTTGGGATCGGCGGGTCAGTACGCCGTGCTCTGCCACGGGAACAGCCAGGTCAGCGGGATCGCGACCCGCGCCGCCCACGACGTCTCGTTGTGCGAGCCGCCCTGCGCGACGTAGTAGTCGAGATCCTTGCCCTGGACGTAGCCGTCGGCGAGCAGCGCGCTGTCCATCCGCGTGGTGTCGGCCAGCCCATCGTTGTCGGTGCCGGCGTCGATGTAGAACCGCACCGGCACGTGGGTCGTCGACTGCTCGACCGTCGCGGGCAGCGCGTCGTTGTTCCACCAGAACGAGCTCGACAGCCCGCCCGCCTTGGAGAACACCGTCGGGTTATTGCGCGCCATGTAGAACGACAACAGGCCGCCGAGCGACGAGCCCATGATCGCGGTGTTCGCCGCGCTCGGCAGCGTGCGGTAGTGCTGGTCGATGTACGGCTTCACGGTGTTGATCACGAACTGCGAGTAGGTATCGGCGCCACCGCCGCCGTAGGTCGGATCGCAGCACGGCGTGTACTCCCAGATCCGGTTGGCGTTGTTGTAGATCCCGACGACGATCACCTCGTCCATCTGGCCGTTGCCGACCAGGCTGTTGATGTTCTCGTCGACCTGCCACTCGACGCCGAACGCCGAGGTCGCCGCGTTGAACAGGTTCTGGCCGTCGTGCATGTAGAGCACCGGGTAGTGCTTCGCGGTGTTCTCGTTGTAGCTCGGCGGCAGGTACAGGATCAGCGTGCGGCTGTTGCCGAGCTGCGGCGACGCGAAGTTGTTGATCTGCGCGAACGTCCCGGCCGACGCGCCGAAGAACGGGTAGACATCGGCGGTCACGCCCGACTTGAGGTGATAGTTGCCGCCGGTCGACCACGCCGAGTCGTTGATCAGCGGCTTGACGTCGAGATCGCCGGCCGTGTTGGCCCACGTGTACGTCCAGATGTTGCCGGTGGTCCACGTCGCGTCCTTGCCGGCGGTCCACGACAGCGGCGAGGCCGAGCCCCGGATCGAGATCTTGTTGCCGAACCCGGTGTCGTAATGCACCCGGATCGTGGTCGCCCGCGCGGCGGCGGCCCACATCATGATCACCGCGAACGCGGCGCAGATCCCAATTGTCCTCGACGATTTCATCGTCGCGCAGTACCAGGAACGCCGCGCGATGGGAATCGATCCGAGCACGGGGCATCGTGAGGGCAGGGCAACTCGGGCTGCGAGCTTGCGCACACTCCGGGGCGGCCCGGGGCGGCCTCGATGCAGCGCGGCGCGGCGTCGCGGCATACTCGGGCGATGCAAGTCCGTCGTATTGGCCTGCCGGCGATCGCGCTGGTCGCCGCGGGGGCCGCGGAGCTCTCGCGGCTCCCGGCCGCGCACGCCGACGTCTTGATCGCGACCCAGGGCGATCGCGGCTCGCTGTTCATCGATCGCGCGAAGCCCGACAAGCTCGAGCCGGTGTACGACGAGGCCGACAAGGGCGTCGTGGCGTACGCCTGGAGCGACGCGGTGACCCTGTGGGTGCTGCGCAACGACAACGGCTACACGATCGGCTCGATCGTCGACGGCAAGCCCGGGCCGACCCGGCCGCTCGGCGCGCTCAAGGTCGCGACCCCCGGCCACGAGGTCCCGACCGGCTGGAACGTCGAGCCGTGGCTCGCAGCGACCAGGTCGGGGCAGGTGCTCGTGGTGACCTGCACCGGGATCAGCAAGGCGCCGAGCACCGACCACCTGATGCATTGCACCAACGCGTTCCGCCGGGTCGACGACGGCTCGAACACCGACACCACGGCGCGGCCCAAGGACATCGTGTTCGAGAAGGACACCGAGACCAAGCCGACCAAGCTCTCGCCGATCAAGCAGCCGCCCGCCGGCTACGCCGCCAAGATCGTCAAGACCAAGGTCAAGAGCGGCACGGTGGTCGGCGCGGAGTGCACCGGTCCCGGCACCAGGAAGTGGAGCTGGCCCGACCTGGCGGACGCGGGCGGCGACGACTTCGTGCGGTTCACGCCGAAGGTCACCAAGCTCGAGTGGCTGAGCGCCACGCCGGCGATCCTGCACCTGGTCGCCAGCGGCAAGAGCCCGGTCGGCGAGGATCTCCACCAGGACCACGTCGTGATCGACTGCACCGAGGAGATCAGCGACGCGCGGCCGCTGCGCGACGGCCTGATGATCGCCGATCGCAAGATCCGCAAGGCCACCGGCGAGGTGATCGGCGAGCTGCGCGGCAGCGGCGCGGTGGTCGCACCGTAGCGCCTGGACGCGCTCGCAAGCTCGCGCTCGGCGGCGGCGGCCCGGGCAGCATAGGAACCTTCCCCGCGCGGGCCGAGCTGGCGTACGATCGCGGCATGTCAGAGGCGGTGCTGAATGATCTCCGCGAGGCTCGCGCCGTCGCGATCCTGCGGGCCCACGATCATGAGCTCGGCCGCGACGCGCTGGCCGCGGCGGTGCGTGGCGGGTTCCGCGCGCTCGAGGTCACGCTGTCGACACCGGGCGCGATCGAGCTGATCGGCGATCTGGCGCGCAACGACGGGCTGCTGATCGGCGCCGGCACCGTGCTCACCGTCGAGCAGGCGCGGGCGGCGGTGCGCGCCGGGGCGCGGTTCCTGGTCTCGCCGGTGCTCGATCTCGACGTCATCGCCGAGGCCCGCCGGCTCGGCGTCGCCGTGCTGCCGGGGTGCGCCACGCCGACCGAGCTGTGGAACGCGCACCGCGCCGGCGCGCCGCTGCAGAAGCTGTTCCCGGCCCCTGCCGGCGGGCCGAGCTGGCTGCGCGCGGTGCTCGCGCCGATGCCGTTCCTGCGCGTGATCCCGACCAACGGGGTCGAGCTCGACAACGCCAGCGAGTGGCTCGCCGCGGGCGCGTTCGCGGTCGGCTGCGTGCGCTCGCTGTTCCCGCCCGACGAGCTCGCCGCCCGGGCCTGGGATCGGATCGAGGCCCGCGCCCGCGCGTTGCTCGGCGCCGTGCTCGACTGATTCGCAGCCCGCAGCGCATTTTCAGGTTGGCGAGAGGTCCGACAGCAGCAGCTGGTCCCACGCCGGCTCGATCGACGAGATCGCGGCGTGCAGCGCGAGCGCGACCCCGGGCGCGCCGGTCAACAGGTCGGCCGACGGCTCCCACGTGATCTTGCGCTCGACCGGCAGGCCGCGCGGGAACCCGGCGATCGACTCGGCGTTGCGCATCGCGAGCGTGCGCTCGAACCAGACCTGGGCCGCGTGCGCGAGCTCGGCGTCGCCGGTCGCCTGCGACAGCCGGTTGAACAGGTGGGCGACCCCGGCGGCGCCGTGGCACAGCCCGGCGTCGATCACCTGCGCGGCGTCCTGGGGCCGCGCGGCCATGCCGTGCGCGAGATCGAGCGCGAACCCGCGCCAGTCGTCGCGCCCGGTCGCGGTCGCCGCCGCGTGCACGCCGACCGCCACGCCGAGATCGCCGTAGCACCACGCCACGCGCGCCGTGCCGTCGGAGCGCGGGCTGGGGATCCAGCCCGGGAACCGGTTGCCGAACGCCGGCTGCGCGACCGACTGGAGGTAGCCCATCGCGCCGTCGAGCAGGGTCCGGGCCCGGCCGGGATCGATGCCGGCGACGATGTAGCGCGCGAGGATCGCGATCACGCCGGGGATGCCGTGCGCCAGCCCGAAGTTGTAGTAGCCCTCGGGCGCGAGCTCGCGCTGCCACTCGGGGAGCAGGGTCGGCGGGGTGTGCCACGCCAGGCCGCCGGGCACCGGGCGCGCGTTGCGCTCGATCTGCTCGAGGATCCGGCGCGCGAGCGGCTCGCTCGTCACCGACGGGCTGCCATCGGCGATCCGCTGTAGCACCGGCACCGCGATCCCGACCAGGCCGCTGATCAGGTCGTAGTTGTCGCTGGGCTGCTCGAGGTACTTGTACAGCGAGCGCTCGATCATCTCGCCGGCGAGGTCGGCGTCCTCGCCGGCGCTCAGGTGACCGATCGCGAACGCGATTCGCGCCGCGCCGCCGTACAGCCCCGGCTCCTGGCGATCGACCACGCCGGTGACCGCCTTGGCGAGCGCCTGGCCGGCCGCGTCGTCGGGATCGGGGACCAGCTCGTCGCTCGCGGCGTAGATCCGCAGGGTCGCGTAGTCGGCGTCGTCGGTGCCGCTGGACTCGTGGTCGCGCCGCCAGTCCGCCACCGCCGCCACGATCTCCGCGATCACGGCCTGGATCGCCTCGCGCCGCGCGGCATCGACGATCAGCGGGCGCCACCCCGGTTCGGCAGGTTCGGTCGTGCCGTCTGTCACTGGCAGAGCCTACCAGGGGATGGGCTATCCTGGCGACGCATGCCCGTACCCTCTCAGGCTCGCGTGGTCGTGGTCGGCGGTGGTGTGATCGGATGTTCGGTCGCGTACCACCTCGCCCACATGGGCTGGACCGATGTCGTGCTGCTCGAGCGCGATCGGCTGACCTCCGGCACGACGTGGCACGCCGCCGGCCTGATGGTGACGTTCGGCTCGACCTCGGAGACCTCGACCGAGATGCGCAAGTACACGCGCGACCTGTACGCCCGGCTCGAGGCCGAGACCGGCCAGCACACCGGGCTCAAGCAGTGCGGGTTCATCGAGGTGACCGCCGACCCCGATCGGGTCGAGGAGTACCGCCGGGTCTCGACGTTCAACCGCTACTGTGGGGTCAACGTCGACGAGATCTCGCCGCGCCAGGTCGGCGACCTGTTCCCGCTCGCGCGCACCGACGATCTGCTCGCCGGGTTCTACGTCAAGGACGACGGCCGCGCCGACCCGGTCGGCGTGACGATGGCGCTGGCCAAGGGCGCGCGGCAGAAGGGCGTCACGATCCTCGAGGGCGTGCCGTGCACCGGGGTGACCCAGCGGCGCGGCGTGGTGACCGGCGTGACCACGCCCGAGGGCGACATCGCGGCCGAGTATGTCGTCAACTGCGCCGGCATGTGGGCGCGCCAGCTCGGCGCGCGCGCCGGGGTCAACATCCCGCTGCAGGCCGCCGAGCACTACTACCTGATCACCGAGCGGATCCCCGCGCTCGGCGCGCACTGGCCGGTGCTCGAGGATCCGGGGTCGTACGGCTACTTCCGCGAGGAGGTCGGCGGCCTGATGATCGGCCTGTTCGAGCCCAAGTGCGCGCCGTGGAACGTGCGCGGCGTGCCCGAGGACTTCTCGTTCGGCGAGATCCAGCCCGACTGGGATCGCATGGGCGGCTACATCGAGACCGCGATGAACCGGGTGCCGATCTCGATGACCACCGGGGTCAAGAAGCTGTTCTGCGGCCCCGAGAGCTTCACGCCCGATCTCCAGCCGTGCGTCGGCGAGGCGCCCGAGCTCAAGAACTACTTCGTCGCCGCGGGCCTCAACTCGATCGGCATCCTGACCGGCGGCGGCCTGGGCCGCGTGCTGGCGCACTGGATCGTCACCGGCAAGCCGGACGTCGACGTCACCGGGTTCCACATCGATCGGCTGCACGGCTACCAGGCCAACCCCGCGTACCGGCGGACCCGCACCGTCGAGTCGCTCGGCATGGTCTACAAGTGCCACTACCCGACGTACGTCATGCAGACCGCGCGCGGCGCCAAGCGATCGCCGATCCACGATCGGCTCGCCGCGCAGCGCGCCTACTTCAAGGACGTCAGCGGCTGGGAGGGCGCCGACTGGTAC
>DATBBB010000607.1:0-4111 GCA_036271215.1 Kofleriaceae bacterium | reverse complement strand
GTCAGCGTCAGCGGCGCGGTCAGGTCGGTCGACTTCGGCGACGTCCACTTGCCCTGGTAGTACTCGCCCCACACGAGGTTGAGGTCGGCGCTGACCCGCGCGTTCGTGCCCCAGTTCGCGGTGCTCTGGACCAGCGGTGTGGCGTCGGTGGCCCCGGTCGCCTTGTGCACCGGCGACACCCAGAACACGAACAGCTGGGTCTTCCAGATCACCGGGAACACCAGATCGCCGTCGATCTGCAGCGTCATCTTGTCCCACGGCGACCACACGTTGCCCTCGAACCGGCGGTAGTAGTACGCGTGGGTGTTGCCGTTGGTGCGCCCGAACAGGTGGAGCACGTCGTTGTCGGCGTTGCTCGGGTCCTGTTGCAGGAAGCTGCCGACCAGCTCGAGCCGCGCGACCTCGTCGAGCTTCTTGAGGTACGCCAGGTACGCGTCCTCGGCGAGGTCGTCGGTGATGTCGACCTTGAGCAGCTCGGCCTCGAGCTCGCTGAACATCGAGGACTTGTCATCGCGCAGCTCGGGGACGAGCCAGTTCTCGGGGAACAGGAAGATCTCGCGGTTCGCCTCCCAGACCCGGTAGCGCTTCATCCATTGCCACTGCGCGGCGTCGATCGACTGCGGCGAGACCTCGGGCTCGAGGTTCATCAGGCAGCGCATCGCGAACAGCTGCACCGTCGACAGCGCGAGCCGGATCCGCGAGGTCTGCATGCACGCGTCCATCTCGACGTCGATCAGGAAGTACTCGTAGAGCTTGTCCGCGGTGTCGATCGTGTCGATCGGGCTCACCGGCGCAGCGTGGTGCAGGATGTAGCTGACCAGCGCGTCGCGGCGCTGGTTGCGGAGCGCGTCGTTCACGCTCTGCAGCGTGGTGTGCCAGGTGGTCGAGTCCTGGCCGGCGCGCAGCGCGTCCTTGATCGCCGCGATCAGCGGACCGTCGGGCGTGGCGGTGGTCCACGCGATCAGGTTCGCCGCGGTCTGGGTCGAGGCAGTCGCGAAGTCGACCGCGTCCTTGACCTTGCGGAACACGCCGAGCGGCAGCGGCGCCGGCAGCACGAGCCCGAAGTGCGCGAGCGTGTCGGTGAGATCCTGGGCCGCCCAGCCCGCGGCGCCGGCGAGCACGCTGGCGCCCTGCGGCGTGACCTGCAGCGGGTTCGCGAGCAGCCCGACCCAGGTATCGTCGCTCGGCTCGCTGGCGTGGAGCGCGCCGAACCACGCCAGCCACGCGAACCGGACCCACTGCGCGTGGAGCTCCACCGCGGTGATCGCACCGCCGACGTCGAGCGCGTTGAGGTAGCCGGCGGTGTCCGGGTTGACCGCGGCCAGGTGCGCGAGCTCCGCCGGGGTCAGCGGGATCGCGCGGAGCAGCATCGCCGCCTTGTGGAGCCGCACCAGCGACGCCGACCCGGCCGCGAGCGCGGCATCGGCGTAGATCCGCGACGCCGGGATCGCCGCCTTGGCCATCCCCTTGGTTCGCCAGCGCAGCACGGCGCTGCCGTCCGCCGGCAAGGTGTCGATTGTCAGCTCGACGGCGGTCAGCGTGCCGGCCGCGAGCGCGATCACACTCGCGGTGGCGACCTCGCCGGTCGCGCCGACCAGCTGGGTCGGGATCGCACCGGCGCCGGCCACGCTCAGGGTCACGGTCGTGCCGGGCGGCGCGGCGACGTAGAGGATGTAGTCGTCGCTGCTCGGCGGCTCGAGGTGGAGCGCGAACCCGCCGTTCGCCGACAGCGCGACCGGGGCCTCGAGGCCGCGCAGGTCGTCGAGGATCGGGCGCGCCGGATCGCCGCCGGCGTGCAGCACCGCAGGGCCGGACGTCAGCACGTCGACCAGCAGCTGATCGGTCTTGAGCTGCGACGCGAGCGTGGTGCCGAGCGCCAGGGTCTTGAGCCGGTCGCCGAGCGCCGGCGTGATCTGCGCGATCAGCGCGGTCGCCTGCGCGGCCGGATCCTGGATCGGGGCGACCGCAGCGTAGACCGCGGCGAGCTCGGGGTAGTCGGCGGCGAGCCCGGCGAGGTCGGCCGCACCCGCCGCGACCAGCGCGGCGACCGCGATCTTGAACGCGGCCACGTAGCCGACCAGATCGCTCGCCGCGGTGATCTCGCTCAGGTCGGCGAGCGTCAGCGCATCGGCCGCGGCGCCGAGCGCGGTCGCGGTCGCCGCCGACAGCGCCCCGGCGTGGGACAGCCGCTTGCCGAACGGGTCGTACGCCAGCTTGCCGTCGGCGGCCACCAGCGGCCCGGGCAGCGCCTGCTCGACGGTCGCGAGCGGCGCGCTGTACGTCGTGGTGCCGGCGAACAGGCCGATGAAGTCGTTGACGACCGCCGCGTCGTAGACCAGCGCGAGCTTGCCGGCCACGTAGCCGAGGTCCGCGTTGTCCGGCGGCGCGGCGAGATCGACCTCGATCGCGGTGAGCCCGTCGCGCAGCGCGGCGAGATCGCGGTACAGCGCGTCCTGGGTCGGGGCGATCGCGCCGGCGTCGTCGCGGCTGCGCAGCAGGTAGTCGACGTCCACGACCTTGAGGCCGGTCGGCTCGAGCGCGGCCCACGCATCGAGCAGGCCGAGGATCGACGGCGCGTCGGCGTCCAGGTCGTCGGCGAGCGGGTCGATCCCGGCGAGCTCGATCAGGTGATCGAGGTCGGTCGTCCCGATCCGCACCAGGTGGGCGAGCAGCTCGCGCCGCACGGCGATCGGCTGCGTGGCGTCCCACACCGCGAGCCAGTCGGCGATCCGATCGGCGGGCACCGCCTGGCGCCGGATCACGGTCTGGAACGCGGCGAGCCGCGCGACCAGCCGGGTGAACGTGGCGTCGAGGTTCGCGTCGGTCAGCGCCGCCGGGGCGATGCCGAGGAACGTCGTCACGATCTGGGCGGTGACCGCGATCGTCCAGCCGAGCTTCTGCCACAGCCGGATGAAGCGGTGCAGCTTCCAGTACGCGAGGTCGGTGAGCGCGTTGTCGGTGGGCTGGGTGTAGCGCAGCTGCAAGTTCGCGAAGCTGCAACCGGCGCTCGGGTCGGCGGTGGTCTCGGTGAGCGTGATCAGCCCCATGATCAGCGCGCGGTTCGCGGTCAGCCACGCGGTCACATCGCCGCCGTAGTCGGCGATGACCAGGGTCGTTGGCAGCAGCGCCGCCAGCTGCGCGTCGGTCAGCGTGTGATCGTACCAGGCGGCCAGCTGCGAGAAGCTGACCTGCAGCGCGGTCAGGAGCGACACCAGCGGCGCCCCGGGGTTGATGAACGTGGTGCCGAGCAGATCGACGAGGTCCTGGTACTGGATCCCGGTGCGGGTGCAGAACGTCTTGGCGTTCGAGATCGCGGCGTTCAGCGCGTCGATCGACGACGCCGCCGGCTCGCCGAAGTACTCCGAGAGCGTGCGATAGCTCATGTCGGTGAGGATCCGGGTCTCGCCGGCGTCGAGCTCGAGCCGCTCGAGCCGCGCGGCCAGCGGGGTGCCGAACACGCGCAGCGCATCGCCGAGCGTGGTGCTCCACGCCTGCATCAGCAGCCGGAGCGCCTCGAGCGGCATGTCGAACGGCAAGGTGAACGGGTAGACCTCGGCCTTGGTGTGGTCGTACGCGGCGTCGGTGACGTGTGCGGGATCGGCGAGCAGATCCGCGGTCTGGTCACCGGTGTTCATGTTGAACCCGGTGTACTTGGTCAGGTTGCCGTGGATCGTCCAGTACTCGAGGATCTCGTTGACGAGATCGATGTACGGCACGGCGATGTTCGTGTTCTCGCAGCTGAGCTGCAGCTGCTCCAGATCGGGGCGGCGGTGGCACAGCACGTGCTTTGGGTTCTGGTTCGGCGCCACCGGCGCGACGTCGATGAAGTCGAGCAGATCGACGAAGTACGCCGCCGCGCCAAGCACGGACTTGCACTCGTCGCACGCGCAGTAGTCCATGCTGCCGAGCAGCTGCTCGAGCGTCGCCGACCCGGGCACGCTGGGGCCCGGCGCCGGATCGTCCGCGCCGGTCAGTCGGGCGGCGAGGCTCGGCCTGGGCGCCGCGCCGGCCAGCGCGTAGACCCCCGGCTGGGTGCGGTACGACAGGTACGCGGTCGCGACGTTGAGCGCCGTGGTGTGGATCTCGAGCGCCTTCTGGTACACGAGCGGCG
>DATBBB010000606.1:0-4028 GCA_036271215.1 Kofleriaceae bacterium | reverse complement strand
CCACGTCGACTTCACGATCGAGGTCGAGCGTTCGCTGCGCGTGCTCGACGGCGCGGTCGTCGTGTTCTGCGGCGTCGCCGGCGTCCAGCCGCAGTCCGAGACGGTCTGGCACCAGGCCGACAAGTTCAAGGTCCCGCGCCTGGCGTTCGTCAACAAGCTCGACCGGGTCGGCGCGTCGTTCCCGTCGGTGGTCGCCGACATCCGCGAGCGGCTCGGCGCCAACGCGGTGCCGATCCAGCTGCCGATCGGCAGCGAGGACGCGTTCTCCGGCGTGATCGATCTCGTGCGGATGAAGGCGCTGATGTTCACGGGCGACGTCACCGACGCGCCCGAGGTCGTCGACATCCCGGGCGAGCTCGCCGCGGTCGCCGCGGACGGCCACGACGGCCTGATCCAGGCGCTCGCCGATCTCGACGACGCGATCGCGGTCAAGTACCTCGAGGGCCAGGAGATCACGGTCGCCGAGCTCGACGCCGCGATCCGCAAGGCGACGATCGGCGTCAAGATGGTGCCGGTGCTCGCCGGCACCGCGCTGCGCAACAAGGGCATCCACCCGTTGCTCGACGCGGTGATCGCCTACCTGCCGTCGCCGGCCGATGTGCCGCCGGTCACCGGTGTCGATCCGCGGACGATCAACTCGGAGAAGGGCGTCGAGAAGCTGTCGCGCGCGCCGAAGAACAACGAGCCGTTCGCCGCGCTCGCGTTCAAGATCGCGATGGACGAGGGCCGCAAGGTCGTGTTCCTGCGGATCTTCTCGGGCACGCTCGAGGCCGGCGCCGAGATCCTGAACGTGCGCACCAACCGCAAGGAGAAGGTCGCGCGGCTGTTCCGGGTCCACGCCAACAAGCGCGAGCGGCTCGACAAGGCGATCGCCGGCGAGATCGTCGCCGCCGCGGGCCTCAAGGACGCGACCACCGGCGACACCGTGTGCGATCCCAAGGCGCCGATCCTGCTCGAGCGGATCGACACCTACGAGCCGGTGATCTCGCAGGCGATCGAGGCCGACAACACCGCGGCCAAGGAGCGCATGGACTTCGCGCTCGCCAAGATGGCCGAGGAAGATCCGACGTTCAACTTCCGCGAGGACAACGACATCGGCCAGACGCTGATCAGCGGCATGGGCGAGCTCCACCTCGAGATCATCGTCGATCGGATGAAGCGCGAGTACGGCGTGCAGGCGCGCGCCGGCAAGCCGCAGGTCGTGTACCGCGAGACCGTGCTCGGCGAGGCCGACGCCACCGCGGTGTTCGAGCGCGACCTCAAGGAGCAGTCGATCTACGGCGAGGCCACGGCGCGGGTCCGCGGCCGGCCGCGCGGCAGCGGCATGGACTTCAAGCGCGCGCTGCCCGCGGGCTCGCTGCTACCCGACAACGTCGTCAACGCCGCGATGCAGGGCCTCAAGGACGCCGCGTCGAGCGGCCCCGACGGCTACCCGCTCGAGGACGTCGAGGTGACGCTACTCGGGGTCAACCTGCGCGACGGCGCCAACGGCGAGATCGGCGCTCGCGCGGCCGCGGCCGAGGCGTTCCGGCGCGCGGTGCAGTCGGCCCATCCGTCGCGGCTCGAGCCGATCATGGCGGTCGAGGTCACGGTCGACGACGAGTTCCTCGGCGCCGTGATCGGCGATCTCAACCAGCGCCGCGGCCAGGTCCAGGACGTCGGCGCGCGGGGCGCCAAGCGGCTGATCGCCGCGCTGGTCCCGCTGCGCAACATGTTCGGCTACTCGACCCGGCTGCGCAGCCTGACCGAGGGCCGCGCGACGTTCTCGATGCTGTTCCACTCCTACGATACGCTGCAGTCGGCGTAGCGCGGCGGCCCTGCGGTACCGCTCGGGGCCCAGCCGCGCGTCAGTTCGATGACGACGCGCAGGTCCAGAGCGAGTCGTCGTTGCTCCCCATCGTCGTACACGCGAGCTCTGTGGTGCCGCACGTGACCGCTGGATCGAACTGAAACACGATCGGCACCAAGGCCTCTCGGTGGCCGATCGTGATCTTCACGAGGCCGCGATCCATGCCGTTTTGCAGCGGCTTGGTCCGGGTGCCGCTCGCCCATTCGATCTTGAGCGCGCATGGACCGTTGTCCAACGAGATCTGCATCATCGCACCGCCGAAATCGGCGGTGTCCTGGAGCTCGGTCGAGTCGAATGATTCGATCTCCGGATCCGTACACTGGCTACCCTTGATCATCCCGTTGAGGTTCACGGTGGCGACCTCTTTGCCTGCGCAGAGGTCGAGGTTCGTGCCGATCGCCAGCTTCGCCGGTACCATGCACACGATTCGCGGGATATCGCCCGCGGTCATGATGCTGTTGGGCGCGCAGTCCTTGTCGAACACCGTGCACGCGCAGAACACGCTGGGGGCACACACCACGCGGCCCGTCTGAGGGACGCACGCGGTCATGTCGGGAGTCGAGCTGAGGTCGGAGCAGCCGCCGCTGCCCAGCACACACGCTTGCGGAGCCGCGGTCGACACGAAGCAGTCGGGATCGCTGGCGCCGGCTGGCCTCGATCCGTCGTACGCGGCGGGAGCGCACTCGGGCTGGGTGAAGCCGTCGCAATCAGGATCGTCGGTGGGCACCACGAAGTCGCGCTGCGCGACGCCGCTGGTCCAGTGCTCGAACACGACGCACGAGGTCGGCGCGTCCGGCTTCTTCCATCGCAACACGCGGTCCTCGTCATCCGTCGGGGCGGTCACGGGGGCCGTGCGCGCCACGTCCATCGTCTTGTGGAGGGTCGCGGTGACGAGCCGTGCACCGTGGAGCGGAACGGTCTGCGCCTCCATCGTCGCCGCGCCCACCGTCTGCCCGCTGGCGTCGAGGCCGACCGCGATGATCATCGGCACCATGTCGTCCGATCCGGCGGTGGAGCTCGTGGTGAGCCGGAAAGTTGCCTTGCCGCCGCTCACCTCGGCGGTGTAGGGCGCCGGACTGTCACGGAACCAGATCGTGCCGGGCAGCGAGACCGAGCCGGCGGGCGATGGCGCGATGCCGGAGCAGTCGATGCCTGCATCGTTGCTGCTGGCGTCGCACTTCGCCTTGCCGAGGTACAGCTCGACCGAGGTGGCGGGCATCCCGCCCATCTCGACCTCGATCGCGAGGCCGCGGTCATCGAAGCAGCCGGACGCGCCGAGCGCGCCGATCACGACGAGGGCCGCGAGCGAGCCGACCCCGGCGCCATGGGGGAACCGCGGCTGTGTCTCGGTCGATCGGGCCGGGCGGCTTGCCATGTGCGCCCAGGATAGCGCCGCTCGTCGAGCGCTTCTACCCGCGATCGGGCAACCCGGGCCGGCGGCGTGATCTACGAGCCGGCGTGCGAGCCGGGGCTACTTCGCCCACACCTGGACGCGCGCCCTGCCCTCGCCGGGCAGGTTGCGGTAGCGGAACTCGATCCAGCGGATCGACCGCTCCTCGCCCTCCGGCATCTGGATCACCTTGGTCCGGGTGTTCTCGCGGAAGATCTGGCTGACCTGCGGGTGGAACGGCTCGCCGTGCTTGAACTTGATCGACAGGTCGAGCAGCTCCATGTCGGCGTCGAGCACGACCAGGGTCAGCTTGCGGAACCGCGGCTCCCAGCGATCGACCTCGATCCGGTTGAAGTCCTCGCGGTGCGACTCGACGCGCGTCTCGCCGAGCATCGTCCAGCCGTGCTGGTCCCACGCCGCGGACGGCGGGGGCGGAGGCGGCGGGGGCGGCTCGCGCAGCGCGCGGGCGTCCTCGATGCCGTCGCGGATCAGCCGGTCGGCGTTGGCGATGTGCTCGAGCGAGCGGATGCGGAGCCGGTGGACCTGGCTCGACGGGCTGTCCTCTTCTTCCGAGACGTCGTTGCGGGCCTTGGTCACCATCTCGAGCGCGCGCTGCAGGCGGCCGCCCAGCCGCGCGAGTCCCAGTCTGCCCCGGTTGGCCAGGGCTGCGCGACGGCAACGGGAGTGCCTGCCGCGATAAATATCGCTATCAAAGGAAGCAGTTGGCGCATTGCGCGGACGTTAACACAAGTTAATAGGGGCCGCATGAACACTCCTGCGTGATCGGAA
>DATBBB010000605.1:0-10819 GCA_036271215.1 Kofleriaceae bacterium | reverse complement strand
GCGCTCCCACCCGTCGAGCTCGCCTTCAACTACCTCGGCCAGGCCACCGCACAGGCTGCCACCATCGCCTCTGGCCCCGCGATGTTCGCGCTCTCGACCGACTCGACCGGCCCCACCCACGCCGCCGCTGGCCGCCGCAGCCACGTGCTCGTGATCGACGGCCTCGTCGTGCGCTCCGCCGGCGCCAGCCAGCTCCGCCTGGCGTGGACCTTCAGCCCCGACCTCCACGCCCGCGCCACCATCGAGGCTCTCGCCCGCGACTACCTCGCCGCCCTCCGCGCCCTCATCGCCCACCGCGCCTCCCCAGACGCCGCGCGCTACACCCCCGCCGATTTCCCGCTCGCGCATCTGTCCCAGGCCGACCTCGATCGCGCCATCCCCCACGGCACCCTCGTCGACGACGCCTACCCGCTGACCCCGATGCAGCGCGTGATGTGCCGCGAGACCCTGCGCGATCCGAGCGCGACGGTCTACCTCGTGCAGTCGTCCTGGCAGATCCACGCGGCGCTCGACCTGGCCGCGTTCCGCGCCGCGTGGGACTGCGTGATCGCGCGCCACCCGGCGCTCCGCACGTCGTTCGCCTGCGAGGGTCTCGCCGAGCCGCTGCAGATCGTCCACCCCGGGCACCCCGGGCACCCCGGGCACCCCGGCCACCCCGGGCACCCCGGCCACCCCGGCCACCCAGGCCACCCAGGCCACCCAGGCCACCCAGGGGCCGCGCTGCCGTGGCAGGCCCACGACTGGCGCACGATGCCGGCCGCCGAGCAGCGCTCCCGGTTCGACGCGTTCTTGCGCGACGACTTCGCGCGCGGCTTCGACCTCGCGGTCGCGCCGCTGATGCGGGTCGCCGTGCTGCGGCTGGCCGACGCGGTCTACCAGATCGTCTGGACCCACCACCACGCGATCCTCGACGGCTGGTCGATGGGCGTGATGTTCAAGGAGCTGTTCGCGGCGTACACCGCGCTCGCCGCCGGCCGGCAGGCCACGGCCGGCCCTGGCCCCGCCTACCACGCGTACCTCGGCTGGCTCGCGGCGCAGGACCGCGCGCGCACCGAGGCGTGGTGGCGCGCCGCGCTCGCCGGGGTCATCGCGCCGACCCCGCTGCCCGGCGACCGCCGCCCGCACGGCCCGCCGGCCGCGACGCTGACCGGCGGCGAGCACGTCCGGCTGTCGGCGCCGGCGACTGCCACGCTGCATACGTTCGCACGCCACCACCAGCTGACGCTCAATACGCTGGTCCAGGCCGCGTGGGCGCTGGTGCTCGATCAGCACGACGGGCAGCACGACGCGGCCGATGACATCGTGTTCGGCGCGATCTCCGCCGGCCGGCCCGCCGAGCTACCCGACATCGAGCAGATGGTCGGCCTGTTCTCGACCCTGCTGCCGGTCCGCGTGCGGCGGCGCGACGACCGCATGCTGCCCTGGCTCCACGCGCTGCAGTCCTACCAGGCCGAGCTCCGCGACCACGAGCATGTCGACCTGGCCGAGCTCGAGGCGTGGAGCGGCGTCCCGCGCGGCACGCCGCTGTTCGACAGCGTGCTGGTCGTCGAGAGCTTCCCGCTCGACGGTGCGCGCGCGCCGAGCGCCACTCCGGCGCGTGCCCCGGCCGAGCTCGACGCCGCGCTCGACCCCGCGCTCGGGCTCGAGCAGGGCACCGCCCGGCTGCTCGAGCACATGCGGCTCGCCAGCCGGCTCGACGTCCGCGAGTTCCGCGCCACGCCGATGCGGCTGACGTTCCCGCTGATGATCACCGTCCTGCCGCAGGCCGAGCTATTCCTGCACGCCGCCTACCAGCTTGCCCGGTTCGAGCCCGCCGCGATCCACCGGCTGCTCGACGAGCTCGCCGCCGTGCTCGAGCACCTGCCGGCGTGGTGCGCCCAGCCCCCGAGCGCGCCCGGCAGCACGGCGATCTCCCCCCTCCCGGCCGCGCCGGCCGCCCACCTGCAGGGTCACCGGCGATGACCGAGCTGGTCCGGCTGGCCGCACGGTCGCGGCGCTCGGCGGTGCTGCTGCTGGTGCTGGGCGTCGTGTCGGGCGGCTGCGGCGCGGGGCTGATCTGGCTGATCAGCGCGACCCTGAGCCGGCCGCGGTCGCCGGCGACGCTGATGTTCGGCGGGCTGGCGCTGGTCGCGCTGGTCGCGCGGACCGCGTTCATCGGCCTGCTCGGCCGGCTGCACCACGGCGCGGTGTTCGCGCTGCGCAAGGACCTCGCCCGCCGGATCCTGGCGACCCCGCTGCGCACGCTCGAGGACGCCGGCGCGGCGCGGCTGCAGGCGACGCTGACCTCCGACGTGTTCGTGCTCGGCGAGGGCTTCCGCCTGCTGCCCGCGTTCTTCATCAACCTGGCCAGCGCGCTCGGCTGCCTGGCCTACATGGCGTGGCTGTCGCCGCTGGGGTTCCTCGGCATGCTCGGGTTCGGCGTGCTCGGCGCGCTGAGCTACTGGCTCCCGACCCAGGGCGCGGTCCGGATCTCGGAGCAAGCGCGCGAGCGCGAGGACGATCTGTTCGGCCACCTGCGCGCGCTGACCGACGGGCTCAAGGAGCTCGGGCTGCATCGCGGGCGGCGCCGGGCGTTCCTCGCCGAGTGCCTCGATCCCGCGGCCGACGACCTGCGCAAGCTGGCGATCCGCACCAACGACATCTACGGCGCGACCGCGAGCTGGGGCCAGTTCCTGTTCTTCCTGCTGATCGGGCTGGTGCTGTTCGGCGTGCCGCGGGTCACCGAGGTCGGCGCCGGTACGCTGACCGGCTACGCGTTCGCGATCCTGTACCTGCAGCAGCCGCTGTCGGTGATCTTCGAGGTGCTGCCGGTGATGACGCGCGGCGAGATCGCGCTACGCAAGATCCGGTCGTTCGGGCTGTGGCCGGCCGAGCCCGACGAGGCACAAGAGCCCCACGAGCCCCACGAGCCCCACGAACCCGGCGAGCCCGACGCCCGGGCGGGCGGCCCCCCGCGGCGGTTTCGCCAGCTCCAGCTGCGCGGCGTCACCCACACCTATCACCGCGAGCTCGAGGACGATCAGTTCGCGCTCGGCCCGATCGACCTGACGCTCGAGCGCGGCGAGCTGGTGTTCCTGATCGGCGGCAACGGCAGCGGCAAGACCACGCTCGCCAAGCTCATCACCGGGCTGTACGCGCCCGAGCGCGGCGAGCTGCGGCTCGACGGCGAGCCGGTGACTCCCGACAGCCGCGAGGCGTACCGCCAGCAGTTCTCGGCGGTGTTCTCCGACTTCCACCTGTTCGAGCACCTGCTCGGCGCGCCCCGCGATCCCGCGACGCTCGCGCGGATCCAGGCCTACCTGGTCCGGCTGCACCTCGATCGCAAGATCACGATCACCGAGGGCCGGTTCTCGACCACCCAGCTGTCCCAGGGCCAGCGCAAGCGGCTGGCCTTGCTCGTGGCCTACCTCGAGGATCGCCCGCTCTACGTGTTCGACGAGTGGGCGGCCGACCAGGACCCGGCGTTCAAGGCCGTGTTCTACGAGCAGCTGCTCCCCGACCTCAAGCAGCTCGGCAAGACCGTCCTCGTGATCACCCACGATGATCGGTATTTCCACGCGGCGGATCGCCTGCTCCAGCTCGACGCCGGCCGGTTGATCCCGCTGGCGACCGCCCCGGCTCCCGTCAGTCCCCGAGGTCCCTCATGTCAGCTGCAAAATATCTGAGACCCAATATCGCGCTCGAGCCGCTCTACAACCAGTGGTACGCGTGGTGGTACCTGATCCCACCGCAGACCGCGCCGATGTTCGTGGCCCACCTGCACGCGCGGATCATGCAGTCGTTCATCGCGGCGCCCGACATCCACGTCGCGGCGCTCAAGAACCCTGCGCTGATGGGCGGCCCGTACATCAACTACGGCGTCGAGCGGGTCGGCGAGATCAAGCAGCTGCTCGACCAGACGTGCAAGGACCAGGCGGCGTCGCTGCGGTTCACCGAGGCGCTGGCCGAGCTCGACAAGCTGCTCGCCGCGTCGACCGGGCACTCGCTGGAGGGCCTCTACCCCCAGATCCCCGATCTGCTGCGCGGCTACGTCGAGCTGACCTACGACCTCAACCACCGCGCCACCGCGCGGTTCATCGAGCCGCTGCTGTACCGCAGCCCGCACTACCGCGAATCATCGCAGAGCATGCTGCTGCACCCGATCGACCAGGACGCCCGGAGCTACGTGTTCAGCACGCCGCGGCTCGACGCCGAGGGCGGGATCCACGTCCGCGCGCCGTTCCGCCACCCGGCGGTCGACGCGCTGTTCGCGATGCGCACCACACCCGGCCCGATCGAGCCGATCCGCGACGCGCTCGGCATCACCGGTGCCGACGCCGACGTGTTCGCCAGCTTGTTCACCGACCAACCGCCGCGCCGCACGCCGCGCTACGCTGGCGACGGCGTCCGCCTGCGCTACTTCGGTCACGCCTGCGTGCTGATCGAGACCCGCGACGTCAGCATCCTGACCGACCCGGTGGTCAGCTACGAGTTCCCGTCGGAGCTGCCGCGCTACACCCACGCCGATCTGCCGGACCGGATCGACTACGTGGTCCTGACCCACGGCCACGCCGATCACCTGATGCTCGAGACCCTGCTGCCGCTGCGCGGCCGGATCGGCACGATCGTCGTCCCGCGCAACAACGGCGGCTACCTGGCCGACCCGTCGCTCAAGCTGCTGCTTCGCCAGGTCGGGTTTCCGCGCGTGATCGAGATCGAAGATCTGGACTCGTTCGAGATCCCCGGCGGCTCGCTGACCGGCCTGCCGTTCCTCGGCGAGCACGCCGACCTCAACATCCGCGCCAAGACCGCGCACCTGATCCAGCTCGGCGGCCACTCGATGCTGATGGCGGCCGACTCCAACGCGATCGAGCCCCAGCTCTACGACCACATCCAGCGGGCGGTCGGCGAGATCGACGTGCTGTTCCTCGGCATGGAGAGCGAGGGCGCGCCGATGAGCTGGATGTACGGCTCGCTGCTGCACACCCCGCTGCCGCGCAAGATGGATCAGTCGCGGCGGCTCAATGGCTCGAACGGCGAGCGCGCGATCGAGATCGTCCGCCGGCTGCGGCCCAAGCAGGTCTACATCTACGCGATGGGCCGCGAGCCATGGCTGAGCCACGTCATGGTGATGAACTACCAGGACAGCTCGCCGCAGCTGATCGAGTCCCGCAAGCTGCTCGACCACTGCCGCAGCCACGGGATCACCGCGGACATGCCCTTCGCGCAGCGCGAGCTCCAGCTCGGCGCGTGACGGGCCGGCATCATCCGGGCCGGCCTTCGGACATCCCGGATCCCGATCGACACCGAGCCAGCGCGCGTAGCCACGCACAAGATCCTTCCCGCCATGACCGGATCTCCACTTCACCGCCGCCTGCAACCGCGCCGGACGCTGCATGTGCTTGCGGTGAGGAGCGAGGTTGCGGCGCTCTTGCGCTTCGCCGCCGCGGCTACGGGCCGCCCTCCTCATTGCAACGGGAAGTAATTTCGCACCATCTGGAAGAACGTCCGACCAGTCGGCTCGTCCGCCTCCTCTCCGATCGTCCAGTACGTGATACCGCCAAGACTGTGTTGTTGCGCGTAACTCACTTTCTCTTCAAGAGAAAGAATATCGTCAAAGTAGGCGTGGCTCGCACCGACATACCCATTGGGCGACCGCCCGGCAGTATAATGTGTATCAGTATTAAATGGACAAGTTGTCATCTCAGTCGATGTGATCGCGTAGCCTGGGTGATTTGCGATCCAAACTTGGAGACCATGTGAGGCGTTGGTCACTGGTGCCCCATCGGGTCCCTCAACACCATAATTCGGAAGTCCCCAGCTCAGTTTCCCTGCCGTGGTGCCATTGTTCAGTCCAGCCAGGTGGAGCATCGCAGCCTGCGTCCAACCCAACGGATCCACCGGTCCTGGGTGACTGGATCCCAATCCGTGATAGTCATACCCCATCACATGCAATTGATCGGCAACATTCAGCAACGACGCAACATCCCACATGGAGTCCACATCACTACGATCGAACGCGTCGACCGCGATCGACACCGTCTTTCCGCTCGCATGTAGGGCGTTAGCCAGCTGGGTCATGAAGGTCACCAATTGCGCTCTAACTTGAGTGTGCGCGCTATCATAAAGATGTTCAAAATCAATATCAAACCCATCATATTTTTCTGTTACCGCAATATTGGTTAGCGTCGAAACCCACGTATTCATCATTGTTGCGTCCCCAAGCATCTGTCGAACGAGTGCTACCTGACCCGCGCTGGTCGCTGCGAGCATGGGTATCAGCTTGGTACGTTTTCCAGCATAGGTAGTATTGGGAAGAATATTGACTGATTGACACGGGACATAAGCGCTCAGCGGGTTGCCGAAGCCCTCGCAGAAGGTTCCGCCGCCGGTGCAGCAATGGCCGCCGCCGCCCGCGTTCACTGACCACCAAGTTGGATGGACAGCATCGAAGGTCGCGGCGTTGTCGGCGAAATCTTTGAAATACGGATCGTCCGCGGCGTTATTTCCAACACCTGCCAGCCAACCACAGAAGTGATGCCCTCCCGGCGGCGGTGGCGGCGGGGATCCGTTGCCGCTTGTCATCGTCGCCTGCGCAATCGTCGAATTTAACTCGATCATCGATGCGATGACGTAGAGCGGATAGGTCGGCACCTGTGAGCTTGTATATTGCAAGGTGTTGTTCTTGTAATATTTCGCTACTCCGTTGGCGATATCGAGTCTGAGGACATCACCAACTACGACTAGAATGTCCGCTCGATAGCTATCACGCTCGTACACGTCAGCATGTCCGGCTTGCATTCGGAACGAGAAATCTATATTGACTGCGCCTTGCCACGTCGGCGCATGACCGAATCCGACGAATCGGAATCTCTGGGTCTCGTCAATCGTATACTGCATCGATGCATTGCCGGATGAGATCGACTGCTGGGAGGCTGCTCCTGCATCCTCTTCGTCTGTCTGACCTCCGGACTTCAGTAACGTCGATCCGTTCACTGAAGTATTTATGCGATTCACCCACGTTACCGCACCGAGAGATGTGCCGCTGATCTGCGCCTGCGCGATGGTCGACTGCAGTTCGATCATCGATGTCACCACTCTCAACGGATACACCACTCCTTGTGGGCTGGTATACCTCAATATCCCATTCTGGTAGTAGCGCGCAATGCCGTTCACGATTTCGAGCCTCAGCACATCACCGATTGTTACGAAGATGTCGGTGCGATAGCTGTTGTGCTCGTAGACATCCGCATGGCCTGCTTGCATTCGGAACGAGAAATCGATGTTCGCAGCTCCCTGCCAGGTCGAGGTGTGACCGAGGCCGACGAATCGGAATCGATTGGTCTCATCAACTGTATACTGAAATGCGACGTCACCTGAGTCGACCGATTGCTGCGACACCGCGCCCGCGTCCTCTTCGTCGGTCTGACCACCAGTCTTGGTGATGGTCGTACCATTCACCGACGTGTTCACTTGGCTGACCCAAGTGACCGGAGTCGTCGCCTCGATCGCTACGCTCGTCTGCCCAAGCCTGAGATCTTCTTCGTCACGACATCCGCCAAGTCCTAGAGATAGAACAAGCATCAAACACCCGATTGCTCGCTTCATAAACCAACCTCCTTCCAGTAGCAGCGCACGTGCCACGACCGCGACATGCGAGCGCATGAATGCCTCGTGTCGCAGTACCGTGGGGGCGTTGGCGGCGTCTGCGTGGACTGAATACGACGCCGTGATTGTCAATGTATCACATCAGAAATAGTGCCGACTCACAAATAATCTGGCAATGCTGGATCGCCATGCGACCCAGAGCGCCGTGACCAGCAGCCGCGGCGGCGGCGATGAGGCTGCTGCCGGCGTGGTGAGAATGCGCGCCGATCGATCGTCATCAACGCTGGCTCGAAGCAAGTTGCATGCGCGCGGCCGTGCTGCGGAGCCGCACGCTGCCTGCGCGACAGTGGCGCTCGGGGTCCATGGAATGCCGATCGTCGTGGGCCCGTAGCATGGGCCCGTGGCTCGTTGCCGCTTGCTCTCCAGACCTGGAGCACGATTTGCACAGCATGGTGCGATGACGCGAGAGGACCGATTCTTGACGCGACGCCAGCTGTTTGCGACGGGAAGCGCTGCAGCAGCGACGGCGCTCGTGGGCCAGATCGCCACGGCCGGCGGCGCCCCAGCTGCTGCTTCGCCAGGGGTGCCCGGAGGCGCGCAGGGCAGCCAGGCCGGCGCCGTCGTCGCCGCGACCGCGCCGATCTCGAGTGCGCCGGCGACGCGCGCCGGCGACGCGGCGACCGAAGCTGCGAGCGATGCGTGGACCACTGCCGACGTCATGGTCGAGAAGTCCAGCGCGGCGTGGCTCACCTGAGCGTGCCGATCGACATCCAGGGCCTCAAGGTCGCCGAGGAGACCAGCGACGCGTCGCCGATGCTGCCGCAGGTGGTGCCGGCCGTGCTCGCCGGGCTTCTCGCCGACGATGCCCTGATCTCGCTCGATTGCGGTGCCCACACGGTGTTCTGCGCCCGCCACCTGCGGATGCGCGGCAACCAGCAACTCGCGCTCGCCGGCAACCACACCACGATGGGCCCCGGGCTGCCGTACACGATCGCCGCCCAGCTGGCGTTTCCCGGGCGCCAGGTCGTTGCCTGCGTCGGGGATGGTGGGTTCACGATGATGATGCCGGAGCTGCTCACCGCGGTGAAGTACCGGCTGCCGATCACGGTCGTGGTGTTCAAGAACAACTCGCTGGCGCACGTGATCTACGAGCAGCTCGATGAGGGCTACAAGGAGTTCGGGCTCGACCTGCAGCCGCTCGACTTCGTGAAGTACGTGGAGGCGTGCGGCGCCGCGGGGGTTCGCTGCAGCTCGCGCAGCGAGGTCCGCCCCGCGCTCGAGGCGGCGCTCCACAGCAAGCGCCCCGCCGTGGTCGAGGCGGTCGTGGCCTCGCACGTCAACCCCGCCAAGCCAGACAAGTACGGCTGAGCCGACACCGGCGGTGCTGGCTCGATCGCCAGCGGCTCTCCGGGTCTGTGAGCCGATACCGTGCGACAGCGCGGCGGATGCAATCCTGGGGCGCCGCCGTCGCCGCTACGATCGCCGGCGAAGGCACAGGCGCGCGAGCGCGGGAGCCAGCTCGGGCTCCTCGATGCGGGCATATGCAAGCAAGTGCCGATCGTCGAGCGCCTCCCGCCTCAAGATCTCGGCGAGACGAACGGCGGCCTTCTGGACCCGTTGATCTCGAACGGGTCGAACGTCCGGATCGATCACGGCGAGGAGCGATCGAACTTCCTCGACGACCTCCGGTGCGACCGTCTTCGAACCCAGATTGGGCCGGCAACCGCGCGACCTCCCGGTAGCGAGGCTGCACGAGCGGTCGATCAGCTCGCAGAGCAGGTGTCCGCAGTCGGTCGTCACTTCTTGGGTGCAGCGTAGCCGAGACCGCGTGCAGCGCCCATCCGCCCGGCCGGGCAGCATCCAATTCCATCGGGATTTCCGGGCAGACCACCGCGCGTGAGGTGGTCGGCGATCGCCGGCTCGACGGCAAGATCGCGATCACCGGCGAATGACGCGGCCGATCACGAGAACAGCTTGGCGCCCAGCGCGAACGCGCCACCGATCAGCGTCGCGATCGCGGCCAGCACAGGCCACAGCTGCGCCGGCCGCATCCCGCTGATCAGCTGGCCGATCGTCAGCGCCGCCAGCAGATCCGCGACCCCGTCCGGCATCCGCCGCGGCTGGTCGAGCAGCTTCTGCTTCCAGCTCGCCAGCACGCCGTTGAACTCCGGCGTGGTCAGCGCCGCGACGTCGGGCCGCACCCACTGCACGTGCCAGTCGTGCCCGCGATCGATCAGCCCTTCGCTCTTGAGCCCGGTCTCGGCGATCACCAGGATCGGCAGGCCGCGGGTGTACGCCATCGCGGCCTCGATCTGGTTCCACGACGTCGGCAGCTTCACGTTGACGACCGCGGCCTCGTCGCCCCCGCCGCGCCGCTCGGTCCCCGCGGGGTAGAACGCGCGCTCGAGCGCGATCACGACCACGCCCACGCAGCGGTCCATCAGCTCGGTGACCACCTTGAGCGGCGCGTCGGCGCTCCACGTGTCGCGGCCCAGGGTGTGCGGCGTCAGCCCTTCGTTGCGCAGCCGCTCCTCGATCGCACGCACGAACCGCTCCTGCAGATCGGTCGCGGTGGTCCCCACGCTGACGAACACGCTGCGCTCAGTCATCGCCCACGGGCCATCGTCCGTCGATCCGCGGGCGCGCGCAAGCCCGGCGATCAGCTGCGCGCCGCCTCCGAGCTACTGAACGCCGGCCAGCGAACCGCGATCAGCACGAGCGAGCTGGAGCACAGCCGGATGGTGCAGTACTCGGCGGCCCTACATCCGTGCGCGCTACGCACGAGATGTCGCTAGTCATGATTATGGCTAGAAACAGGAAATCAAAATGACCCAATGGATGCTCGTAGACATATCGCTATTCATGACCAGCTCACATTGCGAGGATTGCCCCGCACATGCACCCGCCCAACTTTTGAATTGCAAGCAATTGGTCTTGTCATCATGTGCTATCGGATGGAGATAAGTTGTTGTGCCCGAAGGGAACGATACGCTGCAAGGGTTGTATACGTAGGACGAGTTGTCCGGGAGGGTAACGGCGATCGGCTCATCGCTACTCGTAGCCGAGAGTGTAAAGGTTACGGTATCCTTTATGACGAGCTCGGATGCGTTAGTCGCATTGTTGTCATCGTCAGCGATCGCACAAGCTCCGACCGAGCCGGCCACGCAGGACGTCAGAGTGAGAACACGAACTAGATTCCATGACAGGTAGCGCATAAATCTCCTTCTTCTTG
>DATBBB010000604.1:0-12120 GCA_036271215.1 Kofleriaceae bacterium | reverse complement strand
CCGGTGCGGCCGGAGCTCGCGGGGCTGGGCGACGCGCTCGAGATCCTCGGCGAGCTGGTGGCGAGGTGGCCCGAGGTCGTGCGCGAGCTGGCCCCGCTGCGCGCCGAGCTCGCCGCTGCGGGCGCCGGGCCGAGCACCGCGGAGCGCCACGCCGTGCTCCACCGGATGATCGCCCGCACCGCCACGGTCGTGCACCTGATCGAGGCTCGCGACGCGGCGGGCGGGGACACCGGGCCGCTCGGCTGGGCGACCGCGTTCGCGGCGCAGTGCGGCCAGCTGCGCGACGAGCTGATCGCGATGGCGCCGTGGCTCGAGCTGCCGGCCGCGGCCGACCCCGCGGTCCGCGCGCGGCTCGATGGCCCGCTCACCCTGGCCGACACCGCGCGGCTCGATCTGACCTTGCCCGAGCCCGGCGACCCGGAGCTGCGCGCCGCGGTGGGCCACGCCGCCGCGACCGCGCTCGCCCGGCTCACCGAGCTGGCGGCGCTGGCGGTGCGGTGCCGCGAGTTCGCCGATCTCGACTACGACCTGGTCTACGACCGGGCGCAGCACCTGCTCGCGATCGGCTACAACGTCACCGAGCACCGGCTCGACGCCAGCCGCTACGATCTGCTGGCCTCCGAGGCGCGGCTCGCCAGCTTCCTCGCGATCGCCCAGGGCAAGCTGCCGCAGGACCACTGGTTCCACCTCGGCCGCCAGCTCACGTCGTCGCGCGGCCGGCCGGCGCTGGTGTCGTGGAGCGGCTCGATGTTCGAGTACCTGATGCCGCTGCTGGTGATGCCGACCTACGACGGCACCCTGCTCGACGCGACCGACCACGCCGTGGTCGAGCGCCAGATCGCGTACGGCCGCGAGCGCGGCGTGCCGTGGGGCGTGTCGGAGTCCGGCTACCACAAGACCGACGCCCAGCTGAACTATCAGTACCGCGCGTTCGGCGTGCCCGGCCTGGGGTTCAAGCCCGGGCTGGCCGACGATCTCGTGATCGCGCCGTACGCGACCGCGCTCGCCGTGATGGTCGATCCCCACGCCGCGTGCGACAACCTCGAGGCGCTGGCGCGGCTCGAGTTGCTCGCCGGCTACGGGTTCTACGAGGCGATCGACTACACCGCCGGCCGCGTGCCGTCCGGTGCGATGCACGCCGTGGTGCGATCGTACATGGCGCACCACCAGGGCATGACGCTGCTCGCGATCGACTACACGCTGCGCGACCAGCCGATGCAGCGCCGGTTCACCGCGGCACCGAGCGTGCGCGCCACCGAGCTCCTGCTCCAGGAGCGGGTCCCGCGTACCCCCGCGATCTTCCCGCACCCGGCGGAGGTCTCGCCGGCCGCCCCCGGCGCGGGCAGCCACGAGCACGACCTCCGGGTGTTCACCACGCCGAACACGCCGGCGCCCGAGGTCCACCTGCTGTCGAACGGCCACTACCACGTCGCGATCACCAACGCCGGCGGCGGCTACAGCCGGTGGCGCGACCTCGCGGTGACCCGGTGGCGCGAAGATCCGACGCGCGACTGCTGGGGCACGTTCGGCTACCTGCGCGACGTCACGCCGGGGGCCGAGCCGCGGCCGGCGTGGTCGATCGCGCACCAGCCCACGCTCGCGCCCGGCACCAGCTACGAGGCGATCTTCTCGCAGGGCCGCGCCGAGCTGCGCCGCGTCGATCACGACATCGCCACCCACGTCGAGATCAGCATCTCGCCCGAGGACGACATCGAGCTGCGCCAGATCAGCCTGACCAACCGCGGCCGCACCGCGCGCACGATCGAGCTCACCAGCTACGCCGAGGTCGTGATCGCCCCGGCCGCGGCCGACGCCGCCCACCCGGCGTTCTCCAACCTGTTCGTGCAGACCGAGCTGGTCCGCGCGCAGCAGGCGATCGTCTGCACCCGCCGGCCGCGCTCGGGCATCGAGCAGCCGCCGTGGATGCTGCACCTGACCGCGGTGCACGGGACCTCCGATGGCGCCACGTCGTACGAGACGTCGCGCGGCGCGTTCATCGGCCGCGGCCGCTCGGTGGCCGATCCGATCGCGATGCACCGCGCGGCGCTGACCGACTCCGCCGGCGCGGTGCTCGACCCGATCGTCGCGATCCGCAACCGCATCGTGCTCCAGCCCGACGAGACCGCGCAGCTCCACGTCGTGACCGGGATGGCGGACACCCGGGCCGGCGCGCTCGCGCTGATCGAGAAGTACCGCGACCGCCACGCCGCCGATCGGGTGTTCAAGCTGTCGTGGACCCACAGCCAGGTCGTGCAGCGCCGGCTCGATGCGACCAGCGCGGAGACCCAGCTCTACGAGCGGCTGGCGAGCAACGTGCTGTACGCCAACCAGACCTTGCGCGCGCCGGGCAGCCTGATCGCGCGCAACCGCGGCGGCCAGTCAGGGCTGTGGGCCTACGGGATCTCCGGCGATCTGCCGATCGCGCTGGTCCGGATCGCGGACGTCGCGCACCTCGATCTCGTGCGCCAGCTGGTCAAGGCCCACGCGTACTGGCGGCTCAAGGGGCTCGCCGCCGATCTGGTGATCTGGAACGAGGATCCCTCGGGCTACCGCCAGGTGCTGCAGGACGAGATCATGTCGGTGGTCGCGGCGGCGAGCGACGGCCTGCTCGACAAGCCCGGCGGGATCTTCGTCCGGCGCAGCGACCAGATCTCCGACGACGACAAGGTCCTGATGCAGACCGTGGCGCGGCTGGTCGTGGCCGACACCGCCGGCACGCTCGCCGAGCAGCTCGCGCGCAAGCCGCGCCCCGAGCTCCCGGTGACCGCTGCCCCACCGCGCGCCGCCCCGCCCGATGATCCGGACGACCCCGGCGGCCCCGGCGCGCCGGCGCTCCGCCCCGACCTGGTCGACTTCAACGGCCTGGGCGGGTTCACGACCGACGGCCACGAGTACGTGATCACGACCTCGCCCACCCGCCGCACACCGGCGCCGTGGGTCAACGTGATCGCGAACCCGTGGTTCGGCACGGTCGTCAGCGAGAGCGGCAGCGCCTACACCTGGTGCGAGAACGCGCACGGCTACCGGCTCACGCCGTGGCACAACGACGCGGTCGGCGATCCGAGCGGCGAGGCGCTGTACCTGCGCGACGAGGACACCGGAGCAGTCTGGTCGCCATCGCCGCTGCCGGCCCCCGCGGCCGCGCACTACACCAGCCGCCACGGCTTCGGCTACAGCGTGTTCGAGGTCAGCGAGGCCGGGATCGCCAGCGAGCTGCGGACCTACGTCGCGACCGACGCGCCGATCAAGTTCCTGGTGCTCAAGCTGCACAACCGGTCCGGCGCGGCGCGCCGGCTCTCGATCACCAGCGTGTTCGAGCTCGTGCTCGGCTCGACCCGCGAGGCCAACGCGCCTCACATCGTGACCGAGCTCGATCCCAAGACCGGCGGCCTGCTGGCGCGCAACGCGTACAACGCCGAGTTCGCCGCGCGCGTCGCGTTCCTCGATTGTAGCGAGGACCAGCGCACCGTCACCGGCGATCGGCTCGAGGTGCTCGGCCGCAACGGCAGCCCCGCGAGGCCGGCGTGCATGGCGCGCGCCCGGCTGTCGGGCCGGGTCGGCGCCGGCCTCGATCCGTGCGTCGCGATGCGCGCGATGGTCGAGCTCGCCGACGGCGAGCAGCGCGAGCTGGTGTTCACGTTCGGCTCCGGCCGCGATCTCGCCGACGCGCGCCACCTGATCAGCCGGTTCCGCGGCACCGGGCCGGCGCGGACCGCGCTCGAGGGCGTGTGGGGCTACTGGAACCGCACGCTCGGCGCGGTCAACGTCCAGACCCCGGACCCGTCGGTCAACATCCTGGCCAACGGCTGGCTGCTGTACCAGGTGATCGCGTGCCGGCTGTGGGCGCGCAGCGGGTTCTACCAGTCCGGCGGCGCGTTCGGGTTCCGCGATCAGCTGCAGGACTCGCTCGCGCTGGTCCACGCCGAGCCGGCGATCCTGCGCGACCAGCTGCTGCGCGCCGCCGGCCGCCAGTTCGCGCAGGGCGATGTCCAGCACTGGTGGCACCCCCCGCTCGGCCGCGGCGTCCGCACCCACATCTCGGACGACTACCTGTGGCTGCCCTACGCCACGTGCCGCTACGTCACCGCGCTCGGCGACACCGGCGTGCTCGACGAGAAGCTCGCGTTCCTCGACGGCCGGCCGGTCAAGCCCGAGGAGGACAGCTACTACGACCTGCCGGCGCGGTCCGACGAGGTCGCCACGCTCTACGACCACTGCGTGCGCGCGATCCGGCACGGCCTCACGTTCGGCAGCCACGGCCTGCCGCTGATGGGCAGCGGCGACTGGAACGACGGCATGAACCTGGTCGGCGAGCACGGCCAGGGCGAGAGCGTGTGGCTCGCGTTCTTCCTCTACGACGTGCTGACCCAGTTCGCCGGCGTGGCGCGGCGCCGCGGCGACACCGGGTTCGCCGAGACCTGCACGACCGAGGCGGCCCGGCTGCGCGGCAACATCGACGAGCACGCCTGGGACGGCGGCTGGTATCGCCGCGCCTACTTCGACGACGGCGAGCCGCTCGGCTCGGCGACTAACCCCGAGTGCCAGATCGACTCGCTGCCGCAGAGCTGGGCCGTGCTGTCGGGCGGCGGCGCCCCCGAGCGCACCCGGCTCGGGCTCGCCGCGGTCGATCGCCGGCTGGTCCAGCGCGAGCTCGGCGTGGTCCAGCTGTTCGATCCGCCGTTCGACACGTCGGCGATGAAGCCCGGCTACATCAAGGGCTACCCGCCGGGCATCCGCGAGAACGGCGGCCAGTACACCCACGCCGCGGTGTGGGCTGCGATGGCGTTCGCGGCGGCCGGCGACCCCGCGCGGGCGTGGGAGCTGTTCGGGCTGATCAACCCGCTGCGCCACGGCCGGACCGAGGCGGCGATCGCGGTCTATCAGGTCGAGCCCTATGTCGTCGCCGCCGACGTGTACACCAACCCGCAGCACCTCGGCCGCGGCGGCTGGACCTGGTACACCGGCTCGGCGAGCTGGATGTACCAGCTGGTCACCGAGTCGTTGCTCGGCGTCCACCTCGAGGTCGACCAGCTACGGGTCGAGCCCCGGATCCCGGCGAGCTGGCCCGACCTGACGATCCACTACCGCCACCGCGAGACCGTCTACCACATCCACGTCGTCAACCTCGGCGGCGCGGTCAGCCGCGTGACCTGCGATGGCGCCGACCAGCCCGGCCACCGGATCCCGCTGCGCGACGATCACCAGGACCATCACGTCGAGATCGAGCTCGGCGGCGCGCAGCCGGCCCGCGACTGACATCGATACCCATCACGCACCGATGATCCGACCGCTCGACCGGATCGGGCGGAAACGTCAGGGCCGCATCAGGCCGTTGACGTCTTGGTCCCCGGGCCGGGTCGGAGCCACCGGCGAGCTGGATGGGTGGTGCACCACGGGCAGGCGCTCGAGCTCGACGTGCAGCGCGGTGTTGCTGTTGATCACCGTCTGGCGCTGCTTCTTCTTGTAGCCGCCGAGCCGCAGCTCGAACGTCACGGGGAGATCGCTGATCGGCCAGTCGATCTTGAGCGGCGTCTTGCCGAGCGCCTCGCCGTCGGGGCCGGCGACCGACGCGCCGGGCGGGACGCTGTCGATCGAGAGCCGCGCGGTCGCTGACGATGCGCCCGAGCCGGTGCCCGCGCTCGATGGCTTCGAACCGGCGGTGCCGGCAACAGGATCCGCGCTGCCCGTCCCGGCGCTGCCCGCGGTGTGCGGCTCGGCCGTGCCGTCCGGCGCATGACCGGCGCTCGACGCGTCGGAGCCCGCGCCCGCGGTCCCGGCGCTCGAGCCGGCGGCGGCCGAGCCCGTGGCGGCGCCAGCCGAGCCCGTGGCGGCGCCGTCGGAGCCCGCGGTGCCCGATCCGGTGCCCGAGGCCGCGATGTCGCTGCCGGCCGCCGGGCCGCCGGCATGTCCGAACCGCGCCACGGCGAAGATCCCGCCGGCGAGCCCGAGCAGCAGCGACCCGACCAGCACGAGCGGCCACACCTTGCGCGGCGGCCGCGACGAGTAGCCGAGCGGCGTCGCGATCCGCATCGTGTTCATCTTCGGCTCGAGCGGCGGCGCCAGCCACGGCATCGCGCTCGACGCCCGCCGCGGCGGCGCATACTCGACGCTGCCGCCGGCGAGGACCGTCGCGGCCTGGCCGATCGCCGGCGACCCGCCCGACGGCGCCATCGGCACCCCGATCATCGACACCGCCGGCGCGGGCAGCGGCAGCGGCATGCCCTGCGGTGCGGCGACCCGCGTCTTCTGCAGCGCCGCCGCTTGCACCATCACGGTCTTGGCGTCGACCGCCCCCTCGCCGGACCCGACCGAGCGCGCCGGTGCGATCGGCGGCGAACCGCGCAGGTACGCCTCGGGATCGAGCAGCGCGTCGCGCAGCTGCTGCATCGTCGCGAACCGCGCGTCGACCCGCTTGGCCAGGCAGCGCAGCAAGATCTGCTCGACGCTCGGCGGGATCGCCGGGTTCAGCGCGCGCGGCACCGGCGGCAGCGCCGTGACCTGCTTGACCAGGACCTCGCCCATCGACTCGCCGTCGAACGGCAGCACCCCGGTCATCATCTGGAACAGCAGGATGCCGAGCGCGTAGATGTCGGTGCGATGGTCGACGTCGCCCTTGCTCTCGCACGCCTCGGGCGACATGTACTGCGGCGTCCCGAGCAGCACGCCGGCGGCAGTCTTGACCGCGGTCGCCGCCGAGAACACCTTGGCGAGCCCGAAATCGAGGACCTTGACGAAGTCCTGATCGCCGAGCCGCGACATCAGCATGATGTTGTCGGGCTTGAGGTCGCGGTGGATGATCCCGGCGGCGTGCGCGGCGGCCAGCGCGGCGGCGATCTGCGCCCCGACGTGCAGCGCGCGCATGATATCCAGCGCTTTCTCGCGCGACAGGATCGACGCCAGGGTCCGGCCCTCGAGGTACTCCATGATGAAGAAGTGGTCGCCCTCCGGCGTCACCCCGAAGTCATGGATCTCGACGATGTGCTCGTTGCCGATCTTGTTGACCGACCGCGCCTCCTGGAAGAACCGCGACACCACATCGCGATTGCCCGCCAGCTCGCGGTGGATGACCTTCAGCGCGACCCGCTTGCCGATCAGCGGGTGCTCCGCGAGGTACACCGCTCCCATGCCGCCGGTCCCGATCTTGTTCAGGATGCGGTAGTTGCCAACCGTCTGACCAGCCGCGATCACAGACTGGCCGGAATTGTATCAGCTGGCAGCGGGCCGCGCGCGCCCACCGCCCCGACGCCGTCGCGATGCGCAGCCGATCACGCGCGCTTGCGGATCACGCGCGCCTCGGGGATCTCGCCGCGCACGCCCTCGTCCCACGCGGCCCGGGGCACCAGCGGGCCGCCGGGCTGCCGGCAGAACTCCGCGCCGCAGTGCTTGCAGCGAAACCCCCATGGCCCGGGGCGCGGCGCGCTGAAGCTCAAGTAGTCGAGGGACTTGCGCCGGCAGTCGAGGCAGCGCCGGCGCATCACGAACGACAGCCCATTCGCGATCAGGAGCACCACGACGACCGCCACCAGCAGCACGGCCCCCAGGCTCAGCACCACGTCCATCGGCGAGAACCGCATCCTGGCCCAGCATGACACACCGCGCGGCCAGGTTCACCGGGCGCGGAGCAACCGGCGAGCTCTGGGGGTCAGTGCGCCGGGCCAGCGCAAAATTGCTCGTAGTCGATCAGCGGGATCTGGCTGCGATCGACGTCGTCGCCGCAGGTCGGGCACTTCGGATCGCGGCGCAGCCGCAGCTCACGGAACCGGGTGCGCAGCGCGTCGTAGCACAGCAGCCGGCCGGCGAGCGTGTCGCCCAGGCCGAGCACCAGCTTGAGCGCCTCGGTCGCCTGCAGCACGCCCATGATGCCGGGCAAAACGCCGAACACGCCGGCCTCGGCGCACGACGGCGCATCCTCGGCGGGCGGCGGCTGTGGGTACAGGCAGCGGTAGCACGGCGAGCCGTTGGCCGGGAACACGGTGATCTGGCCCTCGAACCGGAAGATCGACGCGTGGATCACCGGCTTGGCGAGCCGCAGCGCGACGTCGTTGACCAGGTAGCGGGTCGCGAAGTTGTCGGCGCCGTCGATGATCACGTCGTACGGCGCGATCAGCGCCAGCGCGTTGTCCGAGGTGATCCGCGTGCGGTGCTTGTCGATCCGCACGTCGGGGTTGAGCCCGCGCAGCGTGGTCTCGGCGCTCTCGACCTTGGGCACGCCGACCCGATCGGTGCCGTGCAGGATCTGGCGCTGCAGGTTCGACGCGTCGACCACGTCGTCGTCGACCACGCCGATCGTGCCGATGCCGGCGGCGGCGAGGTACATGCTCGACGGCGAGCCGAGCCCGCCCGCGCCGATGCACAGGACCTTGGCGCCGAGCAGCTTGAGCTGGCCGGCGGTACCGACCTCGGGCAGCAGCGTATGGCGCGAGTAGCGGGTCTCCTGATCGGGGCGCAGCGAGATCGGCTGCTCCCACGGCAATCCGGCGCGCTTCCAGCCGGTGAACCCGCCGGCGAGCGAGCGCACGTCGCTGTAGCCGAGCTCGGTCAGGCTGCGCGCCGCGAGCACCGAGCGGGTGCCGCTCGCGCAGTACAGCACCACCGGGGTCTGGCGATCCGGCACGCTGCGCTCGATCCGGAGCTCGAGGAAGCCGCGCGGGATGTGGATCGTCCCGGGGATCATGCCCTGGGCATGCTCGTCGGGCTCCCGGACGTCGATCATCGCGGGGCGCTTGGCGGGATCGCGGAGATCCGCCTCCAGGGCGGCGGGCTCGACCTCCGGAGTTTTCCCGCGAAGCTCGCGGAGCAACGTGTCAAAGGTAACCACGCTGCTAGATTGCCATGACCCTCACGTGAGGGTAAGGTGCGCAGACCGAGTTCCCAGGAGCTTGAAAACGATGTCTGAGCTAACCGCGACTTCTTCCACGCCATCGACCAGCAACCCGCCACCGGGGCTCGACCCGCAGGGGCCGGAATCCATGGTGTTCATCACCTCCGGCGCTGCCGGAAAGGTCAACGAAATCCGCGATGCAGAAGCGATCGAGGGCAACATGGCGCTCCGCCTCCGCGTGGTCGGTGGCGGTTGTGCCGGGTTCTCCTATGATCTGTACTTCGACGAGCCGGCCGAGGTCGACCGCCAGTTCGAGATCCAGGGCGTCAAGGTCGTCGTCGACGAGATGAGCCTCATGTACCTGGTCGGGACCGAGATCGACTACGTCGAGGGCCTCCAGGGCGCGGGCTTCAAGTTCAATAACCCCAACGTCAAGTCGACGTGCGGGTGCGGCTCGTCGTTCAGCGTCTAGCAACACGGACGTTCCCGTCCCCTGTCCCGGCAAGCCGGGCTGAAGCGTAGCGGCTACTGGGCCCCTTTGGTTCTCTCAGCCGACAGGTCTCGTCGTCAGGATGGCCAGGTGCGGCGCTTCACATGCGTGATCGCCTGTGTCCAAGGCGACCGCGCAGCGTTCCGAGTTGGCGCCGCCTATGGCACGCGCGAGGTCCAGCTTCGCAAGAGTCCGAACGGTCTCTCGCCACAGCACGAGTTTTCGGTTTGTCTTCTTCATCGTTCGGGTCCTCAAACTCCGAGTTTCGTCATCAGCACAGCCAAGTGCGGTGCCTCGCACGCCTGATCGCCTGTGTCGAAGGCGATCGCGCAGCCTCCCGAGTTAGCGCCGCCAATGGCCAGCGTGAGGTCCAGCTTCGCAAGAGTCCGAACGGTCTCTCGACACAGCACAAGTTTTCGGCTTGTCTTCTTCATCGTTCGGGTCCTCAACCTCCGGGTTTCGTCGTCAGCACAGCCGCGTGCGGCGCTTCGCATGCCTGCGCGCCGGTATCGAAGGCGATCGCGCAGCGTTCCGAGTTAGCGCCGCCAATGGCCAGCATGAGGTCCAGCTTCGCAAGAGTCCGAACGGTCTCTCGACACAGCACAAGTTTTCGGCTTGTCTTTTTCATCGCGCCAGAATAGCGCAGCGCTCTTGGTCGCCGCACGCTCCGATCACTTGCTCGGGCTTGGGCAGCCTCCATCGGGAAAGTTCGCCAGTGAATCCACGCGTTACGATGTCTTCTCCCTCGACGTGCACGCCGGTGAGCTGTGACTTATGCACCGGGAGCGTCCAGAGCAAACGCGCTGTCTCTTGGTCCCAGAACCACAGCTGACCATCGGCGCCGCCGGCCAACACAAAGCCGTTGGCCGCGAGCGTTGCATCCGTCAAATATCGAGGGCCTCCTCGATACGTCTGACGAAGCTGTCCCGTTGATCCGTCCCACAGCCGGACGGTTCCATCCCCGCCCGCTGTTACGATCCGATGCCCCGACACCCAGCGCGCCGAAAACACTCGACCGATGTGTCCATCAAGCCGGGCGACGATTCTATAGCTTTCGAGGTCTACCAGGAGCGGCGGCCCAACGGGCGAGGAGACGGGAGCATTCGGTACGGGCGAAGAGACGGGAGCGATCGGCACGGTCACGAGCCTGGTCCCGTCGATTCGAAGAGACGCGACTCGCCCCGGCATGTCGAGCTCCGCAAGGACAGCTCCGTCCAAGCGATAGATCCGCAGCTGGCGCCGGGCGTCGGCTGCAACCAGCCGTCGATCGGGCAAGAAAGCCACGGCATCGATCGCGCCAGCGAGCCCAGGCAGTCGCAAGCTCTCACCATTGCTGCGGGTCAAGACCAGAGAGCCATCAACTGCTCCGCTGGCGATGTCTCCGCCCGTGCTTGCGAAGGCCAGGGCGTTGACCGGCGCGAGGTGTTCGATCGAACGTAGCAAACGGCCCCCCGGGAGTTCATAGACGTCCACGGTGGTTCCGTGAGCAACCGCGGCGCGAGTCCCGTCATTGGAGACCGCCGAGACGTCGGAGGAATCGATCCCTCGGCTTGATGTGCTGGGCAACTCTGCGAGCAGTTGATCCTTCGAAGTATCCCAAACGGACGTCGCGTGACCCGCGCAGCTCACGGCTATGAATCGGCCGTCCGGCACCACTGGCATCCGCATGCCGCAGTCGACAGCGACCGGAGGTGAATTCCAACGAAGATACGGTGACGCTGAATCCCACACTCGAGCAGTTCCGTCCTTTGACGCACCAATCACGTGTTGCGAACTCGGATCGAAATGGGCGACGCGTACGGCGCTTTGCGGCCCGTCGAGCACCGTCAAAGATATGCCCAAGCTGGCGTCCGCCACGGTCACTGTTCCATCGGCACTCGCAGACAGCACAAGCTTGGCTGTTCGATCGAATTCAACGGCAAGGACTCTGCTCCGACGAGGATTGAGCTGGCTTTGGATCGCACCGGAATGGGAACGCCAGATTTGTAGCGCGCCATCTCCGCTCCCCGCCACGACGAGCTCACCATCCGCCGAGAACGCTAACGCGTCCACGGACTCGCCAATTTCGCGCAGATGCTGGACTCTCGTGCCACTAGGGATCGACCAGATCGACACATCCCCGGTGGCCGCTCCAGTCACAAGGCGAGAGCCGGCCGGGGCGAACACAAGTTTATGGATGCGAGGTCCCGGAAGAACCAGCGCGGATCTCCAGGTGCGGGTATCGAACACGCGAACATCGTTCCCACCGGTCGTCGCAAGCCAGCGGCCATCAGAGCTGAAAGCCAAGCTCGGGAATGCCGCGGCTTCGCTGTGCAGCTGCGCCACCGCCGCGCCCGTGATCCCGTCCCAAACTTGGGTCACCGCGCCAGCGCCATCGATCGCAGCGATGAGTCTTCCGTCGAACGACATTGCCGCGATGTAGTAGTTCGGGTCCTTGCGCCCGTCGTTATTCTCCAGGGTTTGCACGAGCGTGCCACTCGTAGAATCCCATACCCTGACCGCATCCTTTGCAGCCGTCACCAGCTTTGCGCCATCTACGCTGTAGATGGCGTGGTAGACCTCCGCGCCGTGCGGAAGGGCAAAGAGGGCGCGATAGGTCTGCGCATCTCGTATCTGCGCGCCCCCGTCATCGGTCGTCACGATCTGCCGACCGTTCGGCGAATAGGTCGCCGACCACATGCGCCCCAAGGTGCTCGTGAAGCGAGCCTGCTCGGCCAACCGCGGCTGTAGCGCGCGAGCGTACATGAACGCAGTGCTTGGCGAACGATCTCGCTTGTAAGCCTCCGCCAAGTGAGCAATCGCCTCGGGC
>DATBBB010000603.1:0-5839 GCA_036271215.1 Kofleriaceae bacterium | reverse complement strand
CAGGTGCGCGACCGTGGGCGCGACGTCGACGTTACCGGTCGGCAGCGGATCGCGGAACCCGGGCCGAAAATCGGGGCCGGAGCCGATCATCACGTTGTGGACGTCGCGCGGGCTGAAGCTGCCGTGCATGCCGCGGTAGCTATTGCCGTTCAGCATGCCGCCGTACTCGGTGCCGGCGATGCCCTCGACCACCGCGTCGGCGTCGTAGTCGTAGCTGACGATCAGATCGGGGTTGCGGCCGGCGGCATTGCGGGCGTGGATCGCCCCGAGCGCCAGGGTGCCCGGCACGCGGCCGTAGCGATCGTCGGCGAAGATCGGTCGAGATGCCATCGGCGAGCTTGTGCTGGGCCGCAAACTCGGTCGGGTTGCCGTTGTCGGGGCCGAGCACCAGCTCGCCGTCCGCGTAGGCCCGCGGCGCGGTCGCCGGCAGCGCCACGCCGGCGGCCTGCAGCGCGGTCGCGAACGCCCGCGGCCACACCATCTTCTCGTCGAGCACCGCGCCGCCGCGCGCGTTGTCCTGCAGGTACGCCGGGCCGGTCTTGCCGAGCGCCAGGGTCGGCAGGCCCGCGGCGTGCGCCTGATCGAACACGGTCTCGACCAGCAGCAGCTGCGGCCGGCCCTGCTTGAGCGCGTCGAGCACCGCGTAGTCCTCGGAGAACACCGGCTGGTGGAAGTCGACCGGTACACCGGCGGCGTCGTGGCCGGTCGCCGACGGCTGCCACACCACGTTGCCGTAGAACCCGGTCAGGTCGGGGAACGCGCCGGTCGCGAAGCTCGCCGCGTTCATCATCGTGAACGTCGGGTACGTCGCGTGCTGGTCGGTGAGCTCGGCGCCGGTGTCGCGCAGCTGGGCGAGGTTCGGCGTGTCGGCGGCGGTCACCGCGTCGGGCCGCAGCCCGTCCCACACGACGATCACCACGCTGCGTCCGGGCGGCACCGGGGCGGCGGGCGGCACCGGCTGACCGCCCGGCGGCGTACAGGCAACGAGCAGGCACAGCGCGGCGACCCGGTTCGACATGCCGCCAGCAGACCACAGCTCGGTGGCGGCCCGGTGACAATGCTCGAGAGCTGGCGAACGTGCGTTCGCAGCTCTTGTCGATCGGCTTGCCGGCATCCTGCCGGTCGCGCCTGTCCGCGCCTGTACGGCCCTGTACAGCAAAGATCGTCAGCTCGAGGACTCGCTGACTCGGCGCCGCGCGACCAGCGCGGTCAGCCCCGGGGTCACGACCAGGGTGACCAGGGTCGCGAGCGCCAGCCCGCCGATCACCGTGACCGCCAGCGGCTGCTGCAGCTCGGCGCCGCTGCCGAGCCCGAGCGCGAGCGGCGCGAGCCCGGCGAGCGTGGCCACCGTGGTCATCGCGATCGGGCGCAGCCGGCGGCGCGCCGCGGCCACCAGGGCGGCGTCGAGCGCGAGCCCGCGGGCCACGTCGTGCTGCGCATGCTCGAGCAGCAGGATGCCGTTCTTGACCACGAGGCCGACCAGCAGGATCACGCCGGTCATCGACGACACGTCGAGCGGCAGCCCGGTCGCGGCGAGCGCGGCGAACCCGCCCGCGGTCGCCAGCGGCGCCCCGAGCAGCACGACCAGCGCGAACCGTAGCGAGCGCAGCTGCAGGATCAGGATGCCGAGCACGAGCAGCGCCGCGGTCAGCGCCACGGTCACCAGCTCACCGCGCGCCGCGCGCGCCGACGCCGCCAGGCCGCCGATCTCGATCTGGGTCGCCGGCGGCACCGCCAGGCCGCGCAGCGCCGCGCGGACCTCGGCCTCGGCGCCGCCGAGATCGCCGTCGCGGGTCGCCGCGGTCATCACCACCGCCGAGCGCAGGCCATCGCGGCGCAGCACCGCCGGGGTCAGTGGGCGGGTGAACGCGACGATCTGGCCCAGCGGCAGCGCGCGCGGGCCGTACGCGATCGGCGACCGCGCGAGCGCCTCGGCGTCGTAGCGCACGTCATCGGGGTAGCGCAACCGCACGCCGATCGTGCGCTCGGGGCGCAGCACCTGGGCGACCTCGCGGCCACTCAGCGCGATCGCCAGGTCATCGCCGACCGCCCGCGGATCGATCGCGAGCCGCGCGAGCTGGGTGCGATCGGCGCGCGCGTCGAGGATCGGGGTCATCCCGTCGCGGCCGTCGAACACGTCGACCAGCGCGGGCAGCCTGGCGAGCCGCGCGCCGGCGGCCGCGGCGTAGGCCTCGAGCGCGCGCGGATCGTCGCCGAGGATCTTGATCTCGATCGGCGCCGGGTTGCCGACCAGATCATCGAGCACGTCCTGCAGCACCTGGACGTACTCGAACCGGGCCTCGGGGACCCGGTGGTGCACCGCGTCGCGGACCCGGCCGATCACCTCGCCGATCGCGTCGCGCCGGCCGCGCGGCACCAGCCGTACCATGATGTCGCCGCGGCTCTGCATCGTGGCCGCCGCGGGCCCGAGCTCGGTGCCGGTGCGGTGGGTGAACGCCTCGACCTCGGGGGTGTGCGCGAGCTCGTCGTCGACCGCCGCGGTCAGCCGCGCGGTCTCCTCGAGCGAGGTCCCGGCCGGCAGGAAGAAGTCGATCACGAACGCGCCCTCGTCCATCCGCGGCAGGAACCCGGTGCCGAGCCCGCGCAGCGCCACGCCGCCGGTGATCGCGAGCCCGGCGATCACCACGAGCGCGACCGCGCGGTGGCGGACCAGCCAGCGGATCGCCCGCCCGGCGCGATCGGCGTCGCGCGTGGCGCGCGGCGCGCGCGGCCGCAGCCAGCCGGCGAGCAGCGGGATCACGGTCAGCGCGATCGCCATCGACAGCAGCACCGAGATCGCCAGGGTCGCGGCGAGCGCGCCGAGGAAGCTGCCGGTCACGCCGGTCAGCGCGGCGAGCGGCGCGAACACCACCACCGTGGTGCAGGTCGTGCCGATCACCGCGGCGAACAGATCGCGGGTGCCGAGCTCGACCGCCTCGGCGACCGGATGGCCGTCCTCGAGCCGGCGCACGATGCCCTCGGTGACCACGATCGCGTCGTCGACCACCAGGCCGATCGACACCGCGAGCCCGCCGAGCGACATCAGATTCAACGTCACGCCGCACCACCGCATGACGGCGAACGTGCCGAGCAAGGTCAGCGGCACCGGCGCCGCGGCGACCAACCCGGCGCGCCAGTCGCGCAGCGCCAGCGCGATCACCAGCAGCGCCAGCGCGATGCCGGCGAGGATCGCGTCGCGCACGCTTGCGATCGACTGATCGACCAGCTCGGCCTGGTCGTAGACCGCCGCGAGCTCGACGTCGGGCGGCAGCGCGTGGCTGTGCCGCAGCTCGCCGAGCGCCGCCCGCACGCCCGCGACGACCGCCGGCGTGCTCGCGCCCGGCAGCCGGGCCACCGAGATCGCGACCAGCTCGCCGCGCGCGCCGGTGACGATCACGTCGGGATCCTCGTGGCCGTCGGCGACGTCGGCGACGTACGCCAGCGGCACCGGCCCGGCCGGGCCGTTCGCGATCGGCAGCGCGCGCAGCTGATCGAGATCCGCGGCCTGGGCGTCGAACACGACCGGCAAGGTCTGGTGCTGATCCCAGACCCGGCCCGCGGCGACCACCAGGTCCTGGGCCTCGAGCGCCTGGGCGAGCGCGGCCGGCGTGAGGTGGAGCGCGGCGAGCGCGGCCGGGCGGATCACCAGCTGGATCTGGCGCACCCGGCCGCCGGTGACCTCGACCCCGCCGACCCCGGCGACCCGGACGATCGCCGGCCGCACCACGCGCTCGGCGACCTCGCGCAGCCGCCGCAGATCGGGCGTGGCGCCGGGCGGCCCCGTGAGGTTGAACGTGATCACCGGGACCGAGGTCGGCAGCACGCGCTGGACGATCGAGGTGGTGCCCCGGGGCAGCTCGACGTGATCGACCGCGGCCTGGCACGCGTACTGCGTGGTCAGCGGATCCGCGCGGTCGGTCAGCAGCAGCGACAGCTCGACCGCGCCGCGGATCGTGCGCGCGCGGACGCTGCGGACGCCGGGCACGATCGCGAGCGCCTGCTCGAGCGGCCGGGTCAGCTGGGCCTCGACCAGCTCGGGCGACAGCGCGCCGGACTTCGCGACCACGAGGATGCGCGGGAACTGCATCTCGGGATAGATCCCGCTCGGCAGCTCGACGATCGACACCGCGCCATACGCGGCCAGCCCGAGCACCGCGAGCCACACCAGGCTGGCGTGGCCGCGCAACCAGCGGACCAGGGTCACAAGGCCGCGCTCCCCGCGCTCTCCGTGCTCCGGCCGCTCCCAGCGCTCCGGGCGCTTCCAGCGCTCCCCGCTCTCCCGGCGCTCTCTGTGCTCTGGTCGCTCCCAGTGCTCCGGGCGCTTCCAGCGCTTCCCGCTCTCCCGGCGCTTCCCGCGCGCTCCGTGCTCCGGTCGCTCCCAGTGCTCCGAACACTTCCCGCGCTCTCCGTGCTCCGGCCGCTCCCAGCGCTCCGGCCGCTTCCAGCGCTTCCTCCGCTCTCCGTGCTCCGGTCGCTCCCAGTGCTCGGAGGCGAGGCCTTGGCGTCCGCTGCCGGGGCCGGCGGCGTGGGGGGCGAGACCAGCGGCTGGTCGTCCTCGAGCCCGAGCACGTGGTCGACGACGATCTGCTCGCCCGGCTTGAGCCCGCCGGTGATCGCGACGCCGTGCTCGCCGCGCGCGCCGACCGCGACCTTGCGGACGTGGGCGGTGCCGCCGTCGCACACCACGACTTCGTCGTCGCCGACCATCGAGCGCCGCAGCGCGCTCGCCGGGACGCGCAGCCCCGGCCGGGTCGCGATCGTGATCTGGCCGGTCGCCGCCACGCCAACCTTGACCCCGTCGCTCACCGCGAGCGCGATCCGCACGCCGCCGAGCAGGGTCGCCGGATCGACCGCGGGCGACACCCGCACCACCGTGCCGGCGATCGCCGCGTCGACGCCCATCGCGTGCACCGTCGCCGACATACCGTCGCGCAGCGGCTGAAGCGCGGACGGCGGCGCCTGGGCGTGGAGCTCGAGCACGTGGAGGTCCGCGATCTCGACGATCGGGGTCGCCGCCGTGCCGTCGACGCTCTCGCCGGCCTTGCGCTGGACGCGCAGCACGACGCCGGCGCGCGGTGCCCGCAGCTCGCGGCGCGCCAGCTGGGCCCCGGCGAGCCCCGAGCGCGCCCGCGCCGCTGCGAGCTCGGCGACCGCCGCCGCCTGCTTCGCGCGCGCGTCGTCGAGATCCTTGTGCGCGCCGATCCCGGCTGCCTCGAGCCGCTCCTGGCGCGCGACGTCCTGATCCGCGGCGAGCTTCTGCGCCGCCGCGCTGTCGACCGCGGCGCTGGCCTCGAGCGCGCCCGCCGGCAGCGCCGGATCCTCGATCACCGCGAGCAGCGCGCCCGCCGCGACCGCGTCGCCCTCGTCGACCGCGACCTGCGCCACCCGGCCGGCGACCGGCGAGCTGACGATCGCGTCGAGCCGGGGCGGCGGCGCGATCACGCCGGTGACCTCGACGAGCTCGTCGATCGCCGCAGCCTCGACCGGCCGGCACGTGACCTGGGCCGGCGCCGGCTTGTCGTCGTCCGCAGGCTCGCCGGCGGGCTCGGCCACGTGGCGGCAGCCGGCTGCCAGCGCCAGCGCCAGCCACGCGAGCGCAGCCGCGGCTGCAAGCGCGGACGCAACACGCGCGCGGCTTCGCGACGGTGCCCCCTGCGCACGGGACGCGCCCTGCGCACGGGACGCGCCCTGCGCAAGAGACATGCCCGGCACACGCGACGCGCCCGCCACACGCGACGCGCCCTCCGCACTCGACGCGCCCGCCACACGCGACGCGCCCGCCACACGCGACGCGCCCGCCACACGCGACGCGCCCGCCACACGCGACGCGCCCGCCACA
>DATBBB010000602.1:0-41572 GCA_036271215.1 Kofleriaceae bacterium | reverse complement strand
CCGGGGGCCTCGCGCCGACCGACATCCCTATGAGACCTGGCGCACGCAGCGATCGGCGCGCGGATCGGCGGCCGAGAGAACGGTTCCTGCGCGAGACGTTTCCTCGCTGGCGCGCCTGTGGTAACCACGCCTGCCCCCATGCAGGTACGCATCGAAGACGTTTCGCCGGTCGAGAAGAAGATGTTCGTCGAGGTTCCGTGGGAAACGGTGAGCCAGAAGCTCGGCGACGCGTACAAAGAGCTCGGCAAGGGCGTCGCGCTCAAGGGCTTCCGCAAGGGCAAGGTCCCGCGCCCGGTGCTCGAGCAGGTCTACGGACCCCGGATCAACGCCGAGGTCGCGTACCAGCTCGTCCGCGAGTCGTTCTTCCGCGCGTCCGAGGAGCATAACCTCGCCGCGGTCGCCGAGCCGCGGGTCGAGGAAGCCGCGCCGATCAAGAAGGGCCAGCCGTTCACGTTCGCCGCGATCATCGAGATCCGCGGCGAGGTCGTGCCGCAGGATTACACCGGCCTGCCGATCGAGCGCCGCAAGCTCGCGATCGCGGAGACCGCGGTCGACGAGGCGCTCGCCCAGCTGCGCCGCGAGCACACCGAGCTGCGGCCGATCGAGGGCCGCGAGGTGACCGCCGCCGGCGACATCGTCGGCCTGAGCGTCACCGGCACGATCGGCGAGCACCAGATCAACCAGCCCCAGTTCGCGGTCGATCTCGACGACACGGAGCGCGAGCCGCTGCCGGGGATGCGCGATGCGCTGCTCGGCATCCCGCTCGACACCAAGGACAAGAAGGTCGAGATCACCGTCCCCGATGACTACAAGGACGAGTCGATCCGCGGCCGCAAGGCCGAGCTGACCGTGACCGTGCTCGAGGTCCGCGCCAAGGAGGTCCCCGCGCTCGACGACGAGTTCGCCAAGGACACCGGCAAGGCCGATACGCTCGACGGGCTGCGCGCGGCGCTGCGCAAGGAGCTCGAGGACCGCGAGCGCGAGGTCATCGACCGCGAGGCCCGCGAGGGCGCGCTGCGCGAGCTGATCAAGAAGAACCAGATCCCGGTCGCGTCGTCGCTGGTCGAGCGCGCGGTCGAGCTGCAGTACGGCCGGCTGCGCCAGATGCTCGGCATGAAGCCCGAGCGCGGCAACCCGGGGCTCACCGACGAGCTGCGCGAGAAGATGCGGCCGGCCGGCGCCGATGAGGTCCGCGGCCAGCTGCTGCTCGAGGCGATCGCGGACAAGGAAGGCCTGACCGTCAGCGATGACGAGATGACCAAGCACATCGAGGCGACCGCGAAGTCGCGCAACATCGCGCCGGCCAAGCTGCGCGCCGAGTGGCAGCGCGACGGCCGGATCGACAACATCACTTACTCGCTGCGCCAGGACAAGGTGCTCGGCTTCCTGGTCGACAAGGCCCAGGTGACCGAGGTCGAGAAGCTGTCGCAGCAGGGCGTGCCGCTCCCCGAGGCGCCGGCCGCGGCGCACAGCGACGAGGGCCACGTCCACGGCCCCGACTGCGATCACGACCACTGAGCGTATCGAGCATCGCGCTCGGTGCTGGATCGGGCCCGATCGCGAGGGCCGATCGCGAGGGCCGATCGCGAGGGCCGATAGCGGGATTGATAGCGGCTCGCTCTCGGGAGCGGCTCGGTTCCTGTGACCGCCGCCGCGGCGTGTCATTGCGAGCGATGTTCATGCGGCGATCCGCCCGCGAGGGGATAAGCTCGCGGTATGCAGACCGATCCGACGGAGATGGCCCTCAGCGAGGAGCGTCATCCCACGCTTGCCGAGCTGCGGAGCTCGTCGCATCCGAGCATCAGTCAGCACCTCGCGAGGTGCTCGATGTGCCGCTCCGCGATGGCCGTGGACGAGGAACTCGACGCGCCGATCCCGCTCGATCTACCCAAGGGCCTGGTCAGCGAGAACGCGTTCAAGTGGCCGGCCGATCCGATGGCGCGCGGCGGCATGGCGCAGATCTTCGCCGGGGAGGACCGCCGGCTCGGCCGCACCGTGATCCTCAAGGCGCCGCGCGAGGGCGACGATCTGCCCGCCGGGATGGGCGAGATGTTCCAGCGCCGGGTCACCGCCGAGGCCCGGATCCTCGCCAAGCTGCAGCACCCCTCGATCGTCAAGCTCTACGAGCTCGGCAAGGCGAGCGTCGGCTGGCCGTTCTGCGTGCTCGAGCGGGTCGATGGCATCGCGCTGCGCGATCGGCTCGACGAGCTCGCCGAGGCCGAGGCCGCCGACGAGACGCCGCGGACCCGCGAGCGGCTCGAGCTGCTGTCGAACCTGGTCTCGATCGCCGAGGCGCTCGCGTACGCCCACGAGCGCCGCGTCGTCCATCGCGACTGCACGCCGAACAACATCCTGCTCGGCAAGCGCGGCGAGGCGACGCTGATCGACTGGGGCATCGCGAGCGATCTCGACGCACCCGGCGGCACCGCCGCGACGCTCGACCCGACGCTCGACCCGACGTCCGGCGGTGGCGCCGCCGCTGCCGCGGAGGCCGGCGTGACGATCAGCGCCGGCACGCCGCCGTACCTGCCGCTCGAGCAGACCCAGGGCCGCCACGCCGACCCGAGCTTCGACGTCTACAGCTTCGGCGTGACGCTGTACGAGGTCGTGTCGGGCCGGACGCCGTTCGCGTGGCGCCACATCGCCGGCGCCGACGCGCGCCAGCAGCAGCTGGTCGCGTTCCTCGAGTGGCTCAAGTCCGACGAGCCGGTCGCGGCGGCGATGCCGCGCGACCCCGAGCTCTCGGGGATCATCGCCCGCGCGATGGCGCGCACGCCGAGCGAGCGGTTCACCGCCGACGAGCTGGTCCGCGCGCTCAAGCAGTACCTGACCGGCGACCTGGTGTTCTCGCACCGCTACTCGACGACCGGCCGGCTCGCGCGCTGGGCGCGCCGCAACCGCGCGCTGACGGTCGGCTTGATCTCGCTGGTGCTGTTCGCGGTCGGCGGCGCGCTGGTGTGGGCGCAGCTGTCGCGCCGCGCCAAGCACGAGGCCGAGCTGCAGGTCGCGGCCACCGCCGCGCGTGCCGATGCCAGCGACAAGCGCCGGCTCGCCGATCAGGCGACCCGCGAGGCCGAGGCCGCCGAGGCGCTCGCCGATCAGGCCAAGCAGCAGAGCAAGGACTCCGACACGATGCGGCGCGATGCCGAGGCCAAGCGCCGGGTCGCCGAGGCGCGCCGCCGCGAGTTCGAGGCCGCCGCGGCGCACGCCAAGGACGACGCCGAGGATGCCTTCAAGCGCTACACCGAGGCCCAGAAGGACAAGGAAGAAGCCGAGCACGCACGCGACGTCGCCAACACCGAGCGCGACGCCGCGCGCGCGTCCGACCAGCAGGCGCAGCACGAGCGCGATGCCGCCCGCGCGTCCGAGGCTGCCGCGCACACCGCGCAGACCGCCGCCGAGCGCGAGCGCGACGCCGCGCGCGCCAGCGCGACCGCCGCCCAGGCTGATCGCGAGGCCGCCCGGGCCAGCACCGAGGCCGCCGAGCATGAACGCGACGCCGCGCGCGCGGCGCAGGCCGCCGCCGAGAAGGAGCGCGACGCCGCGATCAACGCGCGCGCCTCGAGCGAGCGGGAACGCGACGACGCGCGCCACAAGCTGTCCGACGCCGAGCGCTCGCACGACGCGGCACCGCCGTCGCACCCGCACGACCAGGTCGCGCCGGCACCACCGGCACCGGCCCCACCGCCGGCGGCGGCCCCGAGCGCGCCGAACCAGTAACCAGCGGTTCGATGTCGCGCGCCGAGCCCGTAGGCTCGGGTCAGGCCGGCGTACGTCGCGGACGGGCGCGGCCGGCGGACTTGCCGGTGGTGGCCTTGGCGGCCACCTTGGTGGTGGCCTTGGCGGCAGCCTTGGTGGTGGCCTTGGCGGCAGGGGCGCCGGCGGCGGGGGCCTCGAGCCAGGCGCGGGTCTGCTGCAGCACCTCGTCGGACAGGGCCGGGTCGTCGCTGAGCCGGGCGAGGATGACGGCGCCGACCATGGCGGCCCAGTTGCCGATCGCGGCCCGGCGGCGCGCGGCGGCGTCGCCGCCCGGTGCGGTCGCCGCGAACCGCGCGAGCTGGCGGCGCAGGCTGTCGGTCATCGCGGCGCGTGCCTCGGGCGACTGGCGGACGGTCTCGCCGCCGAGCGCGGCCACCGGACAGCCGCCGGCGCGGTCGTCGCGGTGGCTCGGCGACAGGTAGCCGGCGCGGTAGGTCGCGAGGTCGGCCTCGGCGGGGCGATCGGCGCCCGCGGGCGGCTGGTGCGGGCTCAGGTACGCCAGCGTGTGGGCGATCAGATCGTCCTTCGACGCGAAGTGGCCGTAGAACCCGCCATGGGTCAGCCCCGCGGCGCCCATGATCTCGGCCACCGTGACGCCGTCGTAGCCGCGCTCGCGGAACAGCCGGCTGGCGGCTTCCAGGATCTGCTGGCGGTGCTCGGCGACCTGCTCGCGGCTGACCTTCATGGCGACCTCTTCCTACACCTTGACATTATACATGACGATTGTCATTTTTAAATCATGATGGTCGTCATCAATAACTCCTGGAGGCTCTAGGTCATGTCGAAGCCCACCGTCCTTATCACTGGCGCATCCTCGGGCATCGGCGCCGTGTACGCCGACCGGTTCGCCAAGCGCGGCCATGATCTCGTGCTCGTCGCGCGCGATCGCGCGCGGCTCGATGCGCTCGCCGGCCGGCTGCGCCGCGAGACCGGCGTGGCCACCGAGGTCCTGGTCGCCGATCTCACCACCGAGGACGGGCTGACCGCGGTCGAGCGCCGGCTCGCCGGCGACAGCCGGATCGGCATCCTGGTCAACAACGCCGGCGCGGCGCTGCCGGGCAGCTTCGCCGAGCAGCAGGCCAGCCAGGTCGACTGGCTGATCCGGCTCAACATCACCGCTGCCACCCGGCTGATCAGCGCCGTCGCGCCGCGGTTCGTCGAGGCCGGCGCGGGCTCGATCATCAACCTCAGCTCGGTCGTCGGCGTGGCGCCCGAGATCGGCCTGACCGTCTACGGCGCGACCAAGGCGTTCCTGCTGTACCTGTCGCAGGGACTCCAGCTCGAGCTGGGGCCACGCGGGGTCTACATCCAGGCGGTGATGCCCGCCGCGACCCACACCGAGATCTGGAGCAAGTCCGGCCGCGACGTCAACAAGCTGCACGGCGTGATGCCGGTCGACGCGATGGTCGACGCCGCGCTCGTCGGGTTCGATCGCCGCGAGCTGATCACGCTGCCGTCGTTGCCCGACGCCGAGCAGTGGACCGCGTTCAACGCCGCCCGTCAGGCCATGCTGCCCAACTTCCCGCAGGTCCAGCCGGCCGAGCGCTACCGGTCACCGGCCTGACCCGATCCGCGTCCGGTCAGCGGTCAGCGGTCAGCGGTCAGAAGTCGACACCCATCCACTCGGCGAGCGAGCGGAACGTGCCGTCCCCGATGATCACGTGATCGATGATCGGAATGCCGAGCACCCAGCCGACCTCGCGCAGGTGGCGGGTCAGCAGGCGGTCCTGCTCGCTCGGTGTCGGATCGCCGGACGGATGGTTGTGGACCAGCACGGCGCCGGCCGCGGCCATGCGGATCAGCGGGCGGAACACGTCGCGCGGGTGCGCGTCGACGTGCGCGAGGCTGCCGCGGCAGACCTCGACGATATCGAGCACGCCGTTGCGGATGTCGACCCCGGCGACCAGCAGGACCTCCTGGGTCACGCCGGCGAACCGCGGCGCGACGCAGTGGAACAGGTCCTCGGGCGAGGCGAGCGTCACCCGGTGCTGCAGCAGCTCGACCGCGCGCCGGCCGAGCTCGAACGCCGCCGCGATCCGCGCGGCGCGCGCGACCCCGACGCCGCGGATCTGCGCCAGCTCGTGCGGCGAGGCGCGCGACAGCGACGCGACGCCGCCGATCTCGTGGACCAGCTCGGTCGCGACGGCGAGCACGGGATGATCGCGCACGCCGGTCCCGAGGATCAGCGCGATCAGCTCGGCGTCGCCGATCGACTGCGAGCCGCAACGCAGCAAGCGTTCGCGCGGCCGGTCGGCCAGCGTGGTGAACAGCTCGGCAGCGGCGAGCGGGGAGACCGGCTTCGGTGAGCACAGCTCGATGACGTCCATGGCGCGCCGACGCAGCAAGCCGTGTTCCATGGCTCGACGACGCAAGGTCACGCAGTTGCGCGCGCGCGTGGCCGTCCGCCGGACAGCCGGCCGGCATCCGGACAGCCGCGTGTTATGGTGCACGGATGTTCGTGTGCTCGGAGTGCGGGGCGTCCGCGCCCGCGGCCGGCCGGTGCGCCGCCGACGGCACGCCGCTGGCGCCGGTCGGCGAGGACATCCTGCTCGGCACGACGATCGGCGTGTACCGCGTCGCGCGGCTGCTCGGCATCGGCGGCATGGGCCGGGTCTACAAGGGCGTGCACCCGGCGATCGGCAGCCGGGTCGCGATCAAGGTCCTGTCGCGCGAGTGCTCGGATCGCCGCGACCTGGTCGATCGGTTCTTCGCCGAGGCCAAGGCGGTCAACCTGATCCGCCACGAGAGCATCGTCAACGTGCTCGACCTCGCGACCCTGCCCGACGGCCGGCCGTACATCATCATGGAGTACCTCGATGGCTCGGCGCTCGCGTCGATCATCGAGCACGCGGTGCAGCTCCAGGCACCGCTGCCGCTCGGCGGCATCGCGCGGCTCACGGCGGAGATCCTCGACGCGCTCGGCGCCGCGCACGGCAAGGGCATCGTCCACCGCGACCTCAAGCCCGACAACGTGTTCGTCGCGCCGTCGGGCCGGCCCAAGGTCCTCGACTTCGGGATCGCCAAGCTGTCCGATGTCACCAACACGTCGACCCGCACTGGCTCGCTGCTCGGCACGCCGCACTACATGTCGCCCGAGCAGGCGGCCGGCCGCGTGGTCGATCACCGCGCCGACATCTACGCGATCGGCGTGATCCTGTTCGAGTGCGCCACCGGCCGCAAGCCGTTCCTCGCCGAGTCGCTGTTCGATCTGCTGCGCATGCACGTCGAGGTGCCGCCGCCGTCGCCGCGCGCGATGCGGCCCGACCTGCCGATCGAGCTCGAGCACGTGATCCTGACCGCGCTCGCCAAGCCACCGGACCACCGGTTCGCGTCCGCCACGGCGATGAGCATGGCGCTGCAGCACGCAACCTCGCAGCTCCCGCCGGAGGCGTGGCGCCCGCTGACCCCGCCGGCCCACCAGGGCGCGCCGAGCCACAGCTGGGCGCCGACGCCACCCTCGAGCTGGTCGGGATCGCGGTCGGGCCCGTCGCCGGGCTCCGGGGCGGGCCCGGGGCTGCGGCCGGCGCAGCACCAGCACCCGGGCAACCTGTCGACGGTGTCGGCGGGGCAGGTGACGCGCGGCACCCGATCGGCGGGGTCGAAGCGCGGGCTGTGGCTCGGGCTCGCCGGCGTGCTGGTGGTCGGCGGCGTGACCGCGGCGGCGGTGATCGGCGGCCGCGGCGGGGCGTCAGGCCGTACCGCGTCGGTGAGCGGCGGCACCGACCCGGGTCCCCCCGGCACCCCATCGACCGTGCAGGGCTCGCCCACGGATCCCAAGCAGCCTGACCCGTGGGGCGGCGCGCCGGCGGCGGGCCACGCGAGCCCCGGACCGGCGACGAGTCCCGGACCGGCGGCGGGCAACGCACCCCCGGCGAGCTCCGGATCGGCGGCGGGCCCGGGGGCGGGCAACGCGCCTCAGGCGGACGACGACGCGGACGAGCCCCACGCCGGCACACCGGGCCTGCCACCCGACGCCGATGCCGCGCTCGCCCAGGCGATGGCGCAGCTCGACGCCACGATCAAGGCGCTGCCGCCCGCGCAGCAGAGGCAGCTCGCGGCGTATCGCAACCTCGCCAAGCTGCCGCCCAGGGAGCGCATGAAGCGGCTGCGCGAGCTGACCGCGCAGGGCCTCGCGATCCCGGGGCTCGCGGCTGGCGACGCCGGCGCCGGCGCCGACGATCCGCTGGCGCCCGCGGCCCCGGCGGGGGGCAGCTGGGTCACCAGCCACCACATCGACGCGCCGGCCGGCTACGACCCCGAGCACCTCGACGTCGTCGCGTTCTTGCCGTGGGCGATCGCCCAGGCCCGCCAGGCGATCCCCGACGCCCAGCTGATCCGGATCGACGCCGACGGGGTCGGCACCGACGGCCGCGCCAACCTCGTGCTGCCCACGCTGGCGTCCGACCACGGCAGCATCGACATCCGGTTCATCTCGCCGTCGCGCGGCAAGCGCGATCCGAAGCTGCCGCTCGGGGTCGGCCAGAAGGACTTCAAGTGCGAGTTCCGGATCGAGGCCGAGCCCGACGGCGTCGATCTCGCGCCGATCGACTTCGCCGACTGCACCAAGGAGCACGTGGTGCCGGTCCCGAAGTGCAGCTTCGGCGCCGTGTGGAAGAAGGCGATCGGCCGCAAGGCGCCGTCGCACAACGCGGTCGGCAACCTCGGCTACCGGTCCAACGGCTCGCACCCGGTCTGGTACTTCGACATCGGCTACGGCTTCAACGTCGCGTTCAGCGACATGTTCGACGACAACTGCTAGCCGCGGCGCGCCGCCGGGCGGCCGGGCGCCTACTCCTGCGCGATCGAGCGGCGCAGCTGGGCCCACGCGGTGGCGAGCTGGAACTGCGCGGTCACGAGGTTACCCTCGGCGGTGGTCACCGCGGTCTGGGCATCGGCGAGCTCGATCTGGCTGCCGAGGCCCTGGGCGTAGCGCGCCTCGGCGAGCTGGAGCTGGGCGCGCGCGGCGGACACCGCCTCGGTCGACGCGCGGACGTTCTCGCGGTTGGCGACGATCTGCGAGCGCGCCGAGTCGAGCTGCGAGGTCAGCGTGACGAGCAGGCCGTCGCGCTGGGCGGCGGTGTTGGCGAGGTTGGCGCGCGCGACCTTCTGGTCGGCGGCGGACTTGCCGCCGTCGAACAGCGCCCAGTTGAGCGACAGGGTCGCGCCCCAGCTCGGCTGCGGGTTCCAGTCGTCGGTGCTCGGCTCCCACTGCGTGCTGGCGTTGGCCGTCAGCACCGGCCGGCGCTCGGCCTTGGCCGCGGTCAGGCTGGCGTCGGCCGCCTCGAGCTCCTTGTCGAACTGGACGATCTCGGGCCGCTTCTTGCGCGCGGTGTCGACCAGCGCGGCCAGCGCCGGCGGATCGGCATCCGACGGCGACGGCCAGTTCGGCGACACGGTCGGCGAGCGCTCCGGGTCGACCCAGCCGATCGCCGAGCGCAGGTTCGCCAGCGAGGTCGCCTCGTTGCTCTGGGCCTGGGCGAGCGCCGACTTGGCGTTGGCGTCGCGGGCCTGGGCCTGGGCGACCTCGATCGGGTCCTTGGCGCCGGCGGCGACGAACTTCTTGGCCTGGTCGAGGTGGCCGTCCTCGCTCTGCACCGTGGTCTCGGCGACCTGGACCAGGCGGCGGCGGGCGACCGCCTCGAGGTACGCGGTCTCGACGCCGGTCCGGACGTCGAGCGTGGTGGTGTGGATCGCCGCGCCGGTCGCGTCGGCGGTCAGCTCGGCGGCGCGGATGTTCGCCGCGGTCTGGCCGAAGTCGTAGATCCGCCAGCTCGCGTTGGCCCCGAGGCTGAACGACTCGCCGCTGTGGAAGAACCCGCCGCAGGTCGGGCCGTAAGGATCCATCTGGCTGCAGGGGATCGGCTTGACCGAGCCGATAGTGGCCGAGGCGCCGAGCGAGATCGTCGGGTTGCGCAGGACCTTGGCCTGATCGATCCGGCCCTCGGCGGCATCGAGCGCGGCCTTGGCCTCGCGCAACATCGGCTGCTGCTTCATCGCGATCTCGATCGCGCGCTCGAGCGTCAAGATCTCGCCGCCGGCGCTCGTGGTCGGCCGCGCCGGATCGGGCGCGGTCGGCGTGGCCGGCGTCGAGCTGCTGCCGCTCGGCGGCGGTGACAGCGGGGCACCGGGGGCCGGGGCCGCGGGCGTGGTCGCCGGGGCGGCCGGAGCTGCAGGAGCGCCGGGCGTGGTCGCCGGAGCCGCCGGGGTGGATCGCGGAGGCTGCGCGCCAGGCTGCGCGGCGGCGACGCCGGACAGCGCCGCCAGAAAGATCGCTGATAGAACCTTCATGTCTCGTACCTCAGAGCCGTGATCGGGTCGAGCCGCGAGGCCCGGATTGCCGGATACAGACCAAACACCACACCGACGCCACCAGATACAACGAACGCGATCGCCGCGGTGGCCGCCGGAAAGAAGAACTTCCAGCCAAAGTAGCCAGCCATGTACTTGGCCGCGGCTGCGCCGAGCGCCAGGCCGAGCAGGCCGCCGACCGCCGCGAGCACCAGCGACTCGACGAGGAACTGGGTCATGACGTCGATCGGCTTGGCGCCGACCGCCATCCGGATCCCGATCTCGCGGGTCCGCTCGATCACGCTGACCAGCATGATGTTCATGACGCCGATCCCGCCGACGAACAGCGACACCGCCGCGACGATCGCGAGCAGCGTGGCGATCCGCTGGGTCGAGTCCTGCTGGGCCTGGGCGAACTCGGCCGGGTTGCGGATCCGGAAGTCGTCCTCGTCGTTGCCGTCGAGCTTGTGGCGGTCGCGCAGAAGGCTCGTGACCTGCGCCATCGTGCGGTCGGCGGCGTCGTCGGTGGCCATCGAGATCATGACCTGGCCCTTGATGTACTTGGCCAGGCCCTTCTCGAGCTTCTGCTGGTAGGTCTTGACCGGGATCACCAGGATGTCGTCGTTGTCGCCCATCGGGCCGGTGCCCTTGGCGTTGAGCACGCCGCTGACCTCGTAGGGCTGGCCGGCGATCCGGATCGTCTGGCCGATCGGGTTCGACGTGCCGTACAGCTGGGTGGCGACGGTCTTGCCGATCACCGCGGTCTTGGCGTTGCTGTTGCCGGTGTCCTCGTCGAACACCTCGCCCTGGGTGGCACCCCAGCTCCGGATCTTGAACCAGATCGCCGTGGTGCCGACCACCGTGGTGTTCCAGTTGGCGTCCTCCGACGCGACCTGGGCCTTGATCTGCAGCATCGGCGCGACCCACTTGATCGTCGGGATCTCGCCATTCTGCAGCGCTTCCATGTCGGCCCAGGTCAGCGACTGGCGCGAGCCGGTGCCGCCCGCGGCACCGAAGCTGCGCTGCGAGCCGTTGGTGAGGATGAGGACGTTGGTGCCCAGGCTCTGGAACACGTCCTTGACCGACTGCTGGGCGCCCTGGCCGCCGGCGACCATCGCGATCACCGCGCCGATCCCGAACACGATGCCGAGCATGGTCAGCGTGGATCGGACCTTGTTGCGCCACAGCGCCCGCATCGCGAGCTTGAGCGTGGTGAAGATGTTCATGCCGCCGCCTCCGCCCGGACCGGGGTCTGGCGCTTGTCCTCGATGATCAGGCCGTCGCGCAGGGTGACGACGCGCGACGCGTACGCCGCGATATCGGACTCGTGGGTCACGAGGATCACGGTCTTGCCCTGCTCGACCAGGCCCTGCAGGATCGCCATCACCTCGTAGGACGTCCGGCTGTCGAGGTTGCCGGTCGGCTCGTCGGCCATGATGATCGGCGCCTCGCCGACCAGCGCGCGGGCGATCGCGACGCGCTGCTGCTGGCCGCCCGACAGCTGGCTCGAGTGGTGATCGGCGCGGTCCGCCAGCCCGACCCGCTCGAGCGCGTGCAGCGCGCGGCGGTGGCGCTCGCGGCCCGGGACGCCCTGGTACATCAGCGGCATCTCGACGTTCTCGAGCGCGCTGGTCCGCGACAGCAGGTTGAAGCTCTGGAACACGAACCCGATCATCCGGCTGCGGACATCGGCGAGCTGGGTCCGCGACAGCCGCGCGACGTCCTTGCCGTTGAGCAGGTAGCTCCCCTGCGTGGGCTGGTCGAGGCAACCCATGAGGTTCATCATCGTGGACTTGCCGGAGCCCGACGTCCCCATGATCGCGATCGACGAACCGGCCTCGATCGTCAGGTCGACGCCGCGCAGCGCGTGGACCAGGTTATCGCCCATGACGTAGGTCCGATGGATGTTCTGCATCGCGACGAGCGCGGTCCCGCTCGCCGGCGTTTGCCGGTATGGGTCCGACATCTCAGAACGCCCCGACCTTGCGGGTCGGCCCGGTCGGCGCGCCGATGATCTCGGTGATCAGCTCGTCGCCGGGCTCGAGGTCGCCCTCGACCATCTGGGTCGCCGAGCCGTCGGTCAGGCCGGGCTTGACCATGATCCGCTTGGGCCGGCCGTTGACCAGCTTCCACACCGGCTTCTTGTCGCCGGGGTTCTTGGCGCCCGTTGTCCCGCCGGGACCACCGGGGCCACCTGGGCCACCGGGACCGCCCGACGACGCGTCGCCGAACGCGGCCTTGTCCCCGGGATCGGCGCTGCCGCCCGAGCCGTGATGGTGCCCCGAGCCGCGGCCGGCGCGGCCGCCGAACTGCTCGAACACCGCCGTCAGCTGCTCGCGGGTCGGCTTGAACCTGAGCGCGCTGTTGGGGATCTTGACCGCGTCGGCGACCTGATCGAGCACGAACGTCACGTTGGCGGTCATGCCGGGGCGCAGCGCCTTGTCGCTGTTGTCGACGTCGATCACCGCGTCGTAGGTGACGACGCCCTGGGTGGTGGTCGGCGCGTTGCGGACCTGGCGGACGATGCCGTTGAACTGGCGGCCGGGGAACGCGTCGACGGTGAACGTCGCCTTCATCTTCTCGACCAGCCGGCCGACGTCGGCCTCGGCGACCGAGGTATCGATCTGCATCCGCGCGAGGTCCTCGGCGATCGTGTAGAGCACCGGCGCCTGCAGCGACGCGGCCACGGTCTGGCCGACGTCGACCGCGCGCGACAGCACGACGCCGTTGACCGGCGACTTGATCGTCGCGTAGCTCAGGTTGAGCTTGGCCTGCGACAGGTTGGCCGCGGCCTGCTGCACGCTCGCCTTGGCGGCGACCAGCGCCGCCTTCGCGGTGTCGTACGCGACCTGCGCGCTCTCGACGGTGGCGCTCGCGACCAGCTGCTGGGCCTGCAGCTGGAGCTGGCGCTTGTACTGGCGATCGGCGTCGACCAGCGCGACCTCGGCCTTGTTGACGTTGGCGGCGGCGAGCGCGAGCTCGGCGGCGGCCTGGTCGATCTGGGCGAGCAGCACCTCTTCATCGAGCTTGGCGATCACCTCGCCCTGCGTGACCGGGTCGTTGAAGTCGACCTTGAGCTCGGTCACGCGGCCCGAGATCTGGGCGCCGACCTGCACCGTCTTGACCGCCGACAGCGTGCCGTTGGAGGTGACCTGCGCGGCGATCGTGCCCTTGGTGACCTGCACCGTGGAGAACGTGATCGGATCCTCGGACTTGGCCCACGGCCGCTTGATCACGAGGAACACCGTTGCCCCGGCGGCAAGCGCGAACACGATCACCCTTGGAATCCAGCGTTTGACCTGCACGGTGACCAACGTGATACCTCGCTACGAACCAGGCGTTACCCGCAGATTGCAGTTTGTTGCATAGCAATTCTGCTAGGTTAGCGGAACTTCGAGCCGCGCCGTCGTGCCTTTACCAGGCTGCGAGGACAAGGTCACGTCGCCGCCGTGAGCGCGGGCGATCCGGCGGGCAAGCGCGAGGCCCAGGCCCACGCCGCCGGTCTTGCGGGTCCGGCTGTCGTCGGCGCGCCAGAACGGCGTGAACGCCAGATCGAGCTGCGTCGCGGACATCCCGATCCCGCGGTCGACGATCTCGAACGCGATCTTGGTCTCGTTGGGGTGGATCGCGAACGTCACGGCGGTGTCGGGCTCGGAGTACTTCGCCGCGTTGTCGAGCAGGTTGTCGAGCGCGCGGCGCAGCAGCACCGCGTCGCACTGGATCGCGCGGTCGTCATCGGTGTCGCACTCGAGCTTGCGCTTGGGATGGCGGGCCGAGAACCGCCGGGTCGCGCGGGCCGCGAGCTCGCTGATCGAGGTCGGCTCGCGCGACAGCTGGACGTGGTCGCCGTCGAGCCGCGCGGTGGTCAGGATGTCGCGGATCAGCTGATCGATCTCGTCGAGGTCGGCGCCGACGTCGGTCAGCGTGTCCTTGGCGAGCACCGGATCCTCGATCGCGAGCTCGAGCGCGACCCGGATCCGGGCGAGCGGGGTGCGCAGCTCGTGCGACACGTCGCCCATCAGCTGGCGCTGCGAGCGCAGCACGTTCGCCGTGCGATCGGCCATGTCGTCGAACGCGCGGCCGACGTCGCCGACCTCGTCGACCATGTTGAGGTTGGCGCGCGCGGCGGTGTCGCCGCTACCGAACCGGCGCGCCGCGTTGGCGAGCTGATCGAGCGGGCGGGCGAGCCGGCGCGAGAACCAGATCGAGGCGATGCCGACCAGCACGAGGATGATCGAGCCCAGCGGCAGCACGTAGCTCCACGGGAACCCGGGGCGGTCGGGCGCGTACACGCCGATCATCGAGCCATCGTCGCTGCGCACGACGATCCGGCCGACGTCGAGCGACCACTTGTCGTGCGACAGGTCGGACTTCTCGGCCTCGGTCGGCGGGTCGAGCGGCGGCGTGACGTTGGTGCGCAGCACCCGGCCGGCGACGTTGTACAGCGTGATCTTGCCGCGCATCCGGGGCTCGATCCGCGCCATGATGGTGTCGAGCTCCTGATCGTTCTTCGCCGACCAGCGGTCGATCAGGTACTGCGCGAGCGCGGCGTGCGGCTCGAGGTACTTGGTCGACCGGGTGTAGCGAGGCAGGATCAACAACGCCGCCATGATCGCGAGCGCGAGCACAGCGGCGAAGCCATAGACCCGGTAGACGAGGCGCTTCCTCGAGGCCCTGCGAGCAATCGGTTCGGTCAAATATCGCCTCCCGCCAGGAGATACCCCGCGCCGCGGACCGTCTTCAAGATCTTCGGGTTGCGGCTGTCATCGCCGAGCTTGGCGCGCAGCCGCGACACGTGGACGTCGATCGAGCGGTCGAAGCTGAGCTCGGCGGAGCCCTTGGCGAGGTCGAGCAGCTGCTCGCGCGACAGCACGCGGCCGGGGCGCTGGGCGAGCGCGCGCAGGATCGAGAACTCGTACGCGGTGACGTCGACCGGCAGGCCGTCGAGCGTGACCGTCATCTTCTGGGGATCGAGCACCAGGCCGCCGACCTGCACGGTCTGCTGGGCCGGGCCCGCCTGGCCGCGGACGCGGCGCACCGTGGCGCGGATCCGCGCCAGGAGCTCGCGCGGCGAGAACGGCTTGGGCATGTAGTCGTCGGCGCCGACCTCGAGGCCGAGCACGCGATCGGCCTCCTCGGTGCGCGCGGTGACCATGACGATCGGCACATCGGTCCGCGCCCGCAGCTCGCGGGTGACCTCGATGCCGTCGCGGCCGGGCAGCATCACGTCGAGCACGATGCAGTCGTACTGGCGGCGCAGCGCCTCGACCTGGCCCTCGGTGCCGGTGGTCGCGACCGTGACGAGCACGCCGTGCGACTCGAGGTAGCGCGCGGTCAGCTGCGCGAGCCGCTCGTCATCTTCGACCAGCAAGACTTTGATCGAGGCCATCGGTGTGTCGGTCACGGATTCACCTTAACCATGGTCTCGGCGCAAAGCGGCGAGGCTACACATTTCGCAAATTGCCGGCGCCGGGGATCGGGCGGTTCGCAACAGCTTAGCCGACCCGCACAGGATCGTGACAACCCGTCGCGCAACTCGCGACATGCTCGGCCTGTCTCGTCGAACAGCCCGGCTTCGCCTCGCCCAGGAAGGTGCCATGGTTGCTCGATCATCTGCGCTGTCGTGTGTTCTGTCCCCGATCCTCGTCGTTTCTTTGATGCTGTGGTTTGCCGGTGTGGCGCAGGCCGCCAGGCACCCCCACGAGGCCACCGCCCGGCCCGAGGTCACGCTGTCGGACCGCGCCAAGCCACCGCCGCGGCGCGAGGCACCCCCGCCGCCGCCGACCGCCGATGATCTGCTCGCGGTCGAGGCCCTGCTCGGCGAGGTCCACGGCGAGCAGGCCGCGGTGCTGCGCGATCTGATCGCGCACACGCCGGACACCAACCCGACCGACGCCAACGACAAGGCGGACTACTACGTCCGGCTCGCCGAGCTGTCGGCCCGGACCCAGCGCACGCACCGGCTGCAGGGCGCCGAGGCCGAGATCGCGCTCGGCAAGCTGGTCGCCCAGGCCAAGGCGGGCGCGGTGTCGGCGGGCGATGCCCGGCGCAAGGTCACCCTGACCGGGGAGATCGCCGCGCATCGCGCCGCCGCCGGTGCCGCCGTGGTCGACGTGATCGAGGTCTACCGCGCGCTGCTCGCCAACCCGGCGTTCGCGAGCTACCCGCACCTCGACACCGCGGTGTTCTACTACGCGTACACGCTCGACCACGCCGGCCACCGCGGCGAGGCGCTCGCCGCCTACGATCAGCTGATCAAGGGCTTCCCGGGCTCGCGGTTCGTCGCCGAGGCCCTCGTCGCGCTCGGCGACGCCGCGTTCGAGGCCGGCAAACTCGGCGACGCCGAGGCGCGCTACCGCAAGGTGCTCCAGCTGCCGAGCGCGGCGGCGTATCGCTACGCGCAGTACAAGCTCGGCTGGGTGGTGTTCTCGCAGCGCAAGTTCGAGGACGCGCTCGAGCAGTTCGCCCAGGTCGTGATGGCGACCGCGGCCGATCCCAAGCAGCAGCCGCTGAACCACGCCGCCACCGGCGACCTGGTGCGGGCCTACGCCGAGATCGGCCGCGCCGACCGCGCGCTGGCCGCGTTCCGCCGGATCGTGCGCAAGGATCCGTTCCGCTTGCTCGACGCACTCGGCGCGCTCTACCTCGATCACGGCAAGTACGACCAGGCGATCGTGGTGTACCGCCAGCTGCTGCACGATCAGGCGACCGATCCCAAGGTCTGCGCGTGGCAGCACGCGATCGCGCAGGCGACGCTGGTGATCGGTAAGCCCGACGACAAGGTCCACGAGATCGAGGATCTGGTGCGGCTGTATCGCTCGGTCGGTCACGCGCTGCCGGCGGCCGACGCCGCCGAGTGCCGCGAGGCGGCGGCCGAGATGTCGGGCCAGCTCGCGCGCACGTTTCACCAGGAGGCGGTCAAGACCCAGAACCTCGAGACCTTCGCGCTCGCCGACCGGCTGTACCGCAGCTACCTCGCCGGGTTCCCCGACGCCACCGACCACGCCGAGACCGAGTACTTCCGCGCCGAGCTCGGCTGGGCCGGGGCCGAGCTCGAGCGCAACCCGCGGCTCGCGCCCCACCGCTGGGAGGCGGTCGCGACCGCGTTCACCGACGTGGTCCAGGCCGGCAAGCTGAGCCCCAAGCTGGTCCAGATCTCGGCCGACGCCGCGGTCCAGGCCTGGATGAAGGTGCTCGCGACGGACGCGCATCCCGGGGCTGGGACCGGAGCCGGGGCTGGAGCCGCGGTCGCGCCGGAGCTGGCCACGGTGACCGAGCGGCCCGCGCCGCGGCCGCTACCGGACCAGCAGCAGCGGATCCTCGCCGCCTACGACCTGTACCTGACCCACGTCCCCGACGGCCAGGACGACGAGCGGATCGGCGTGGCGTTCCTCAAGGCGAACCTGCTCCGGTCGTACGATCACCTCGCCGAGGCGATCCCGATGTTCGAGGACATCGTCGCGCACCACCCCGATCACGAGACCGCCGAGTACGCGGCCCAGCTCGTGCTCGACAGCGACAACCGGCTCGGCCGCGACGCCGCGCTGCTCGCGTTCGCGCGCGGCCTTGCGCCGGCGTTCCTCACCGCGCACCCGGCGGTCGCCACCACGGTGCGCGGGCTGCAGCACACCGCGGTGCGCCGCGAGGCCGAGCGGCTCGAGGCCGAGGGCCGCCGCACCGGCTCGTTCGCGCTGTACACCCAGTGCGGCGAGCGCTACCTCGAGATCTACAACGCCGATCCCGGCGCGGCCGACGGCGACCAGCTGCTCTACGACGCCGGCGTGTGCTTCGAGGCCGGCAAGGCGCTCGGCGCCGCGATCCGGGTCTACGAGACGCTCGAGAAGCTGATGCCGGCGTCGCCGGTCGCCGCGCGCGCGCTGGCCCGGCTCGGCACCGTGTACGAGACCACCGCGCAGTACCGCGCCGCCGCCGAGCAGTTCGAGCGCTACGCCGGCAAGTACGCCGCCGAGGCCAACGCCGGCCACGCGCTGTCCGACGCGGTCCAGCTCCGCAAGGGGCTCGGCGATGACCCGCAGGCGATCTCCGACACCGAGGCGTTCGTCGCCAGGTACGGCACCCAGCGCACCGCCGAGGCCGCCGATGCGTTGTTCTCGCTGATCGCGATCTACGAGAAGCAGGCCGAGCTCACGCCCGACGCGGCGAGCCTCGATCGCGTGGCGCACCAGCTGCGGGCCTACCTGCAGCGCTACGCCACCGCCGGCGGCGCGGCGCGCCGGGTCGTCGCGTTCAGCAAGCTCGGCGACGTGCTGTGGCGCGCGGCCTGCCCGGTCGCGACCGTCGACGGCGTGTGCGCGCGCGTGGTGCGCGCCGGCCCCGAGCACGCCGGCCGGGCCCCGGCGCGGCCGACCCGGTGCGGCGATGACAGCCGGACCGAGCTGCACGCGGTGCCGCGCGACGAGCGCGGGGTCCGCGCCGCGCTCGCGGCGTTCGATCATGCGATCGCCGAGTACGAGCACCCGGCCGCCGCGGCCATCGCCGGAGACGATCCGCGCGCCGCGCTGTACTACTACGCGCTCGCCCGGTTCGATCGCGCCGAGCACGGCTACGAGCAGTACCTGGCGCAGGCGCTGCCGGCCGGCCTCGACTTCGACCCGCAGCGCCCGGCGATCGCCGCCCGCTCGCACCACCGGTTCGACGCCTGGTGGACCGGCAAGCAGGCGCTCGCGGTCCAGCTGAGCGAGACCTACCAGCCGCTGACCGCGCTCGGCGATGGCGCGATCGCGATCGCCGCGGCCACCCGGATCGCCGCGCTATGGCAGAACGCCGCGGCCCAGCTGTACCGCGCCGAGATCCCGGCGAACCTGCGCACCGGCCCGTTCGCCGACGACGCGTCGCAGACCTACTGCGAGACGCTCGAGCAGGTCGCCGAGCCGCTCGAGACCACGGCGATCAATTACTACCAGGGCTGCCTCGCGACCTCGACCAAGCTCGGCTGGTTCAGCGCGTGGTCGCGGATCTGCGAGCGCGAGCTCGGCCGGCTCAAGCCCGCGCAGTTCCCGTCGGCGCTCGAGCTGCGCCGCGAGCCGACCTCGGCGGCGACGATCATCGCGCTGGACGCGCCGTAGCTCGTAGCCCGTAGCCCGTAGCCCGGATGGAATCGGGGCTACGAGCTGCTGGGCCGCGGTAGCAGCCGCGACAGCGTCTGGTCGAGCGTGTCGATCCGGAACGGCTTGGGCAGGTAGGCGACGTCGTGGGCGGCGCGGCTATCGCGGCCGCCGCTGCAGCACAGGATGATCGGCAGGTCCGGGCGGCGCTGGCGCAGCGCGGTCACGACGTGCGCGCCGGTCGCCGGCGGCGTCGCCAGATCGATCAGCACGGCGTCGATCGGCAGGTTATCGACGATCGCGAGCCCGGCGGGCGCATCGGTCGCGGTGATCGCGGCGTAGCCGAGGTCCTCGATCATCCGGGCGACCACGTCGCGGATCAGATCCTCATCATCGATGATCAGCACGGTGTGGCCGTTGCTCGGCGGCGACACCGCGGGCTGCTCGGCCGGCGTGCCGGTCGACGGCCACAGCACGTGGAACCGCGAGCCCTTGCCGGGCGAGGTCTCGACCCGCAGGCCGCCGCCGTGCGCGCGCACGACCCCGAGCACCGCGGCGAGCCCGAGGCCGTGGCCGGCCGGCTTGGTGGTGAAGAACGGCTCGAAGATCCGGCTGCGGGTCTCGTGCGTCATGCCGGGGCCGTTGTCGGCGATCTCGAGCTCGACGTAGTTGCCGGACGGCGCGGTCAGCGCGTCTTCCGGGTGAGCGGTGCCGTCGTGGTGGCACAGCCGGCCGGTGATCTCGATCAATCCGCCGCGCGCCGCCAGCGCGTCGCGCGCGTTGTTGATCAGGTTCATCAGCACCTGGCGGATCTGCGACGCGTCGCCGCGCATCACCGCCTCGGGCTGGATATCGATCCGGACCCCGACGTTGGCCGGCATCGTCGCCGCCGAGATCCGCAGCAGCTCGTCGATCATCGGGATCGGCGCGACCCGCGTCATCGAGACCCCGCGGCGGCCGGCGTACGCCAGCAGCTGATCGGTCAGCTCGGCGGCGCGCAGGCTCGCCTGCCGGATGTTCTCGAGCGGCGCCCGGCCCGGCGCCCGCGGGGCCAGCTCGCGCAGCGCGAGGTCCGCGTTGCCGAGGATCGCGGCGAGCATGTTATTGAAGTCGTGCGCCAGGCCGCCGGCCAGCACGCCGAGGCTCTCCGCGCGCTGGGCGTCGACGATCCGGCGCTCGAGCAAGTAGTGCGACGTCACGTCGACGCAGGTCCCGATCGCGCCGACGATCTCGTCGCCGCTCCGGTGCGGGCACACCGTGGTCACGATGTGCAGGTTGCGCAGCTGCGACGCGAACGTGACGGTCTCGCCGGCCAGCGCGCGGCGGTGCATCTGCCGCGAGTCGACCGTGCTCGGATCGAGCTGATGCATCTCGTCGATCGTCATCCCGATGAACCTGCCGGGCGCGAACCCGAGCAGCTTCTGGATCGCGCCACCGGCCTGGCAGATCCGCAGATCGCGGTCGACGATCCAGTAGATCGCCGTCATCTGGTGGACCACCATGTCGAGCATCGCCGCGGTGGTCTCGAGGACCTCGCGCTGCTTGCGCAGCTCGGCATTGGCGCTCTCGAGCTCGCTGACGTCGAGCACCGAGATGTCGAAGATCGGACCGTCGGGGAGCTCGATCACGTGGCCGTAGATCTGCACCGTGATGTGGCGGCCCTGCTTGGTGCGCCATCGCATGCGCGCGCCGTGCACGCTGCCCAGCGGGCGGTAATACGCCATCAGCCGCATCCGCTCTTCGGCGTCGACGTGGATGTCGCGGCTGAGGTTCTGCGCGAGCAGCTCGTCGACGCTGGCGTAGCCGAGCAGCTTGACCAGCGCGAGGTTGACGAACCGGAGCGTGCCTTCCCGATCGCAACGGTACATGCCGATCGGCGAGTGATCGAACATGCGAGAGAGCTCGCGATCCGGAATCGTCACGCCGGGCAAATCATACTCGATTGGCCCAGAAGACGTTTCCACCGGCCGTGAGCTGCTTGGCATTTCCGACGGAAGCGGCAGCGATCGGCGGTCCTACGATGTGGTGGCGGCGTAGATCTACAGCACCGGTGCGTCTCCGGCGTGGGCATCGCCGCCGATTCAGCTATGCTGCCGGCGTGGTTCGCATCGAGCGAGAGGGGCCCATCACCACCGTCATCCTCGACCGCGCCGGGGTCAAGAACGCGGTGGATCGCGCGACCGCCGAGCAGCTCGCCGACGCGTTCCGCGCGTTCGACGCCGATGACACGGCGCGCGTGGCGGTGCTGTACGGCGACCACGGCACGTTCTGTGCCGGTGCCGACCTGAAGGCGCTCGCCGGCCAGGGCGGCATCGACAACCGGGCCAACCGGGTCGAGCCCGACGGCGATGGTCCGATGGGGCCGTCGCGCATGGTGCTGAGCAAGCCCGTGATCGCGGCGATCGCGGGCTATGCGGTCGCCGGTGGCCTCGAGCTCGCGCTGTGGTGCGATCTGCGGGTCGCCGAGGCCGACGCCGTGCTCGGCGTGTTCTGCCGCCGGTTCGGGGTCCCGCTGATCGACGGCGGGACGATCCGGCTGCCGCGGCTGATCGGGTTGTCGCGCGCGCTGGACCTGATCCTGACCGGGCGCGCGGTCGCCGCCGACGAGGCGCTCGCGATCGGCCTGGTCAATCGCGTGGTCCCGCACGGCGAGGCGCTCGCGGAGGCCCGCCGGCTCGCGCACCAGCTCGCCGCGCTGCCGCAGGCCGCGATGCTCGCCGATCGGATGAGCGCGTACATGCAGCACGATCTGCCGCTCGACAAGGCGCTGGCCTACGAGCTCGAGCAGGGTAAAGCCGCGCTCGCCGAGGGCATCGCCGGTGCCCGGCGGTTCGCGGCGGGAGCCGGGCGCCACGGCGGCACCGCCGGGGAGCCGACCGGGGAGTCGACCGGGGAGTCAACATGACGCGCGCCGCAACGCGTGGCCTGGCCGCGATCTGCGTGGCCGGTCTGCTCGGCTTCGCGGTCAACGGTTGCATCGTGCGGCGGATCACCGGGCCGCGGCTGACCGGCACGTGCAGCGGCGCGTGCGATCACTACACGGAGTGCAAGTCGGGCCACAGCAAGCTCGATCGGCAACGCTGCGTCGCGGAGTGTCCGGATGTGTTCAGCGACCGCGACTCGCTGATGGCGTACGAGAGCCTGTCGTGCGAGGACGCGGTCGAGTACGTCGACGGCACGGCGGCCAAGACTGCGAAGACCTCGCATCCCGAGATGCCCGCCGTGCAGCGCTGATCGCATCGTCACACGCCGTCACACGCGTGGCACGCGGTGGTTACCGGCGAGGGCTACAACCGCAGGCATGCATGACGTCGTCCATTTTCATGGCACGTATCGCTACGCCACGCGGGAGAACCTCGAGCACGCGATCTCATCGGCCCGCGCGGTGCTCGTCGATGAGGAAGCCTCCGAGCTCGAGGCCGCGTGGATCCGGTGCTTCGTCACCCGAGGGACCGTGCTCACGGTGAACCTGACCAGCCGCGTCGATCGGTTCAGCGCCGCCGCGGTGTTCGACCTGCTGTCGGAGACCGCGGTCGAAGGCGCGGTCGAGGCCCGGCTCGGCAACCAGCACATCGACTTCTTCCCGTCGGGCGCGAGCGACTGATCGCGTGAGCCGCCCGCGCCCCGCCTAGCGATCGACCGGGCATAATGGGCGGGTGCCTGCCGTGCCCCAGGAACCGACCGCGCCCGAGGAGACCCTCGACGGCACGCTCGAGCGGTTCGTGTTCCGCGGCAAGGACGACTCGAGCTTCACCGTCGCGCGGTTCGAGACCGGCGCGCACCAGTTCGTGACCGTGGTCGGCGAGCTGGTCGGGGTCAGCGAGGGCCTGCCGCTGCGGCTGCGCGGCCACTGGGTCGACGACCGCAAGTTCGGCCGCCAGTTCCGGGTCCAGACCTACCAGCTGCAGAGCCCCGAGACCCTGATCGGCATCGAGCGGTTCCTGAGCTCGGGGATCATCCCGGGCATCGGCCCCGAGCTGGCGCGCCGGCTGGTCGGCCACTTCAAGATGGAGACCCTCGAGGTCATCGATCGCGCGCCGCATCGGCTGGTCGAGGTCGCCGGGATCGGCAGCGGCCGCGCGGCCCGGATCGCCGAGGCGTTCGCGGCCCAGCGCGAGGTCCAGGACGTCATGGTGTTCCTGCGCGGCCACGGCGTGTCGGCGGCGTTCGCGGCGCGGATCGTCAAGAAGTACGGCGTGGATGCGATCAACATCGTGCGCGCCAATCCGTACCGGCTGGCGCACGAGATCTGGGGCATCGGGTTCCGCACCGCCGACGGGATCGCCGAGAAGCTCGGGATCGCGCGCGACGCGCCGGAGCGGCTCGAGGCGGGGCTGCTCCACGCGCTCGAGACCAGCGCCCTGGACGGCCACCTCTACCTGCCCGACGACGAGCTGGTCGCGGCGGCGGCCAACCTGCTCGGGGTCGCGGCCGATCCGCTGCTGCCGCGGCTCGGTGCGCTCGAGCAGTCGCAGCTGATCGTGCGCGAGAGCCTGGGCGACCGCGGGCCGTGCGCGATGCTGCCGTGGGCGTACGAGGCCGAGGTCAGCGCGGCGAACCTGCTCGCGGCGCTGGTCCGCACGCCGGCGCGCGGGCTGGCGCTCGATGTTCACGCGGCGATCCATGCGTTCGAGGCGGTCACCAGCGTGACCCTCGCGAGCCAGCAGCGCCGCGCGGTCGAGGCCGCGCTGGTCGACAAGTGCACGGTGATCACCGGCGGCCCGGGCGTCGGCAAGACCACGATCGTCAAGGCGATCGTGCACCTCGCCAAGCTCGTGCACCGCAAGGTCGCGCTCGCCGCACCGACCGGGCGCGCCGCCAAGCGGCTCGGCGAGGCCACGGTGATGGAGGCGCTGACGATCCACCGGCTGCTCGAGTACCAGCCCCAGGCCGGCGGGTTCCAGCGCCACCGCGACAACCAGCTCGAGGCCGATCTGATCGTGATCGACGAGGCGTCGATGGTCGATGCCCAGCTGTTCGCGTCGCTGCTCGCCGCGGTTCGCCCGGCCGCGCAGCTGATCCTGGTCGGCGACATCGACCAGTTGCCGTCGGTCGGCGCGGGCGCGGTGCTGTCCGACGTGATCGCGTCGGAGGTCGCGACGGTGATCCGGCTGACCGAGATCTTCCGCCAGGCCCAGGCCAGCAAGATCGTGGTGTCGGCCCACGCGATCAACCACGGCGAGCTACCGGTGCTCGATCCGCCGGGCGGCGCCGGCGGCGAGACCACCGACTTCTACTTCATCTCGCGCGAGGATCCCGAGGCCGCGCGCGCGACGATCGTCGAGCTGGTCGCCGAGCGGATCCCGAGCCGGTTCGGGTTCGATCCGATCACCGAGGTCCAGGTGCTCGCGCCGATGCACCGCGGCGAGCTCGGCACCACGGCGCTCAACCGCGCGCTGCAGGATCGGCTCAACCCGGCGACCGCCGAGTCGGGGGCCGAGCTGACGCGCGGCGATCGGACGTTCCGCCGCGGCGACAAGGTCATGCAGCTGCGCAACGACTATGACAAGTCGGTGTTCAACGGCGACATCGGGGTGATCGCGGCGGTCGACGGCGGCGAGGCCACGCTCGGGGTCGAGTACGACGGCCGGCTCGCGAGCTACGAGCGCGCCGAGCTCGAGCAGCTCGCCCACGCCTACGCGGTCAGCATCCACAAGAGCCAGGGCTCGGAGTACCCCGCCGTGGTCATCCCGCTGGTGACCCAGCACTACATGATGCTGCAGCGCAGCTTGCTGTACACCGCGGTCACCCGCGGCAAGAAGCTGGTCGTGATCGTCGGCAGCCGGCGCGCGGTGTCGCTCGCGGTCCGCAACGCCGACGCCAAGCGGCGCTACACCTGGCTCGCCGAACGGGTGCGCGCGGCCTGCGCGACCTGACGGCGCCGGGAGCCGTTGACTCAGGGCTGCTCGCGTTCGACTTCGTCGAGCAGCTCGACCAGGCGGTGCACGCCGTCCTCGGGGAACGCGTTGTACAGGCTGGCGCGCATGCCGCCGACCGAGCGATGGCCGGCCAGGCCGCTCAGCCCGCGGGCCTCCGCGCGCGCCAGGAGCGTGGCCTCGAGCTCCGGAGTCGCGCCGCGGAACGTGATGTTCATGTCCGACCGGCTGTCCGGCCGGGCGTGGCCGCGCCACACCCGGCTCTGATCGAGGAAGTCGTAGACCACGGCGGCCTTGCGCGCGTTGCGCTCGCCGAGCGCGGCGAGCCCGCCTTGCTCGCGGATCCACGCGACGACCTCGCCGATCACGTAGATCCCGAAGGTGTTCGGCGTGTTGTACATCGAGCCGTCGGTGACGTACGTCCGGTAGTCGGACAGCGGCGGCAGATCGCGGCCCTGAGGCCGGGCGGCCGCCAGGAAGTCCTTGCGCGCGATCACCAGCGTGATCCCCGATGGCCCGAGGTTCTTCTGGGCGCCGGCGAAGATCAGGCCGTGGCCGTCGAGCGCGAGCGGCCGGCTGAAGATGTCGCTCGAGGCGTCGCACACCAGCGGCGCGGGCGGGTTCGCGGGCGGCGCCGCCCACCGGGTGCCGTAGATCGTCTCGTTGCTGGTGTAGTGGACGTAGCGCGGCGCCGCCGAGTACCGCTGCTCGGTGGGCGTGGCGTCGAACGCCGGCGCCGACGAGCTGGCCTCGTGGACCTGGCCGTAGCGCCGGGCCTCGGCCATCGCCTTGCCGGTCCACACGCCGGTGTGGCAGAAGTCCGCGGTCCCGGATGCGCCGAGGAAGTTCTGCGGCACCATCGTGAAGTGGTGCGACGCGCCGGCGGTGATGTAGAGGATCTTGAACTCGTCACCGATCCCGCCGACCTCGCGGATCGCGGCGGTGGTGCGCTCGAGGACCTTGCGGAACGCGGCGCCGCGGTGGCTGTGCTCGAGGATGCCGATCCCCGAGTCATCGAGATCCCATAGCGCGGCCTGGGCGCGCCGCAGCACCGGCTCCGGCAGGGCCGCGGGCCCCGACGAGAAGTTGAGCTTGCGGGTCACGATGCGGTCGTCCGGGCCAACGCGGTCACCGGCGCGACGGCGCGTCTTCCCAGAAGAACACGGTGATCGCGATGCAGTGGAACGCCTCGTCCGAGGACTGCGTGATCACGATGTCGGTGACCTTGAGCTGCGGGTTGTTGGCCATCCAGGCCGTGACCTTCTCGCCGAGCTGCTCGCGGTCTGCGACCATGGTCGCCGAGAACACTTTCACACCGTTGAACTTCACATCGCGCCGCAGCGTTACCTGCCCCGATGTGTTGGCTTGGTTCGCGGACATGCGAGCGAACATTATCACGTGAGGATGACCCTCACGAGGCCTCATGGACGCGGATCTTGCTCGCTGTCAGGCGAGGCTACTCGTCATCATCGAGCGCGCGATCGACCGCATTGGCGAGCCGCTCGGCCTCCTGCGGCGACAGACCCGACTGGCCCGATTGGCCTGACTGGCCGAGCGGACCTGGCTGGAACGCCTTCTCGGCGGTCTCGACCAGCGACAGCATGCGCGCTTGCTCGACCGACATCCCCGACCTGTCCTGGGTGATCCACTCGTCGAGCTCTTCCGTGAGGCGTTTCTTGGTCCGCGCCTCCTCGCCGCGCGGCGTCATCCCCGGCGCCGGCGCACCGTGGCGGCGGTAACTGATCGAACCGTACGCGTTCGCGATATCACGGCGGAACTCGGACATGTTCTGGTAGCGCTGGCTCGGATCCTTCTGCATCGCGCGCAGGATCACCGCCTCGGCCATCTCGGTGATCTCGCGGTGCGGCGCGAACTCGCGCGGCGATGGCGGCTGGGTGTGGATGTGCATCGACAGCACCTCGCTCGACTGGGGCGCTTCGAACGGCGGCCGGCCGCACAGCATGTCGAACAGGATCACGCCGAGCGAGTAGACGTCGGCGCGGTGGTCGACGTCCTCACCGCGCGCGGCCTCGGGCGACATGTACTCCGGGGTGCCAAACACCGCGCCCTGGACGTTCTCGGCGAGCAGCTCGTCCTGGACCAGGACCTTGGCGATCCCGAAATCGAGGACCTTCACGAAGTCGTACGACTCCTCGCGCTCGGTGATCCACGACTGGTCCGGGGCCATCCGCACGAGATCGCGGCGCCCGGGCTTCTTGAGCAACATGATGTTGTCGGGCTTGAGGTCGCGGTGGATCACGCCCACGGCGTGCGCGGCCTCGAGCGCGAGCGCGATCTGGTTGGCGATGTTGAGCGCCCGGTGGAGCTCGACCGCGCCCTCTTTTTCGATCAGGTCCTCGAGGCTCTTGCCCTCGAGGTACTCCATGACGAAGTACACCGGGCCGTCGGCGAGGATGCCGAAGTCGGTGACGTCGACGATGTTGGCGTGGTTGATCGACGTCGCCGCGCGGGCCTCGCGCAGGAACCGGTGGATCGCCTCCTGGTAGCGGGCGAACTGCGGGTGAAGAACTTTCACCGCGACCGCCTTCTTGATGTAGATGTGCTCGCCGCTGTAGACGGTGCCCATCCCACCGCGGCCGAGGATCTTGTCGAGCCGGTAGTTACCGATCGACGTGCCGAGCCGGGCGATGTCCTCCTCCTCGACGAGGATCGCCGAGTCGTGGAGGCAGAACCGCTCCCCGTCCGGGAACCGCGTGAAGCAGCGAGGGCAGACCTTCACGCTATTTTCCGAAGCGAGATTGAACGAACAGCGAGATGAAGCGGTTATCGATCGGGCTCTGCCCGTCGGGGGGCATGACGTTGAGCAGCGTGAACTCGAGGCCGACGTCGAACTTCTGGTTCGGCGACGCCTCGATCCGCGCGGTGACCGGGACCTGGAACGCGCCGGCCGAGGTATCGAAGTCGGGTACCCGGAACTGAGCGAAGATCACGACCGACAGCTGGGGGATCGGGTTGGCCTCGAGGCCGATCGACGGGTTCAGGTCGGGCTTGGCGCCGTTACCGACCGGCACGAACTTGTTGATCGTCGTCTGGGTTCCATCACCGGCGGTGACCGTCTCCGGGGACGCGATCACGTGATCCTTGGTGGCGCTGTTGAAGTCGATCGAGATCAACGTCTGCAGCGCGACGACCGCGAACTGGGGGATGAAGTCGTAGCGGAGCGGGAACCCGAGGTCGATCGAGAATTTGGTGTCGCCGGCGGTGTACGTGCCGTTGGGTAAGTTGACGATCGAGGCCATCGTTCCGGCACCACAGGTGGTCCCGTCCAGCGGGTTGACCGGATCGGTCGCCGTGGTCGGCGTACAGAAGTTCGAGTAGCTCGCGAGCGCGTTGCGGTGCAGGTTGGCCGCGACCCGGATGTCGAGCAGGTCGTAGGCCAGCGCGCCTTCGAACCCGAAGTAGGCCGAGTACTGCCGGAAGTTGTAGGCGTCGGTGAACCCGCCGATGATCGAGAAGTTGTCGGTGACGCCGTGGATGACTTCGAGCGAGAGGCCGCCGGTATCGAAGGCGCCCTTGGCGCTGATGTCGGTGCCGAGCGACAGCTTCAGCTGGGTGATCTTCTGCGTCATGGTCAGCGGCCGGAGCAGCTCGCTGACCGGGTACGTGTTCATCGTGAACAGGCCGCCGGCGGTGACCAGCGGCTGGTCCTTGTCATCGGCGTTCTCGCCGTCCTCGTCGCCGCCGGAGTCGTCGTCGCCGCCCTTGCTGGCCTTGTCGTCGTCGTCGTCGCCGCCCTCTTCGTCTCCGCCATCGTCATCGCCCCCACCCTTGGCGTAGGCCGCGTGGGCATGTCCGTGCCACGCGACGTAGCCGACGCTGACCGTGAACACCAGCGCGAGCCGCAGCGCGCGCGAAAACGAAGGAAGCATCACCACCTCGGCGCAGAATGCTACCGCAAAACCAGCGGCCGGGTGCCATCCGCACCGCCGAAACGCCAGCACGGCCGGGGCGCTGTACAGGACGGGCCGAAACGTCCACGGCCCGGCGACAGAGCGTCGTCGGGCCGCGAACCTTAATAGAAGCTATTGGATGAAACGCCGCGAGTTACTTCTTCTTGCCCTTCTTGGCGGGCGCCTTCTTGGCGGGCGCCTTCTTGGCAGGCGCCTTCTTGGCGGGCGCCGCCTTCTTGGCAGGGGCCGCCTTCTTGGCAGGGGCCGCCTTCTTGGTCGACTTGCGCTTGCTGCCGCCGACCTGACGCTCCTTGCGGGCCACGTCGCCATCACCATCGAGGTAATAGAGGTACTTGCTGTAATCCATCTCGATGCCGGCAGCAGCAACCTTCTGCGCCTTGCCCTTCGGCTGGCCTGGCTTCTTCCGGGGGGTCGCCCAGACGTCGCCGCTCTTGATGTAGTACATCAGGTCGTTGTCACGCTTGATACCAGTCTTCGCGATCTTCTCGCCCATGATTCGGAACCCTCCCTAAGGGTAGTGGGGTGCGAAGAACGGTATCTGAAGGGTCTGACAAACTCCGCACAAATTTGCGCGAAAACGTCGTCGGAGAGCAAAGAGATCTCCGACGACGAACGTCCCGGGGGGTGGGGCCTGGAGGCTCCTCGAGGGGAAATGGCCTGTGGATAACTGGTTTCCCGTCGACGATCGGAAAATGATCTAAATCCTCGACGGGAAACGGGAATTCTTCGTCGAAGATCACCGGGAAATCGGCCGTTTTCGACGACGTTTTGGCTGGGGCTCGCACACCAGCACCTGGCTCTCTGCCGACCCGACCAGCGGTCCGAAAGAAAAATCGCCGTAGCGCTCGGTCACGCGGAATCCTGCCCCGGCGACCAGCGCCTCGAGCTCGGCCGGGAAGAACTTTCGCTGGGACAGCTTCACGACCCGGACGAGCCGCCCACTGCTGTCAGTGCCTATCAAACCGGCACGGCGCTTACCGGCAGCTCTGGCGCCCGCCGGCGGGTCGTCGGCCAGCTCGTAGTACAGCCGGATCAGGGCGATCTGACTGACCGGGTCGTAGTCGTGGTTCGTCGAGTAGTACATGGCCCGGCCGGTCGTCGGGTCGGTGAACCGGGTCCGGGCCCACCGCCGGGTGGGGTCGCGGATCAGCCACGCCAGGTCGGGGAGCTGGACGTCGAACGCGAACGCCCCGCCGGGGGCCAGGTGTGCCGCAACGCGCTGCAGGCAGGCGGTGACCTCACCGCGGGTATAAAGGTGCTCGAGGACATTGAAGGCGGCGATCGCGAGCGGGAACCGGCCGGCGCGGCCGGGCGAGCCGCCGGACCCACCCACCGAGAACGTCCGCAGGTCGCCGGTGACCGGGGTGATCCGGGCGGCGGCCGCCGGGGGCAGCCGGGCGACCCGGTCGCGGAGCCGGCCGAGCATCGCGGCCGACTGGTCGAGCGCGACCACCTGGCGGCCGTCGCGCGCCAGCGGGAGGGTCACCCGGCCGGTGCCGGCGCCCAGCTCGAGGATCCGGCCGGCGCCCCGCCGGCGGGCGAGCTCGCGGTAGAATGTGACGTCGGCGCGCCGCCGCCGGTACTCGTAGTCATAGAGCGCGGCGTCCGCGTAGTGCTCGCGCGATCCGGCGTCGACCAGATCTTCGACCAGGTCGTCGGGCAGCGGGCGCGGCAAGGTGGTCAGACCTCGCCGGGCTCGCGGCGCCGGCGGCGGCCCCCGCGGCGGCGGCGGCGGCGCTTGCGGGGCTGGTCCGGATCGTCATCTTCCTCGTCGTCGTCCCGGCCCTCGGACGGCGCGATCGCCGGGGCGGCGCCGGGCTCCCTGCCGGCCGCGCGCTCGAGCAACTCGAACAGCAGGACCGCGTCCTCGATCATCTCCCGGCCGCCGGGCAGCTCGGCCTGGACGCCGCGCTTGTTGGCGGCGAGCAGCTTGCGCTGGGCGATCAGCAGGTAGCGCAGCCGCTCGCTGTCGCGCCGGGTGACATGGAGCTGGACGATCAGCGGGTGGGCGAGCTCCTGAACCGCGCCGTTGAGCTCGCCGCCCTTGAGCTCCTCGGGCAGGAACGGCGCGAGCAGGGCGCAGAACGCCACCGCGTTGGACGGGTCGCGGCCCTCGGCGACCGCGCGGTCGATCCCCGGCAGGGTCGCCCACGCCAGGGTCCGGCGGCGGACCAGCTCGCGGCCGGGCGGCACGAACGACAGCCGGACCGGCGCCGCGGCCGGGCGGATCGCGGGCTCGTCGGCCCAGACCCGGTGCCAGGCGCGCTCTTCCTCATCGAGCGAGTCCCCGAGTGAATCGGCCTCGGCGCGATCGGCGTTCTCGGTCTCCTCGCCGTCCTCATCCTCGCCGTCCTCGCCGTCCTCGCCGTCCTCATCCTCGCCGTCCTCATCCTCGCCGTCCTCGGACTCGTCACCGGCCTCGGCGGCCTCGTCCGGATCATCGGGATCGGTCTCGGCCGGGTCGTCCTCGTCGTAGACGATCTGCGCGATCGTCGAGCGCGGCACGATGCCCGCGATCGGCGGCGCGGTGGCCGGCGCGCCCTCGCCCTCGAGCAGGCCGGCGAGGTACGGCGACAGCACGGCGAGCACGCCGGTCTCGACCAGCAGCTCGAACGACCGCCGGGCGGCCCCGCCGCGCATCAGCCGGTGGATCTCCTCGAGCAGCCGGGGCGGGGCGCACTTGCTGATCTCGCCGCGCCAGCGCAGCAGCGCGTTCCAGGTCGCCGGTTCGAACCCGAAGTCGAGCCGGGCGGCGAACTTGATCGCGCGCAGGATCCGGACCGGATCCTCCTGGAACCGGATGTCCGGGTCGCCGATCGTGCGGACCAGCTTGGCGTCGAGGTCGGCGAGCCCGCCGACGTGGTCGATGACCTCCTCGCGCTCGACGTCGTAGAACAGGCCGTTGATCGTGAAGTCGCGGCGGCGGGCGTCCTCGGTCTCGGTGCCGAACACGTTGTCGCGGCGGATCAGCAGGTCGTGATCATCCTCGTCGCGCGGGTTGGCCCGGAACGTGGATGTCTCGATGATCTTCGAGCCGAAGAACACGTGGGCGAGCCGGAACCGGCGGCCGATGATCCGGCAGTTCCGGAACGTCGACTTGATCTCGTTGGGCGTGGCGCTGGTCGCGACGTCGAAGTCTTTGGGTTTCTTGGCGACCAGCAGGTCGCGGACGCAGCCGCCCACGAGGTACGCCTTGTGGCCGGCCCGGGTGAGCTTGCGGACCACGCGATCCGCATCTGGATCGATCGCGGCTCGGTCGAGCGAAGGCATCGTGCAAACGAGCCCTACCATAGGGCATTGATCGCCGGCAAGTACGCGAACCCTTTGTGGTGGTCAGGGCCCCCGGTCAGCGGGCGCGCAGCAGCAGCTTGCCCCGGTCGAACACCTCGGGGGTCGACGCCGAAAGCACCAGCTCGTTCTCGCCGACCATCGGCTCGTAGCCGCGGGCGACGACCATCAGGGTGTAGGTGCCGGGCACCGGGACCGGCTGCTTGAGCGAGACCTCGCCCTGCGCGTTGGACCGGCCGTAGGCCAGGACCTGATCGTCGAGCCGGTTGACGTCGACCGTGCTGGCGTTGACCCCGGAGCGCAGCACCATGACCAGGGCGTCGCGCACCGGGGCCTCGTTGGCGGCGTCGAGCACGCGGCTCTGGATCTGCACGCCCTCGGCCGGGGCCTCGACCGCCGATGGCTCGAGCTCGACGTCGGTGTGGCCTTCGCGCGGGGTCCAGCCCGCGGTCGCGATCCCCAGCAGGTCGCTCGCGGCGGCGATCGGCCGGACCCGGCCACCGGCCTGGACGACCTCGGTGATCTCGCCGGCGGCGTTCTGCTTGACCCGCACCGCGGAGGCGATGCCGACCAGCCGGCCGGCGTCGTCGACCACCGGGCCGCCCGAGTTGCCGTGGCGGATCGCGGCGTCGGTCTTGAGGAAGTCCTTGCCGGCCGCGCCGTCGATCCCGCTCCAGCCCTCGACCTCGCCCTCGCTGAGGGTCAGCCCGCCGCCGCCGACATCGGGGTAGCCGAGCACCCAGATCCGCTGGCCCATCTTGACCTCGGCTGCCTTGGCGAGCGCCAGGGTCGGCCACGCCGCGCCGCCGCCGGCCGGGCTGGTCGGGGTCCAGCCGCGACCGTCGAGGTCGAGGTCGCACTTGATCAGCGCCAGGTCGAGCTCGCGCTGCAGCTTGCCGCGGCTCGGCTTGCCGGCGCAGAACAGCTGGGGCGCCTTGTCCTGCTCGCTGAACCGGCCGATCACGAACACGTCGTGGAGCCGGCCGTGCTGGTCGTGGATCACGTGGAAGTTGGTGAGGACCGAGCCGTCCTTGCCGACGATCACGCCGGACCCGCCGCCGCGCGCGTGGAGCCGGCCGTCGATCACGTCGGCGACCACGACCATCACGGTCGATTCGAACGCGCGCGACACCGCGTTGGGGTACTTGCGCGCCGACAGGTGGCCGGTCTGCGGCACCAGCGGCAGGCCGGTCTGGGTCGCGACCTTGAGGGTCGGGACGACGACGTCCTCGATCCGCTCGATCTCGGCGGAGCTACCGAAGAACGTCAGCACGTAGATCTGCTCGCGGTCGATCGTGGCGTACTCGATCGCGCGGTCGATCCGCGGCGCGTCGCCCTTCTCGGGGGCGTGGGCGAACCGGTACGCGGTGCGCAGCCACTGGTGATCCTCGACCGAGCGCACCGAGCTGTCGTCGAGCGCGTACAGCTCGCCCCACCGGGTCCGGCGATCGAGGTCGAGCCCGGTGACGATGTTGCTCCACGCCGGCTTCTTGTCGATCAGTACCTCGATCCGCGCGGTCGGGTCGATCGGCGAGCTGAGCTCGACGTGGTACAGGGTGTCGGGCTTGGCGGTGCCGGGGCCGGGTCCGGACGGCGACGTCCCGGGCGACACCTCGTGGGCGATCCGCGGCGACGGCAGCGCGCCGCCGACCTGGGTCAGCCAGCCGCGCGGGTGCTGGAACGCCAGGCCGTGCTCGCCGCCGGGGTCGAACGGCTCGGTCGGCGGGGTGACCAGGCCGTCGTGGACGTGGCCGGCGATCGCGATGATCACGAACGCGGCGAGCACGACGAACAGGTCGTAGCGGTGGTAATGGACGCGGAGCTCGGCGAGATCGGTGCGCGCCCGGGCGCGCAGCCGGGAGATCGCGGCGGCGGCGATCGCGACCGGATCGAGCTCGTCGTCGCCGGCCTCATCTCCAGGCCCAGGCCCAGGCCCGGGCCCTGGCCGGGGCTCGACCCCGGACAGCTCGTCGGTGCGCGGCGGCTGGGTGGCAGCGCGCCCCGGCGGCGGGGCCGGGACGGCGGGGATCTGGCCGGTCCGGGAGGTGGCGGGCGCGGCGGCTACGGTGGTGGTGGCGGCAGGCCCGGCAGCGGCGGCGGACGACGCGGCCGAGGCCTCGGCGCCGGCGGCCTCGGCGCTGGTCGTGGCGGTGGCGGCGATGTCGTCGGCGAGCGCGCGCAGGATCCGATCGCGCTGGAGCCGGGCGGTGATCGCCGGGTTGGTGCTGGCCTCGGCGGACGCCGCCGGTGGGGGCGGCCGATCGGCCTCGCCCGACGCGACCCGGGCCCGCGCGACCTCGATCGCGGCACCGGCGGCCGCGGCCGCGACCAGCGCGGCGCCCTGGACCGACTCGATGTCGCCGACCATCTCGCCGACGATCCGCGCGGCCTCGTAGGCGGCCGCGGCGGCGGTCGGCATCTGCGATGGTGCGGCGGGCACCGGCGGCGGGGCCGGCAGCACGGTGACGTCGGGGACCTCGAGCGGCCAGCCGTCGTGGTCGAGCTCGGCGGCGGGCGCCGGCGCAGGCTGGGCCTCGGCAGCGGGCTTGGCCTCGGCAGCGGGCTGGGCCTCGGCGGCGGGCTCGGCCTCGGGCTTGCTTGCAGGCTCGTCGGCGGCCTCCGGCTTGGGCTCGTCGGTCATGCCTCGACTCGCCGGAACGGCGACGCCGCGAGCAGGCGCAGCGAGCCGAGCCAGATCAGCCCGAAGATCGCCGCCGCGCTGATCGCCGCGTAGCCGACGCTGTACCACGGGTGCTGGGCCAGCCCGCGGGTCAGCACCCAGTTCTCGACGATGGTGAACTGGCCGTTGAGCACCGCCGCGCCGAGCAGGCCGAGCATCAGGAGGATGCCGCGCGCCGGCGCGCCGCGCCGCGAGAACTTGGCGCGCCCCATCACGTAGCCGAGCAAGCCCGCGAACGACGCGTGCGCCAGGGTGGTCACCACCGCCTGCGCGGCGCCGATCGACAGGTAGACCTGGTGGTTCTGGCCCGACAGCCGGTGGAAGTTGACCCACACCGCGAACCCGGTGCCGCAGGCCATCATGTAGACGATGCCGTCCATCGGCTCGTCGAACTCCCGCGACATGTAGATGGTGTAGCGAACCACCGCGTACTTGCACATCTCCTGCGCCAGCCCGACGATGAGCACCGCGCGCAGCACGCGATCGAGCGAGAACGGCGACAGCCCCGGCACCGCGAGCGCGATCTGCGGCGCGGCCTGCGATTGCACGAAGTCGGCGAGCGGCCCGGCGATCAGCGCCCCGAGCACGCACACGCCGGCCACCAGCTGCTTGGGCTCGGGCTCGTGGCGGTCCATCAGGTAGAAGAACCCGAGCCAGAACACCGCCGGGATGCCGGCCATGGCCCCCGCGAGGATCGGGCCGAGGTGGATCGCTTCGTGGATGCCGGCGACCAGCTCGACCAGCCCGGTGAGCAAGACGAAGCCCACGAGGCCTGCGATCAACAGGAACTTGGTGCCGACGAGTGTCCGGGCTCGGCGGAGTGACCACCGCGGACTTTGCATCCCGCAAATTCTACGCTGTGCACGCTTTGCGCGGGCGTTCTCCAACCCCTAGAATCCGCTAGCTGTTCCGAATCTAGGTACTATGGCGAAAAATCGCGGCACCGACGCGCAGTTGCTGACCATGCACGAGTTGGCAACCTACTTACACCTCGACGAGGCGACCGTGTCGAAGCTCGTCATGCAGGGCAAGATCCCCTCGCTGCAGGTCGACCGGCAGTGGCGGTTCAAGTCCAGCGCGATCGATGAGTGGATCGAGCAGCAGCTGGTCGGCGACGACGAGAACTTCGCCGATGTGCCCGACGGCATGAAGCTGCCGCTCGAGGATCTGGTCCCCGATCAAGCGATCATCACCAACCTGCGCGCGCGGACCCCGGTCGGCGTGATCGAGGAGCTGGCGGCGCGCGCCTACACCAACGGCTGGCTGTCGGACAAGCCGTGGTTCGTCGGTGCGGTCGTCGAGCGCGAGTCGCTGGCGTCGACCGCGATGGATGGCGGTGTCGCGTTCCTGCATACCCGCGCCAAGGACAAGGGCAAGATCGCGCGGCCGTTCATGATCGTCGGCCGATCGTGGGAGGGCATCATGTTCGGCGCGCCGGACAACAACCTGACCTACCTGTTCTTCTTGCTCGGCCTCAAGTACGACCGGTTGCACCTGCCGATCCTCGGCCGGCTCGCCCGCGCGACCCGCAACCCGGCGACGATCGCCAAGCTGCGCTCGCTGAGCTCGCCGGACCAGGTCCGCGCGCTGTTGCTCAAGGAAGACGCGGCCCTGCGCGAGGGCAGCGCGCCCGAGGTCCAGGAGCACGCGGCGTTCAAGCCCAAGCTCGACCGGACCTTGCGGCTGCGCGCGATTCGCCGACTGCAGTCGCAGAAGCAGGCCGAAGCGACCAGCGCCGAGAAGCGCGCGGCCGCGCTCGACGAGACCCAGAACAAGGCGCGCAAGGCCAAGGCGAAGGCCGCCGCCAAGACCAAGGCCGCGGCCGCCGCGGCCGCCAAGCCGACCAAGAAGTGAGGCCCGGGACCAAGAAGTGAGGCCCGGGGCCAAGAAGTGACACGGTGTTGCGGCGTGATCTGCGCTGGCGCGCGGTCCTGCTAGCGCGAGCATGCGAGCGCGTCCGGGTCCGTATAGCCGAGCGTTTCGCGAGGCGATCGAGGCGACGCAAGGCCGTATTCCATACGGACTCCTGGCTGCGCTATCCTCGAACGATGGGGCGAACTGCCCTGTATCGCGATCCAGCGCCGTTACGTTCCGCGCGGGCCGAGATCCAGCTCGACGCCGACGTGTTGTCTCTCGGCTTGCCCGATGGCCGGCAGCGCCGCCACATGCTCGACGGCGATTCGGTGACCTTGCTCGACGGGTTCGTCGCCGCGCGGATCGATCTGCGGCGCGAGCGGCGGTTCGTGCGCATGCTGATCCTCGAGCGCAGCCACGAGCGGCTGGTGGTGATCACGCCGCCCGAGCACGGCGCGGTGGCGCCCAACGTGGTGCGGCTGCCCGAGGCGCCGGCGGACGCCGCGATCGTGGATGTCCACGCGTGGGAGGTGCTCGCCGACTGGATCATGGGCGGTGGCCGGCTGGCCGGCTGCTCGATCGCGGACCTGGCGCGGCTCGCCCACATCGCGACGTCGCCGTTCGCCGCGCTGATCGGCGAGGTCGCGGCGCAGCACGCGCTCGAGCTGCTCTGGGCCGGGCGCGGCCCGCTGCGCGGTGGGTTCGACATCGAGTCGGTGCTCCGCCCGCTGGTCATCGCCGCCCGCCACTCGCCGCGGGTCGGTGAGGCGCTCACCGCCGCGCTGGCTCACGCCACGGGGCGCCCGGAAGTGGCGAACCGGGCAGGCGCGCGGTAGGTTCGCCGCGATGCGAACCGCGATGATCGCGATCGCCGGCGCGGTGCTCGCCGGCGCGGTGCTCGCCGGGTGCGAGAGCAACGCCGTGTCGCGCGCGGTCGGCGCGCGGTGCGATACGTCCGACGACTGCGACGAGCGCTGCCTGTCGTCCGGCGCCGACTACCCGGGCGGGTTCTGCACCGTGTCGTGCAGCGATCGCACGGACTGCCCGAGCGACACGACCTGCGCGGACGTCGAGGGCGGGGTGTGCCTGTTCACGTGCGACAACGACATCGACTGCACGTTCCTCGGCGACAACTGGGGCTGCATGGCGGTCGATCTACACGGCGGCGGAATCAAGGTGAATGTATGTCGCGGCTGATCGCGGTCGCGGTCGCGGTCGTCGCAGCAGCGGCTACCGCGCACGCCCAGCCGGCCCCGATCGCGTCGGCGCCCGATCCCGCGGCGCTGGCCCCGGCCCCGGCAGCCACCGCGCCGCCGGCCCCTGCTCCCGAGACCAGCCCGAGCTCGCCGCCGGCCGCGCCGGACCCGGCCGCCGCGCCGCCGTCCGCCGACGACATGGGCGATCAGGACATCTCGGCCCAGCTCGGCCTCGCGACCGGCGGCCACCTGACGCCGGGCGGCCTGCGGATCGCCGGGCACTACCTGTATCAGCTGTCGGATCGCGACTGGTTCGACGGCACCGCGAGCTTCACGTTCGGCTCGGGCGGCCCGGCGTGCTTCCGCGATCGCTCGAACACGCTGGTCTGCGATCACGGCCTGACCGACGGCACCGGGGTCGAGGTCGCGGCGAGCATCCGCCGGATGTTCACGCCGCAGGGCCAGTTCCGGCCGTACGCGCGGCTCGGCATCGGGATCGGCGCGGTGCGGTTCTCCGGCGACGACGTGTCCGGCGTGGCGATCCCGCTGCACGGCGGCGGTGGCGTGCGGGTCAAGGTCGCGCCCGAGATCGCGGTGGTCGCGGAGGCCGAGCTCGCGCTCGGGTTCAGCAACTTCAACCAGGGGCTGGGCTCCGCGCTGCAGCTCGGGTTCGCGATCACCGCGGGCGCCGAGTTCCGCCTGCGATGACCGGCGATCGGCCGGCGCCGCCCGCAGGCCCCCGCCCGCAGGCCCCGCGATGACGTGGCGCCGGCGGGTGCTCGGCGGCGCGCTGGGCGCGGCGATCGTGGCGTTCGCGGTCTACGTGATCGCGCACCGCAAGGCGCCCTACATCCAGCGCCTGCCCGCGCACGGCGCGTCGACCACGACCCTGGCGCTCCGGGTCACCGATCGCGGCACGCCGGTCGCCGCGCGCGTACTGCTGATCGACGGCCATGGCGCGCCGCTCCACATGGGCAACCTCGACCTCTACGGCCGCCGCCAGGGTGCCGCGGCGTGCGCGATCGCCGCCGACGTCGTCGGCTCGTGGGACGGCCTGATCCTCGGCCACGGCGTCGCCGACGTCCCGGTCGGCGCCGATCGCTGCGTGCCGTCGCCGGCGATCCCGTACGGCCGCTACAAGGTCGTCGCCTGGCGCGGCATCGAGTACGAGCGGTTCGAGGGCGAGGTCGACCTGTCCGCCGGGCGCGGTCGGGTCGAGCTCGCGATCGCGCTCGACCGCGCGTGGACCCCGCACGGCGTGCTCGCCGCCGATCTGCACGTCCACGCGTTCGCCTCGAACGACTCGCGGATGCCGAACCCGCAGCGCGCGATCGCGCAGGCCGCCGCCGGGATCCAGGTCATCGGGCTGTCGGATCACAACGCCAACGGCGATCTCGCGGCCGACCTCGCCGCGCTCCACCTCGAGGGCGCGCTGGCCTCGATCGCGTCCGACGAGCTGACCTCGGAGCAGCTCCACGTCGGGGTCTACCCGGTGACCGTCGATCGCGCGGCGCCACACGGCGGCGGGCCGGGCGATGCTCCGGCGGTGATCCACGGCGACGCGCAGCAGCTGTTCGACTTCGCGCACGCGATGCCGGGTCGCCCGATCGTCCAGCTCAACCACCCGCGGTTCCGGGTCACCGCGCTGTACGACGGCACGCACTGGGACGGCGTGGCGTGGCCGCCGCCGTTCCCGCTCGGGTTCGACGCCGTGGAGGTCCTCGCCGGCTACACCGCGTTCAACGCGCCGGGTGACCGCCGGTTCGACGACGGCGTGCGCGACTTCTACACGTTCATCGACCACGGCCACCTGATCGCGCCGCTCGGCAACAGCGATACCCACGACCTCAACTGGGTGCTCGATGGCACGACCCGCAACTACGTCTACGTCGACGATCCGCGGGTCGCGCCGTTCGATCAGCCGGGGTTCATCGCCGCGATCCGCGCGCGCCGGGTGGTCGCGACCAGCGGCCCGTGGCTCGACGTCGAGGTCGCCGCGGCCCGCGGCGCCACCCCGACCGTCGGGCCCGGCGAGGCGATCCGCGCGCGCGGCACCGCGTGGGTCGACGTCACGGTGGCGCAGGCGCGGTTCGTCCACGTCGAGCGGATCCGGATCACCACCGGCACGCCGTCGGGCCCGGCGCTGGCCCAGACCGTCGACGTCCCGGCCGATCAGCGCAGCTTCCACTGGGCCGGCGCGGTCGCGGTCGGCGCCGCCGACACCTGGATCGGGGTCACCGCCGACGGCGACACGCCGCTGCCGCTCGAGCAGACCGGCAGCTACCAGAAGGACAAGTGGAACCACCCCGGGGTCACGCCGTTCGCGATCGCCAGCCCGATCCTGGTCGACGCCGACGGCGACCACCGCTGGAAGCGCGGCGACGCCGATCTGGCGCTGCCGTAGCCAACGACGATCGCCCGCGCGACGCGACGCGACGCGACGCCTACTTCGCCACGCCCCTGGGCAGCAGCAGCCAGTAGCGGCCCGGGCCGCCCATCCGGCCGCCGAGCTCGGCGGCGTCGGCGTCATCGCCCCAGTAGATGTCGCCGCGCACCGCGCCCATGATGCCGGCGCCGGTGTCCTGCGCGATCAGCAGGTGGTGCCAGACCTCGGTGACGCCCTTCTTGCCCGGCACCGGGGCGTTGGCCTCGACCCACACCGGGGTCGACATCGCGATGAACGCGCGGTCGACCGCCATCGAGCGCTTCGCGGTCAGGATCGTCTTCTGCGAACCGACCGCGCCCGGCTGCTTGGACACCATGAAGAACACGTACGACGCGTCCTGGTCGACGATCTCGTCGAACCGCGTGGGGTTGTCGTGGAACCACTTGCGGATGCCCTGCATCGTGCCCTCGCCGGGCTTCAAGAACCCGCCGCCGCGCAGCACGCCGCCGACCCCGCGGTACGCGCGGCCGTTCTTGCCGGCGAACTCGAGCCAGACCTCGGTCCCGTCGTCGAGCACGGCCTTGGCCGAGCCCTCGATCTGCGCGAACAGCAGGTCGACCGGATCGTCGACGTACATCAGCTCGAGCCCGCGCCTGGCGAGCACGCCCTTGCGGATCTCCTCGCGCGTGTAGTACGGCACGAGCTCGCCATGGTTCATGCGGCCCCAGATCCGGCGGCCGTGGGCATCCTTGATGTACCCGCCGAGATCGACCATCACGAGATCGTCGGGGTGGCCGAGCACCGGGGTCTGGAACTTGCCGTGCTTGGTGTGCGAGGCGTGGAGCTCGGCGACGTAGAACCCGGTGAGCTTGCCGACCGGCCCGGCGGTGCCGGCGGCGATGTACGGCACGAACTCGGCCTCGAACATCGCGCGCGCGGCCGCGTCGTCGCCGGGCGCGAGCCTGGCCGCCGCGGCGCAGGCCTTGCGCCAGTTGCGCGCCTTGCCGCCGTGGCCGTCGGTGCCGACCGGCGCGTCGTCGCCGAGCGCGCGCAGCCGATCGCACGACCGCAGGAACGACGGCACGACCTCGGCGAGCTTGTCGTCGGTCCAGCCCGGCAGCTCGCCGAACTTGAGCACGGTCAGGGTCAGCGTGTCGCGCGGCGTGGTCGAGCCCTCGACCGCGGTGCTGTCATCGGTGGTGCACGGCGCGGTCGCCGCGAGCCCGGCGTCGCCGAGCCCGGCGTCGC
>DATBBB010000601.1:0-2728 GCA_036271215.1 Kofleriaceae bacterium | reverse complement strand
TTCGATCGCCTGCTTGGCGATCGCCAGGCCGAGGCCGGAGCCGGTCTCGCGGGTGTCGAGGCGGACGAACGGCGCGAACGCCGCTTCGATCTTGCCGGGCGGCAGGCCGCCGCACGCATCCTCGATCTCGATCACGAGGTGGGTGCCGTCGAGCCGGCTGCGGATCTCGACGTCGGTCCCGCGCGCGGTGTACTTGACCGCGTTGCGTACCAGGTTGTTGAGCGCGGAGCGCAAGAGCCGACGATCGACCTCGAGCGTGGCGTCCTGTTCGCGATGCACGTGGAGCCGGACGCCGCGGTCATCGGCCTCGGCCGCGGCGACCAGCTCGACCTCGGCGAGTAGCTGGGCCAGCTCGACGGGCTCGCGATGCAGCTCGATGCCCGAGGCCGACCGCGCGATGCTGAGCGCGTGATCGATCAGCTCCTGCATGTTCGCGAGGCCGCGGGCGAGCGCCGCCGCCGGCCGGATGTCCGGCGGGATATGGCCCTGGGAGGTGAGGACCTCGTGCGCCATCATGGCCGACGCCAGCGGGTTGCGCAGCTCGTGTGCGATGAACGCGATGTGCTCGTTGTGCAGCCGCTGCTGCTCGGCATCGCGCTGGCGCGAGTACTCCGAGACCGCGCGGGCGATGCCGGTGATCGTCGAGCTGAACACGCACTGCAGCTCGTCGAAGCTCGGTGCCGCCTTGGCGGCGAGCACCGTCGCGATGATCGCGTCGCGCAGCGCGCCGTACTCGCGGACCACCGCGTCGAGGCTGAACCCGAGCCGCAGCCGCTGCTCGCCGTGACCGCGCGCGGTCTCACCGGGCGCCGAGCCCTCGGCGACCGGCTCCCCGGCGGCGGCCCGGAGATCCGCGATCACCTCGTCGAGGAACTTCGGGACGTGGTCGATGAGCTCCATGGCCGGCATCGACTCCGGTGCGATCGTCCCCTGGACCAGCGACACCCAGGTGCTCATGACCTGATCGCGATGCGCGGCGAGCGTGGCGTGAAGTGGGGATCGCACGATCAGGCTTTCCACGAAACCCCGCGTACGACCAGGTGATTCGGCCCACGCATGGCGAGTTTGCGGCCGCCGTGCGTCGCGACCGTGCGGCATCGCCCGGTGGCCGGCCCGGCCGCGAATATCCCGGGCACAGCGTGCGTTTCCTCGAGACCCGAGCATGCTGAGCTGGTGCCGCGACCATCGCATGCTGCTCTCGCACGGCACATCGCCGCGATCCCACGGGGCTGGCCCTGCCCGCCGGCAACCCCACCGGGGTCCCCTCCCCGCTCGCTCGCCGAGCGGCACCTCGCCCCCAAGGGACTGCCCCCCGCCCGCCCGTTCTCCGGACGTCGCTTCGATCCCAAGGGTCTGCACGCCCTCGCCGTCGACGTGCTCCGAGCCATGATTCTCCTGTACAGGTCGGAACGCTAGATCGCACATGTCGTTGCCCCTGGCCCACGCCTTCGTCGGAATGAGCGTCGCGGTGACGGTAGCCGGAGCGGACGCCGGCCGGGCGGCGCCGCGCCCTGATCGCCGGCTCGCTGCTCGCGGTGTGCCCCGACGTCGACTTCGTCCTCGGCTCGCTGGAGATCATGCGCTGGGGCTGGCATCACGGCTTCACGCACTCGGTCGCGTTCGCGCTGCTCGTCGGCGCGGCGGCGAGCTGGGCGCTGGGCCTCCGCGGCTGGCGCGGCGTGGCGGCCTGCGTGCTCCCCGTGCTGTCGCATCCGCTGCTCGACTACGTGATCACGGAGACCCAGGGCGTGGAGCTGTGGTGGCCGCTGATCGATCACCGCTACAAGCTCGGGTTCGACGCGCTGTCGTACTACTCGCTCGCGGAGATCTGGGGCGGCTGGCTCCGGTGGGTGGTGCTGTTCGCGCTCGAGCTCACGCTGTTCGGGCCGGTGTTCGTGCTCGCGATGTGGGCCAGCCGCCGGCGATTCACCGCGCGGGTGAGCCCGGCGGTCGCCGCGCGCCAGGTCAGCCCTCGACGAGCGCGCGCCCCAGCTGTGTCAGCCGCGCCTCGAGCGCAGCGATGACCACGCGCACCCGTGCCGTCCGCTGGACATCGCGGTGCATGACCAGCCACACGCCATCGAGCTCGAGCGGCGCGCCGCGCGGGACGCGCTCGAGCGTGGGATCGGGAGCGGCCAGGCAGCATGGCAGCGCACCGATCCCGAGTCCCTCGCGCACCGCCTGCACCAGCATCCGCGTGCTGTTCGTCCGGAGCACCACGCGGGCATTGTGCAGCGACTCGCCGGCGAGATCGCCGCTGCGCCAGTTGCGGATACCGACGTCGTACACGACCACGTCGTGGCCGGCGAGCCCCGCGCCGCGCACCGGGCGCCCGCGCTTCACGAGGTAGGCTTGCGTCGCGTACGCACCGAACGCCACGCTGCCGGCGCGCCGGCCCATCAGATCCGCGCCCTCCGGCCGCACGTAGCGCAGCGCCACGTCGGCCTCGCGCCGCGCGACGTCGACCCGCGCCGTCCCGACGACCAGGTCGACGCGGATCTGCGGATGCGTCGCGCGGAGCGCGCGCAGCGCCGGGAGTACGACGACCTCCCCGAGCATCTCGGTGGCCGCGATGCGCACCAGGCCGGCCAGGTTGCGGTCCGCGCCGAGCGCCTGTTGCTCGCCGCGCAGCACCGCCTGCTCCATCTCCTCGCTCGCGGTGCGCATCGCCTCGCCGGCCGTGGTCAGCGCCAGGCCGTCCGGCGTGCGCGTGAACAGCTTGGCGCCG
>DATBBB010000600.1:0-17982 GCA_036271215.1 Kofleriaceae bacterium | reverse complement strand
CGCGCGAGGCCGCGCGGTGGACCGGCGCGTTCCCGCAGCTGATCGCGCCGGCGCATCGCCGGTTCGCGGCGTACGATCTCGAGGGCGGCCTCGCGATCATCGACGGCTGGCCGTGGGCGAGCGATGGCGCGATCGACCCGTGCGCGCGCCCGATCGCGCTCGCGACCCGCCGGCCGGTGACCGCGCTCGCGATCGCGGCGATCCTGCCGGCCGACGCCGGGGTTCCGGCGCTGATCGTCGGACCGATCGCGTGCGGCGCATCGGACGCCGAGCTCGACGGGTTCGCCGCCGAGCTCGCCCGGCTCGCCGAGCTGCTGCCGGGGCCGGCGCCGGCCGCGATCTGCGCGCTGGCGGAGCGCGAGGCCGCGATCCTCGCCGCCGCGCCGCGGGTCGCCGCCACCGCCGACGTGCTCGCCCGCTGGGCTCAGCTCGTGTGAAACCAGCCGCGGCCTTCGCGCAGCGCGAGCCACAGCGCGAAGTACAGGAGGTTGAACACGATCACGGAGGCCACGATCCGGAGCCGCGACCGGGGAGCGCGCCGGCGCGGGGCGATCCCCGCGTTGGGGACGATGATGAGCGTCCACATCGCGACCATGCTCGCGACCCGCACCGGGTCGAGAAAGAACGCGAACGTCCCCACGGGCTCGACCGAGATCGCGAACGGCACGAGCAGATCGTGGAGCAAGAACGAGCCGATCACGATCGACGCGTAGGCGGCTCCGATCGTCGCGAGCCGAGGCCGCGCGTGATGGCGAAGGTGGCCGAGGATCGGAAAATAGAACAACGACAGCACCGCGTCGCGCACGTAGTGGTTGAAGCTCCGGAAGAACTCGCCGAACGACTGCGACAGGAACGGCCGGCGGTAGCCCGACGGCAGCTCGAACCCCAGCAGGCGGTAGACCGCGACCGCGAGGAAGATCGTGTACGTGAGGTGGGCGTACCCGGCGACGAACCGCAGCAGCTCGAACACGAGGCGGTGGTGCGCGATCGCGTGCACGGTCGGCTGCCGGATGGTCCGGACGGTCTGGACCAGCCGCCACGCGGCGATCGCCGAGACCACGCCCCACGCGCCGAGCCCGGCGCCGCGCGCGATCACGCGCCACGGCATCCGCGGGCGCTCGCGGGCGGCGATCAGGCTCGGCGAGATCGGCTGAAAGTACGGCACCGCGATCCGCGGCAGCGCGGCGAGGTAGAACACGTCGGACACCACGCCGGGCCGGCGCTCCGGTGGCTCGCGCTCGCGCTCGATGATCACGTAGAACGTCGAGTACAGCTGGCCCACCCAGATCATCGCGAGCACGATCGTGTCCGCCTGGGCGTCGGCATCGAGCACGAACATCCGGAGCACCGGCACGGTGAGCCAGAGCGCGAGCGTGATCGCGAGCTTGCTCGCGACCGAGAGCGGGGCCCGGACGAGCGCGATGACGGCGGCGATATACCCGGCGAGCGCGAGCGACCACCAGCCCAGGGCGAACGGGGTGGCCACGACCGTGGCTGCGATCAGCACCAGCCGGCGCCACGCGGCAGGCGCGCACGCCGCGACCACGGCCGCGCCGACGACGATCGCGTAGATCGCGCGGTGCGCGGCGCCGAGCGCCGACGGGATCAACTCGCGCTCCTCGAGGATGGCGAGCACCGCGAGCAGCGCCGCGAGCGCCGCCGCCGCCACCAGGGCGCGGACCCTCGGTGATCCCGACACCGAGGATCGGAGACCGACCGCGCCGGTCAAGGCGTGGCGGTGAAGGTCGAGTGCGCGAACACGCGCTTGGTCCCGGCGGCCGGCGGCCCGGGCGGGAAGTCCATCGCGCCCGCGCTCGACGTCATCGCGGTGACGTCGCCGGTCGCCATCGTGCCCGCGACGAACTGGAGCGCGGTGCTCCAGCCCGGTAGCTGGGACAGATCCGGCATCGTGTACGAGGGCGTTGCCTTGGCGGCGCCGGGCGAGACCGAGGCGGTCCACGTGATGGTGCAGACCGGAGAAGTCCCGCATCCCGCCGCCGGCGGGGTCTGCGCCAGGGACCACGTGTAACCGATCGCGCTGGCGTAGCCGGGCCAGGTCGACGTGAAGATCGGATACGGCATGGTCGCCGCGCTCGTCGTCGTGGTCGCGCCGAGCGCCGCCGGGGCAGGGACCGTCAACGCCGCCGCGGTCGCGCTCGCGCTGGTGGCGGTCACAGCCTGGTTCTTGACGATCTCGACCGTGACATGCTGGTCGTAGAGATCGCCGGCCGCGGCTTGCGAGTTCGGGAGCCCGGTCGAGGCGAGCGGGGTCTTGCTGAGCTGGGCCAGCGACACCACGGTGCCGTTGGCGGTGAACAGGTTGGTCGTGGTCTCGTTGCTGGTCGACGCTCCGGCGCCGGACACCGAGACCGCCAGCGACGGGGTCGACGACGTGGTGTTACCGGCCGCGTTGTGCACCGTCGCCGCGGTGATCGCCACGTTGCGCTGCACGACCGCGCCGTCGACCAGGAAGTCGCCGGGCGTGTTGCGGTCGGTGCCGTGGAGCACCAGCAGGTCGTGGGTCCCCGGCTGGACCAGCATGTCGTAGGTACCGGCGGTCTTGTCGATGAACACCGAGTTGCCGTTGAAGGCGACGCGATAGGTCCCGGTGTTCGAGCGGTTCGAGATGGTGCCCGATAGCTCGACGTAGCTGATTCGATCGGTGCACCGGGTCAGGATGTCCTGGGTCAGCGCCGTGCGCTCCGCGGTCGCGAAGTGAAACTCGACGATGTCGCGGAGGTCGGTCACGGCGGTGCCGACCCGGACGTTGACCTCGCAGGTGTACGCGAACCCCCAGGTCGGCGAGTTCACGGCGAACGTATACGCGTCGCCGGTGCGCGCCAGCGCCGGCTGCCATGCGCCGTCGCCGTCCTGGTAGGCCGCGACGAACGTGAACGCCGGGCCGTCGCTCGGTGCGTTGTTGAGCGTGACCTTGATGCTCTTCGCGTTCGGGTCCGCGGCGTCGCGCCCGGCGGCGTCTCCGGTGGGCGGCAGGCTGTCATCACCACCGCTGTTGCTGCCGCCGCCGCATCCGACGGCGATCGCACATCCGACGACGATGCTCACGGCTCGCATGGTCGCGAAACTACCATGGGCAGCGCCCGGCCACGGCATGGGATCTCCGGCCGCTCGCCTTGCGAGCGAGGTGCGTCACGTCACGCGAGGCGTGATCGCGGTCGCTGATCGCGATCTGACCGCGCGCGCGATCGACATCCAGCGACCGGTGGGTCGCATCGGGCGCTGTCGGGAGGACCCGGCAGTTGCTGTGGGGGCCAGCCGACAAGCGATCTCCAAGGTGGGGCGGAGTGACTCGATTCCATCGCGATCTCAGGGAGATGCGTCGTGGCAAGCCGCTTGCTCTAAGCGCTTGCCATGAAGCCTAGCTTATTCGTCCGCGCCGCGACCGGTGTCGCGTTCATGACGGTCGCGGCGCTGGCCGGATGCGGAAACGACAAGGCGGACGACGACGGGGCTCCCGCCGACACGTTCGCCCCCGATCCACCGTCGGTCTACGTCGCCAAAGTAAAGAACATCCTCGTCGGGCAGGCGCCGACCGACGACGAGATCGCCCAGGTCACGGCGGACCCCACGGCGATCGGCACGCTGATCGACGGCTGGATGCAGCTCCCCGAATACCAGCAGAAGATGATGGTGTTCTTCGAGCTCGCGTTCCAGCAGACCCAGATCAGCGAGGCCGACTTCGTCGATCTCGTGCCCACCAACGGACTCGGGGTCGGCAAGGGCGTCCCGCTGCTGGTGCAGAACGCGCGCGAGAGCTTCGCGCGCACCGTGCTCGAGCTGACCGCGGCCGGCCAGCCGCTGAACGCGGCGTTCACGACCCACCAGTTCATGATGACGCCGGCGCTGATGGAGCTCTACGCGTTCATGGACACCCGGCCGGTCAACGACACCGCCGCGGTCACCGACACGTTCGCGAAGGCGAACCCGTCGATGATGATCACGATGGAGACCGCGGCCGGGCCGATCGCGTTCGCCGATTCGATCAACCCCAAGAGCGCCAACTACATGCACTGGTACAGCCCCGACGTCGCCGGGCTGACCTATCCCGATCCGACCTGCAGCAACCTCGATCCGATCGCGTTCAAGGTCAACGCCCAGGCGCTCCACGCGCTGCTCTACGGCGAGATCCCCAATCACCCCGGGCCGTCGGGCAACTGCGGCAACCGGTCCGGCTCGGTGGTCACCGGCCAGATCGACCCGACCGACTTCACCGCCTGGAAGATGGTGACCGTGCGGTCGCCCAAGGCCGGCGAGGCGCGCACCACGTTCTACGACCTGCCGTCGCTGCGCACCGCGACCGAGCTGGTGCTCGACACGCCGCACGTCGGGTTCTTCTCGACCCCGGCGTTCTTCGCGAACTGGCCGACCAACGCGAGCAACCAGATGCGGGTCACGGCGAACCAGTCGCTGATCGTCGCGACCGGCACCGCGGTCGACGGCCAGGACACCACGGCGCCGCAGACCACGCCGGGGCTCGACGCGGTCCACGCCGCGCCCGGCACCGCGTGCTTCGGCTGCCACCAGCAGCTCGATCCGACGCGCTCGATCCTGTCGAGCACGTACTCGTGGTTCTACTACCCGCAGACCGATCAGACGCTGGTCAAGCAGCCCGGGCTGTTCGCGTTCCAGGACGTGATCGCGCCGATGACGACGATCGACAGCTTCGCCCAGCTGCTCGCGACCCACCCGCTGGTCGGCCAGGCCTGGGCCCAGAAGCTCTGCTACTACGTCAACTCGGCGCCGTGTAACCCGATCGACCCCGAGTTCCTGCGCATCCTCGACGTGTTCAACAAGGCAGGCGGGACGTGGAGCTCGCTGGTCCACGAGCTGCTCGCCTCGCCGCTCACGACCAACGTGTCGGAGACCGCGACCACCAAGACCAACGGCGAGGTGATCGCGGTCAGCCGCCGCGACCACCTGTGCGCCGCGCTCAATAACCGGCTCGGGTTCGTCGACATCTGCCAGCTCGACTCGACGATGCAGGGCCGCGCGGTGAGCTCGCTCGCGCAGATCATCAGCGGCATGCCGTCGGACGGCTACGGCCGCGGCGCGACGATCCCGGTGCTACCCAACCAGCCGACGCTGTTCTACCGCGCCGGGCTGGAGAACGTGTGCGCCCAGGTCTCGGCGATGGTGATCGACACCAAGCCGAGCGCGCAGCAGCCGGGCTCCAAGCAGTGGTCGAGCGCGCAGCCCGACGCCGCGATCGCCGACTTCGTGGCGCTGTTGATGGCGATGCCGCCGTCGGATCCGCGCGCGGCCCAGGCCACCACGATCCTGCGTTCGCACTTCGACGCCAGCGTGCAAGCCGGCGCCACGTCCAAGGACGCGCTGGCGTCGACGTTCGTCGCCGCGTGTCTGTCACCGTCGTTTATCGGCATCGGGATGTAAGGAGCGCCACCATGAAGTTCTCTCGTCGCAGTGTCCTGATGTCCACCCTGTTTGGCGCCGGCTACGTTGGCCTGCGCGCGCTCGCCACCGGCATCCCCGCCGCCGTCCTGCTCAAGGGCCGCAACGCGTTCGCCGACACCCCGGCGCCGGTGTGTCCCGACAAGTCGAAGGCCCAGTTCATCGTGCTCGCGACCTCGGGCAGCGGTGACCCGATCAACGCCAACGTGCCCGGCATGTACGATGACGCGAACATCACGCACAGCCTGGACCCGTCGATGGCCAGGACGCCGATGAAGCTCGGCGGCACGTCGACCGCGGCCGCGCTGCCGTGGGCCCAGCTGCCGCAGAACGTGCTCGATCGGACGACGTTCTGGCACCTGATGACCAACACGCCGGTGCACCCCAAGGAGCCCGACGTGTTGAAGCTCATGGGCTCGACCGCCGCCAACGAGATGCTGCCGTCGCTGCTCGCCAAGCAGCTCGCGCCGTGCCTCGGCACGGTGCAGACCCAGCCGCTCGCGCTCGGGGCGACGTCGCCCAGCGAGGGCCTGAGCTTCGCGGGCCAGGCGCTGCCGATCGTCCCGCCGCTCGCGCTCAAGGACACGCTGACCAGCCCGAGCGGTGGGCTGGCAAACCTCCAGCAGCTGCGCGATCAGACGCTCAGCCAGCTGTCGGACCTGTACCGCGGCGGCGCGAACGCGGCGCAGAAGGCGTACCTCGACTCGCTGATCAACTCGCAGTCCGAGGTCCGCAACATCCGGCAGGACCTGCTGAGCTCGCTGTCGTCGATCAAGGACAACAGCGTGGCGTCGCAGATCACCGCGGCGGTCACGCTGATCCAGATGAACGTCACGCCCGTGCTGACGATCCACATCCCGTTCGGCGGCGACAACCACACCGATGCCTTGCTCGCCGGCGAGGCCGCGCAGCACGTGACCGGCGTGGCGGCGATCGGCTCGCTGATGAGCCAGCTCGCGGCGGCCGGGCTACAGGATCAGGTGACGTTCATGTCGCTCAACGTGTTCGGCCGGACCGTCGGGCCGGGCAACACCGACGGCCGGCAGCACAACCCGAACCACCAGGTGTCGATCGCGATCGGCAAGCCGTTCAAGGGCGGCATCATCGGCGGCGTGGCCCCGCTCGCGGGCGACTACGGCGCGGTGGCGTTCAACTCGACGACCGGCGCGCCGGGCGCCGGCGGCGACGTCGCCGCGGGTGACTCGCTGGTGTCGTTCGGCAAGACCATGCTCGCGGCGGTCGGCGTCGATGCCGCGACGATCGATTCGTCGATCGCGATGGGCAAGGTCGTGCCGGCGGCGCTCGCCTAGCCGCCCCACACGGCGCGCGCGGTCTCGACCACGCGCGCGAGCTTGGCCCACTGATCGGCCTCGGTGACGAGGTTGCCCTCCATCGTCGATGCGAAGCCGCACTGCGGGCTGAGCGCGAGCTCGTCGAGCGGGACCACGCGTGCGGCGTCGTCGATCCGGCGGCGCAGCGCATCGACCGGCTCGAGCGCGGCGAGCTTGCTGCTGACCAGGCCGAGCACGACGAGCTTGCCGCGCGGCACGAACCGCAGCGGCTCGAAGCTGCCGGACCGCGCGTCGTCGTACTCGAGCAGGAACCGGTCGACGCGGAGCTCGGCGAACAGCTGCTCGGCGATCGCGTCGTAGCCGCCCTCGGCGTACCAGTGGCCGCGGTTGTTGCCGCGGCACAGGTGGATCGCCACGGTGACGCCCGGCCGGCGCGCGGCGTCGAAGCAGGCGTTGTCGGCGCGGATCGCCTCGGCGAGCGCCGCGTCGGGGTCGACGCCGAGCTCGGTGGTCAGCCAGGCGCGCCACTTCGGATCGATGTAGTAGCTGTAGCGCGGGGCGTCGATCTGGAGATACGGCACGCCGGCGCCGGCCAGCGCGGCCATCTCGGCCCGGATGATCTCGACGATGGCCCACAGCAGATCCGATGGCGTCGGGTAGACCGGATCGCTGACGCCGCGTTTCCACGCGATCGCCGGGAACTGGGTCGCGCTCGGCAACGTGATCTTGAGCGGGGCGATGGCGTGGCTGCGCAGGAACGGCAGCTCGGCGGCGGTGAGCGCGCGGCGCTGCGCGAGCTTGCCGGTCACGATGCCGGTGATGCTGCTGACCTTGGCGGCGCCGGCGTCGTCGAGGGTGCTCCACGACCGCGCGACCGCGTCGTTGGTGTCGAACCCGTCGACCGCGTCGGTCAGGTCGCTCATGAAGTGCGTGCGGCGGAGCTCGCCGTCGGTGATAACGTCGAGCCCGAGCGCGCGCTGGCGGCTTATCACCCGCAGGATCTCGCGATCCTCGAGCGTGCGGAGGACGTCGGCTGGCGCGCCGGCGCGGTGGGAGGTGACGAGCTCGGCGGGGCGGAGCAGGCTGCCGATGTGATCGGCGCGAAACAGGTTCGCCATGCGCGAACGATACGCCGTGCGCGCCCCGCCCGGCCCGGGAACAAACCGTTCGCCGGTTCAAAACGGGTAGATCGGGGCCTCGTCCTTCACGGTGCGTTGCACGATGGGTCACCGCCGGTTCAGGAGCCGCTTGCGCTCGATGAACAACCGGCCGGCAGAGTCGAGCTTGCGCAGTGCGTACGTCGCGGTCGGGCGTTCGCCGAGATACGACCACGCCTCCGGAAGATTCAAGGCGAGCTCGGTCACCTCAGGATCATCGTCGGCTTCGAGCAGCTTGGTCAGTCGGACCATCGGCGCCTCCTTTCCGCCTTTCCCGAGCTGAAACGCGGGATGGACCACCGCGTTGCGGATCGCGCGCAAAGTATCGACGACGCGTGCGAGGTCAGAGTCCGTCGCGATGCCAGCAGGATCGAGGCCACCATCCTCCGCGCAGAAGATCAACTCCTGGATCAATGCGACCGCCGTGACGCACCAGAGCCATTGTTGCGCATCGCCGAAGGCCCCGATGCTCCGGGCGAGCGTCTGAACGGACCATGGAGCGACGCTCTCGATCGCGTGAATGTCATCGAGGCCACGGTGAGCGGCGAGCGTTCCGCGTACCCAGTTGTCGAGCGCCGCGACGGACTCGTCGTTCCCGATCCACGTGGCGTCGAACGCCTCGCGCCAGGTCTTCACGGGGCAAGGCGTCGGAGCCGAAGCTGGACTGCGGGACGATCAGGACGAGCGCGGCCCTGTGCTTCAGGGCCGTAGACCGTCGCGATCTCGTCCGGCAACAACGACTCTGCGTATGCTGCCTCGTAAACGCACGCGCCAGCGCCCTCCCAGATTGCAAGTCGCCACGGTTCATGCTGGAGCAGCCCGAGCGAGTGCGCGTAAGTATAGCGACCAGCTTCCGAGAGGGGTAGCCATACGAACCCGCTGGTGGATTCGACGAGCACGAGATCGAGGCACACGAACTCGTGGGGGTTGGCTTCGCCGATGCGAAGAAGGATCGCACCGGTTGGGCGGTGCGTCGGCTGTGCGAGCGGTGGCTGGCGCCCAGGATCGAGCCAGTAGCCGGACCTCTGTCCGTCGATTTCTTCGCGGAGCGCAAAAGCGGTTGCGGCACTCATGGACTCAGCGTAGCGCCGATCCATACCTTCGTCGACGGTCGCGGTGGTGGACCATCAGCGTTGCGGGTCAGGGAAGGGCTGGTCGCCGCGACCGCCGCGCCCACGTCTGGCGGAGCATTGTGAAAACGCGCCGCAAACAGTGTCGCGAGCTACGAATCGACGGATGATGGTGCGCGCGATGCCGGCCTCGATCACCGCGCGCATGGCCTCGACGCCCGAGGTGCTCGCCTGCTTCGACGACGATGCGCTGGTGCGCGGCGCGCTGGCGTTCGAGCGAGCGCTCGGGGCGGCGCTCGCCGAGCACGGCGTGATCGCGGTGGCGGCGGCGGCGGCGATCGCGCAGGCCTGCGACGGGTTCGACGCGTCGGGGCTGGCCGAGCTCGCGGCGCACGCCGGCACGCTGGCGATCCCGCTGGTGGCGCGGCTGCGGGCCGCGGTGCCGGCCGGCCACGCCGCGGCGGTCCACCACGGCGCGACCAGCCAGGACGTCGCCGACACCGCGCTGGCGCTGCAGATCGCCGAGGCGCTGCCGCTGATCGATCGCGAGCTCGATGCGATCGGCGACGCGCTGGCGGCGATCGCGCGCGCGCACGCGGCGACCCCGGCGCTCGGCCGGACGCTGCTGCAGCCGGCCGAGCCGATCACGTTCGGGATGCGCGCGGCCAACTGGCTGCTCGCGATCGACGCCGCGCACGGCCGGATCGATCGCGAGCGCGCGGCGGCGCGCCGGCTGCAGTTCGGCGGCGCGGTGGGCTCGCTGGCGGCGCTCGGCGCGGCCGGCCCCGCGGTGCGCGCGAGCCTGGCCGCGCGGCTCGGGCTGGTGTGCGCCCCGGCGTGGCACAGCCGGCGCGATGCGCTCGCCGGGCTCGGCGCCGCGCTCGGGATCGCGATCGGCGCGCTGGGCAAGCTCGCGCGCGACGTCGCGTTGCTCATGCAGCGCGAGCTCGCCGAGGTCGCCGAGCCCGCGATCGCCGGCCGCGGTGGATCGTCGGCGATGCCCGGCAAGCGCAACCCGACCGGCTGCCAGGTCGCGCTGTCGGCGGCGATCCGCGCGCCCGGCCTGGTCGCGAGCTTGCTCGCCGGGCTGCCGCAGGAGCTCGAGCGCGGGCTCGGCGGCTGGCAGGCCGAGGCCCCGGTGCTCGGCGAGCTGTTCGCGCTCGCCGGCGGTGCGGGCCACGCGATGCGCGTCGTCGTCGAGGGCCTGACGATCGACGGCGGGGCGATCGCCGCGGCGATCACCGCGCATGCCGGCGCGGCGCCCCCGGCCGCGGTCGCTGCCGCGGTCCGGTTCGTCGACGACGCGCTCGCGGTGCACGCGGCGACCATCGCCGCGCGTTCGGCGCGCTGACGCCGGGCACCCGGGGAGCCGGCACGGGCGGACCCGAAGGCGGATCTGTCTCGCATGCAGGCTCTCGCGTAGGGTCACGAGGAGGCTCGCGCAGGTCCAGGAGGAGACTCGCGCGCAGGCCCGCGACCAGGCTCGGCAAGTTTCGCAGCTCGGGGTGCAGCGAACATGACCACCGGCCTGCATCGGATCTTGCTCGAGGCGTTGCTCGAGAGGCCGAGATGATGATGACCAAAGATCGTTTCGTGAAGTGGCGCATATCGCGGCGCGCATCGAGCGTCCTGGCGTGCGCCGTGATCGCGGCGTGGGCGCCCGGGTGTAGCGTGGATGCAACGCCAGCCGATGATCCGGCAGCGGGAGCCGATGATCCGGCGGCGGCGGCCGATCCGGGTGGCGGCGACCCGGGCGCGCCGGCCACCGCGCCGGCGATCACCGACGCCCTGACCGCCGACGGCTGCGTGGCGGTCTCGGCCGGCGACGGCTTCCAATCGGTGGCGCTGCCCGACGCCAGCGTGCTCGACACCGTGACGTTCAGCGCCACGGTCGACACGGTCGGGCTCGACGCGGTGGTCGCGCTGTCGGCCGGCGCAGTGACGAGCTTCAACAACCTCGTGACCTCGGTGCGGTTCAACGTCGACGGCAAGGTCGACGCGCGCAACGCCGGCGCGTACCAGGCCGACGTCGCGCTGCCGTACAGCACCAGCGAGCTCGACTTCCGGGTGATCGCCGACGTGACGTCGAAGACCTACTCGGTGTTCGAGGGCACGTACCTCGAGGCCCACGAGCTGGCGCGCCAGTACGCGTTCCGGCCGGGCGCCCCCGCGACCCACCTCGATCACCTCGCGCTCGAGGTCGATGGCCCGAGCGGCACGCTGACCGTGTGCTTCCCGTACGCCACGCCGTCGGTCGGCGCGGCGTACAGCCGCGAGGGCACGTACGCGGTGGTGCCGCTCGCCTCGAACCAGGCGCTGATCTCCGACGGCACCACGACCCAGAAGCTCGACGCCACCGGCAAGACGATCGGGACCCTGGGCAACGGCGGCGAGCTCGCGGTCGACGCCTCGGGCAACATCTCGGTCGCCCGCGTCACCGGCACCACGCTGGCGGTCGATCAGTACACCTCGGCGTTCGCGGCGCGCTGGCACACGACGCAGAGCGTGCCGGCGAACTCTGCGATCGTCGCGATCACGGTCGACAGCGCCGGGATCACGCGGGTCGGCCTGGTCGGCAACGGGACGCAGATGACGATCGCGAGCTTCTCGCCGGCCGGGGTCGCCGCCGCGGCGCTGGCCCTGACCGGCCAGTGGCTCGCGTTCGACGGCAACCAGCCGATCGTCGCGTACGCCGACGGCACCACGCTGCACATCACGCGCTACACCGTGGCCGGCGCGGCGGTGTGGGCGGACGCGTTCACCGGCAACGCCGGGGTCTCGGCGATGGCGATCGATCCGAGCCACGCGGTGATCTTCGGCGGCCAGCTGTTCACGCCGATCAACTTCGGCGGCGGCACCTTGCCGACCCACACCAGCGAGAACGGCCCGTTCAACGGCTTCGTGGTCAAGCTGACGTCGGCCGGCGCCCACGTGTTCTCGACCCGGACCGAGGACACGCTGGTCGGCGGGATCGCGGTCAACGCGACCAAGATCGCGGTGTCGAACACGCTGCGCACCCAGTTTCGCTACCAGGATCTGCAGGTCTACGGCCCCTCCGGCACGAAGATCGCGACCAGCTTCGAGCCCGGGTTCGGCGAGGACGGGGTCGGCGGGCGGATCGCGCTCAACACGTCGGGCCGGGTGTGGTGGAACCTCCAGACGATCTGGCCGCTGTTCCCGACCTGGCCGTACCTGGTCACCGGCACGCTGTAGCCGAGCTACAAATCCAAGAACACGGTCTCGGCGTCGCCTTGCATGCGGAGATCCCAGCGCCAGGCACCGGCGTCGCCGGGGCGCGCGATCAAGGTCGCGCGGCGCGCCGGCGACAGCGATGCGAGCAGGGCGTCGCCCGGAGCGTCGCCGGCGATCAGGTAGACCCGGGTCCACAGCGGCTTGACCAGGCCGCGCGCGAGCACCGCGATCGCGGCGTACGGTGCGGTGGGGTCGGGCGCGAGGGTCGTGAACGCGTATTCGCCGAGCGAGTCGGTCGCGCAGCGCCCCCAGCCGGGGAACGCCGGCGCCGCGGCGCCGCTCGGGCTCGCCTGCCACAGCTCGACGCAGGCGTCGGTGACCGGCGCGCCGTCGCCGTCGAGCACCTGGCCGGCGAGCGTGATCCGCGGCCCGGCGGCCCCGAACCGGGTCAGATCGGCGAGCGCCGGATCGGCGAGCGGGTGCCAGAACGGGCCGATCGTCTGGCTGGGCGTGACCGGCGGCATCACCGCGCTCCGGCGGCGTGCAGCCCGCGCAGCACGATGTCGAACCGATAGCCGAGCGCCCACTCGGGCTGGGTCAGCGCGAGATCGAGCTTCGCGACCAGCCGCGCGCGCGCCTCGGCGTCGGGGATCGATTGATAGATCGGATCGATCGCGAGCAGCGGATCGCCGGGGAAGTACATCTGGGTCACCAGCCGCGCGCCCCACGACGCGCCGAACAGCGAGAAGTGGATGTGGTTGGGGCGCCACGCGTTGGGGTGGTTGCGCCACGGGTAGGCGCCGGGTTTGATCGTCACGAAGCGATAGCGGCCGTCGCCGTCGGTGAACACCCGGCCGGCGCCGTGGAAGTTGGGATCGAGCGGCGCGTCGTGCTGATCGCGCTCGTGGTGGTAGCGGCCGGCGGCGTTGGCCTGCCACAGCTCGATCATCGCCCCGGTGACCGGCCGGTCGGCGTCGTCGGTGACCTGGCCGGCGACGATGATCCGCTCGCCGAGCGCCTCGCGGCCCGAGCTCCGCAACAGATCGAGCGTCGCCGGGAACTGCGCGGGCGAGAACACCGGGCCGGCGTGCTCGAGCTCGGCGAGCCCGGGCACCGCCGAGAGCGGGACCAGCGGCTGGTGCGGCGCGCGCCGCGCGGTCGAACCGTACGCGGTCGCGGCGTACGGCGGCTGGCTCCCGGGCGCGAACGGCAGATAGCCGCGGGTCATGGCGCGGCCTCGACGATCTGCTTGGCGATCCGCAGCGCGTTGTTGGCGGCCGGCACGCCGGCGTAGACCGCGACGTGGAGCAAGAGCTCGGTCAGATCCTCCGGGCTCGCGCCGGTGTGCGGCATCGATCGGATGTGGAGCGCGAGCTCGTGATCGCGGCCGAGCGCGGCGAGCACCGCGAGCGTGACGATGCTGCGGGTCCGGCGATCGAAGTGCGGGCGCGCCCACACGCCGCCCCACGCGGCCTGCGTGATGTAGGCCTGGAAGTCGCGGTCGAGCGCGGTCGCGGCGGCGGTCGCGCGCGCGACGTGCTCGGCGCCCAGGACCTCGGCGCGGACCCGGGCGCCGGCGGCCGCGAGGTCGGCGTCGGGCGGGGTCAGGAACGCGCGGATCGCGGCGGTCGCGGCGGCGGCGTGGTCGACGATCGGCAGGTGGTGCGCGCCGGGCAACACGACCAGCCGCGCGCCGGGGATCGCGTCGCGCAGCGCCACCGACGCCGCGACCGGCGTCGATGGATCGAGCTCGCCGACCAGGACCAGCGCCGGCACTCGCAGCGCGGCCGTGGTCGCCGACAGATCGGCGAGCGCGAGCGCCTCGGCGGCGGCGGCGTAGCCCTCGGGCGCGGTGTGGAGCAGGATCTGGCGCAGCCCGCGGCCGGCGGGCGAGGCGAGGTAGGCCGGCGACACCCAGCGCGCGAGCGTGGCGTCGGCCACCGCGGCGAGCCCCTCCGCGCGGGCCTGGGCGGCGCGCGCCCGCCAGGTCTCCGGCGGCGGGATCGCGAGCGCGGTGTCGCACAGGATCAGCGAGGTCACGCGGGCCGGGGCGCGCGCGGCGACCGCCTGCGCGATCATCCCGCCGATCGAGATCCCGCCGACGTGCGCGGTGGCGATGCCGAGCGCGTCGAGCACCGCGAGCGCGTCGCCGGCGAGGTCGTCGAGCGTGTACGGCCCGCGGCCGAGCTCGGTCAGCCCGTGGCCGCGCAGATCGAACCGCACGACGCGCAGCCCGTGCGCCAGGCTCGCGGCCTGGGCATCCCAGACGTGCAGGTTGGAGCCGAGCGAGTGCATCAGCAGCACGGCCGGCGCACCGGGCGGCCCGTCGACCGCGACGTGGGTGGCGAGACCCCGGATCTCGACGAACGTGGTCATCGCCCGCATCCTCGCACAGGCGCGCTGCGAGACCGTATTTCATGCGGTCTCCTCGGAGGCGCACGCCAGACGTCACGCGAGCTGCGCCGCGGGCGACCGCGAGCGGACGGGGTCGGGGCAGCGACTGTGACTACGACGATGGGTTCGCGCCCGCACATACCACACGCCGTTCGCGCGTGCGCCGGTGGTCCTTCGGCAGGCGCGGCCCCGATGCCCCGGCCGCGCAGCAGCCCGCGGCGCGCTCGCGTGTCCGCGTTCTCCCGCGCCCCATGCGCGACAGACTCCTTAGCCTCGCGCTAGGCATCCACCAGAGGCAGGCCGACGTAGTTCTCGGCCAGCGTCGTCGCCGCGGCCCGCGACGACGTCACGTAGTCGAGCTCGGCGCGCTGCAGCCGGTCGCGGAACGCCGCGGTGGCGGCATTGTCACCGGGCTCGTCGGCGCGATGCAATAGCTGGGTCATCCACGCCGAGAACCGCTCGACCTTCCAGACCCGGCGCAGGCAGGTCGCCGAGTAGGCGTCGAGCAGCCGGTCGTCGCCCCGGGTGCACAGCGCCGCGAACGCGTCGGCGAGCAGGCGGACATCGGCGATCGCGAGGTTCAGGCCCTTGGCGCCGGTCGGCGGTACGATGTGCGCGGCGTCGCCGGCGAGCGCGAGCCGGCCGTGGCGCATCGGCTCGGCCACGAAGCTGCGCATCGGCGTCACCGAGCGCTGGGTGATCGGGCCCCGGCGGAGCGTGAAGTCGTCGGCGCCGAGCCGCAGCGCCAGCTCGGACCAGATCCGGTCGTCCGACCACGCGGCGAGATCCTCGTCGGGCGCGCACTGCAGGTACAGCCGGCTGACCTCGGGCGACCGCATGCTGAGCAGCGCGAACCCGCGGTCGTGGTGGGCGTAGACCAGCTCGTGCGAGCTCGGCGCGACGTCGGCGAGGATGCCGAGCCAGCCGTACGGGTAGTCGCGCTCGAACACGCGCAGCCGGTCGGCGGGGATCGCCGCGCGCGCCACGCCGTGGAACCCGTCGCACCCGGCGACCGCGTCGCACGCGAGCTCGACCTCGTCGCCGGCGTGGCGGTAGCGTACGGTCGGCCGCGCGGTGGCGACGTCGCCCAGCCGGACGTCGTCGACCTCGAACGCGAGCGGGGCGCCGGCGGCGAGCCGGTGCGCGACCAGGTCACAGACCAGCTCGTGCTGGCTGTAGATCGTCACCGCCTTGCCGGTCAGCGCGCGGAAGTCGATCCGGTGCGAGCGGCCGGCGAACCGCAGGATCGTGCCGTCGTGGACCAGGCCGTGCGCGCGCATCCGTTCGCCGGCGCCGACCTCGTGCATCGCGTCGACGCTGCCTTGCTCGAGCACGCCGGCGCGGATCCGGCGCTCGATGTAGTCGCGCGATCTGGCCTCGAGGATCACCGAGTCGACGCCGCGTCGCGCGAGCAGCGCGCCGAGCATCAGCCCCGCGGGGCCGGCGCCGATGATCGCGACCTGGGTACGCAGCTGGCGTGCCATGGCGCGCAGGTCATATCAGATCGTGCGGCTACGCGCTGGGACGTGGCCGTGGCGCACGCGACGCCGGGACATCATGCAGCATCTCCGAGACCAGGTCGCGTAGCTCGGGGCCCGCGAACGGCTTGATCAGCACCCCGCGCCCGGTCTCGAACAGCGATTCGACGTTCTCGCCGCCCGACATGATCAGCACCATCGGCGGCCGCGCCAGCTGCGCCGCGGCCAGCGCGTCCGACACCTCGCGCCCCGACATCTCCGGCATGTTGAAGTCGATCAACACGATGTCGAACGGCTCACCGCCGAGCATCCGCGTGATCGCGGTCCGTGGATCGGTCTCGATCTGGGTCTCGTGGCCGAACAGCATCTTCGAGATCGCGTAGGCTACGTCCGCGCGATCATCGATAACCAAGATCCTCGCCATCGCAACCTCCTGGTTGGGTTGAAACGAGCTTGCTGGAGCAGCATAGCGCCGCCTGGCGGAGAGGCCGCTAAAAACCGCCGAACCGGTGCGGCACGACGCGGCACAAGCGATGCGAGCCGTGCCGCACCTTACTCAGCCAAGTGACGAAATTGGCCCGGCTATTACTGCGCCGGTGGGTATACGTAGCGACCGTCGACGAACGAGCGATCGACCTCAGGGAGAATCTCGGCGCGCGCGAGAATCAAGCAGCGATCGATCTCGACCTTGAAGAAGTAGAGCCGGAGGAACCCGATGCCGACCGCGGCGGCGAGGATCATCACGAGCACCGGCGGCACGCCGCCCGAGAGCCCGACCACGAGCGCGCCGCCGGCGGCCATCAGCGCGAGCTTGACCTTGCCGATCAGCATCTTCCACTTCATCGAGATCGCCTGGCCGGCGGCGTCGTAGGCCGGGCCGGTCGCGGTGACCAGGACCTTGGGATCGCGCGACCCGACCATCGCGCCGGTCTTGAGCGCCGCGCCGACCGCGCCGAAGTAGGTGTCCGGCTCGCTCTTGCACAGCGCCTCGGCGTGGTTGCCGTTGGTGCGCAGTGCGTTGATCAGCAGCGGGCGCGTGTAGACGTACTTGAGCGACGACGCGAACGTGCGCGCGACCGCCGTCGCCATCATGATGAACCCGATCACGGCGAGCCCGTAACTCGCTACCGTAGCCACGCCTCCCAGCTTACCGCGCCCGGCGTCGCGAACACCAGAGCCTCGGAGGCCGTATGGCATATGGCCTTCGTCGCATCGATCGCCTCGCGAAGCGCTCGGCTATCCGGATAAAGACGCGCTCGCAAGCTCGCGCTGGCCCGGACCGCGCGAAGCCCACGCGCGCGGCGGATCGCGCAAGCGAAATCGTGCCGCTACACATACCATCGCATTGCGCTGCGATCCCACCGGGGGGTGCGCACATCGCCGCAGGTCTGCCACATCGCACGAGCGCAATCGCACGTCGACTCGGCAGGTGTGCATGGGCTTTCAATGAAGCTCGTCAAACTCACTATCATTTTGACTGACGTCTGAAGTACGTTGGTCGCAATATGAGTTTCGCACGGGTCTGTAGAGTCGTGACGTGCGCGGTCGTGGCGGCGCTGGGCTGCGGTGGGAACCGCGAAGACGTGAGCTCGCCGCCGGTGGCCGGTGGCGAGGCGGCGCAGCACCCTGCCGACAGCCCGGCGCGCCGCGCATCGGCTGCGGGCGACCAGCCGGTCGACCGGACGATCGACACCGACATGAGCACGCCGGTCGAGCTCGATCTGGTCGCCGGCACCGACGCTGCCGGCAGTCCGGACGCCGTGGTGTCCGGCCACTCGCAGGGCGCGCACGGCAGCGTGACGCTCGCGGGCAACCGCGCGACATATCGCCCCACGCCGGGCTATGTGGGAGACGATCGATTCACGTACACCATTTCCGATGCGAAGGGGAATAGCTCGACCCACGCGGTCGCCGTGAAATCGTGTCCGGTGAAACCGGTATGCAAGATTGCGATTACCGGACCTAGCAA
>DATBBB010000599.1:0-6175 GCA_036271215.1 Kofleriaceae bacterium | reverse complement strand
GAACGTCGCCTTGAGCTGCGCCGGCGTGATCGTCCACCCCACCGTCGGCACGTGGCAGCTCACGCAGCGCCGGCCGTTCGTCCCCAGGTCCTGAAAGAACTCGTTGTTCAGGTCGATCGACCCGTTCGCGCTGATCGTCGCAAACTCACCGCTCTCGTCCCGGATCGGCAGGTTGTTCGGCAGCTGGTTGTTCCGGTCGCAGTGCGCCGCCACCACCTCGTCCATCTGCGTCGACTCGTCCGCACCGTCATCGCCCGCGCAACCGGCACCCAGCGTGAGCAGCCCACCGACCGAGACGATTGCGAGTGCCTTCATGCCCGAGCCTTTGTGCACGCTCGAAGCCAACTCGCCGCCGGTTCAACTTATCGAAATCGCTTGAGAGATCGCCATGTCCCATCCGCACGCAGACAGAGTCAGGGTGGACCCGCTGCGGTCCAGGCCAGGCTCGATCGAGGGCGTGATCGAGGGCGTGATCGAGGGTCCGATCGAAGTGCCTCACCGACGCAGGATCGCGTCGCCGCGCTCGTAGCTCCGGCGCTACCGTCGGTCGCGTGAGCCGCGTCTCCTCGAACCGAGCGGCCGCTCGCCTCAGGTCGTCGGGCCGGCCGCGTCCGTGATCGCCCGCAGGCGCTCGACCCACGTCACGTATCCCAGCCGGCGCAGCGGCTCGAGCACCGCTCGCCCCACCTCGAGATCGCACGGCAGCCCGAGGTGATGCGACGCCTCGAAGGTCACCGCGGCGACCACCGCACGGTCGAGCGGCGGCGCGACCATCGCCGCGATGGCCAGCGCGTCTGCATAGCGCCGCTGGTGGACGCGCACCACCGCCTCGATCGCCCGTAGCCGGCGCTGCGCGAACGATTGGCCCTCGGTGGCCGCGAACAGCGCCGCGAGCTTGCCCTCGACCGCGTCGAGCTCGCCCAGCTCGAGCAGCGCGTGGAGGTCGAGCTGCTCGCTGTCACACCACTCCCAGCCACCGGGCGTGAGCCGCGCGGACCGCCGCGCCGCGATCTCACGCAGCCGGGACCACTGGCCGCGCGCATGCGCGATGTCACCGAGGACCTCGAGCGCGTCGGTGTCGTCGGGCGCCTCCGCCAGCACGCGCGCGACCACCGGCTCCGCCTCGGAGTAGCGTTCCTGGTGGACATAGATATCGGCGCGCAGCACGCGGGCGCGGAGATCCTCGGGGTAGGTGCGGTCCACGTGATCGAGGATCGCCAGCGCCTCGTCGTAGTGCGTGCCGTAGTGCAGCGCGCACGCGAACGCCACCTGGATCACGCGGGGTGCCTGCTCGGCCTGGTCGCCGAGCCCGTCGGCGGTGCCGTGTGGGACCCGCGCGAGGATCGCGCGCAGGTCATCGGCGCCGGCGGGATAGTGGACGTAGGGCCCGTCGTCGCGCGTCGTGATCGGGATCCCGGCGGCGTCGCCGTGGCCGGGCGCGCCGCGCGGCCGGGCGCGCTCCACATCGACGAGGCGCTTGATGCGGCGCTTGCGATCGAGATCCCCGGATCGCGAGGGTCGCGCCGGGTCGCGCCGGGTCGCGTGCTCGCTGCGAGCCATGCCATCAGCATGCCCGATCTGCCGCGCCCGATCTGCGGCTGATATGGAGAAGCCGGCTGCCCGTGCCGCCGGCGTGCGTCCACCGGCGACGCGCGCGCTGCACGAGCTGACGCAGCAGCGCGAGCCGCGCCTGCACACGCAGGCTTCTGTCGGATGCGTATCCGCGTGCTCGACGAACGAACGCGAACGATTGCGCGCGAGTGCGCCGCGTACGCCGCGCGAAACGTGCCCGGGCACAGCGAGTGCACTTGCCCGACCCGAGCGTCAACAAACAAGGAGTACGTCATGCCGCATGAGAAAGACAAAGAAGACGGTTGGGTGGCTCGCGCCAAAGCAAAGCTTCGCTCCGACGAGCTGACGTCCGATGGACGGACGAACGACGTCAGCGTGACCTGGGGCGCGACCGAACAAGCCGCGCTGGCGAACCTCGCGGCCACCGGCCTCGCCGGTACGCACCGCGCGGCGAAGGTCGAGAAGATCAAGCAGAAGGGCGGAAGGGTCATGCCCTCGGAGCGGCCCAATAACCCGAACCACTGCAGCCTGTTCGGGCTCACCGAGAAGGACTTCAACAACCTGTTCAGCTGAACGGCGAGCCCGCCGCCGTTTCCGCCGCCGCCACGAGGCTCGACAGCCTGGTGGCGGCGGCATATCCAGCAACGGCGCCGGCGCTCACCGCGATTCCAACGCCGACCATCGAAGACCGGCGAACCACGGTCCTCCCGGCCGGCGTGGCCGTCGACGGCGCGGGCAACCTCGACGTCGCCGACGAGCTCGACGCCACCCTTCGCAAGATCACGCCCGGGGCCACGACGACCATCGCGGGGACGGTCCGCGCGGTAGGTCACGCATCGTCGTCGACCGCCGTGGCGCGCCCAGCCTGGAAGCTCGCGCCGAGCATGTGGAGGAACGCGCGGGTCTTCGCGGGCACCAGGCGCGACGCGACGTGGATCGCGTAGATCGTGCGCCGCACCGGCACGTAGGGCGCGAGCAGCGCGACCAGCCGGCCGGTCGCGAGCTCGTCATCGACGAGGTAGCTGGGCAGGTCGGCGATCCCGAGCCCGCCGAGCACCGCCTGGTGGACCGCCGCGGTGCTGTTGAGCTCGAGGCTGGCCTTGGCCACGAACGGCGCGATCGCCCCGGCGTCGGCGCCGCCACCGCCGCCGCCGTCATCGGCGAGCGCCGGCGAGCGTCGCAGGTGCCACGGACTGGGGCCGGTCGGCGTCACGAACGTGATGCAGCGGTGGCGCGCGAGGTCGTCGGGGCGCTCGGGCCGCCGGTGCTTGCGGAGGTAGCCCGGGCTCGCGCACAGCCGGCGCACGTCGTCGCCGAGCCGGCGCGCGACGAACGCCTCCGGCGGGCGCGCGGTCAGCCGGATCGCGACGTCGAAGCCCTCGCCGACGACGTCGACCACCCGATCGGTCAGCTCGAGCGCGATCGTCACGTCGGGGTAGCGGCGCTGGAACGCGATGATCACCGGCAGGATCAGCGCCTCGCCGAGCACGGTCGGCGCGGTCAGTCGCAGCCGGCCGCGCGGGTGGCGATGGTGCCCGGCGAGGTCGCGCTCGAGCCCGTCGATGTCCTCGAGCAGGCGCGCGGCCCGTTCGTGGTAGAACGCGCCGGCGTCGGTCAGCTGCATCGTCCGGGTCGTGCGCTGCAGCAACTGCACGCCGAGCCGCCGCTCGAGTCGCGACACCAGCTTGCTGACCCCCGACGGCGTCATGCCGAGGCGCGGCGCGGCGCGCGAGAACGAGCCGGTCGCGACGCTCGTGACCAGCGCCGCCATCTCCTGGATCGATTCGCGGTTGTCGCGCATGGTTCGGTGAGGTTCCTGGTATCACGCGGCACCGCTGCGATCTGTGCCGCGGCGTCACAAGTGCTGGTCGCGCGCCGGAGTTCCGCGCGCGGCCCGCGATCGCCATCCTGGCGATATGCAGATCTCCACCGTGCTGTCCCGTCTCGCGCTCGCCGGCGTTGCCGCGTGCGCCTCCAATTCATCCTCCGAGCTGCCGTCGCGGCAGACCACGTCGAGCGTGATCGCGCTGCCCGGCGACGCGTTCTACCCGGAGAACCTGAGCGTCGCCGCCGACGGCACGCTCTACGTCAGCAGCGTCGGCGGCGGCGGCATCGTGCGGCTGGGGCCGAGCTCGGAGGTCGCCGAGCCGTTCGTCACCACCAGCAAGAACATCACCGGCGTCTATGTCGATGACGACGCGGCGCTGCTCTACGCCTGCGAGAACGACCTCTCCGCCATGCCCGCGGTGGCCCCGCGCGTCCTCGCGTTCCACCTCGCCGACGGCACGCAGGCGGCGGCCTACCCGTTCCCGCAGGGCGGCGTGTGCAACGACTTCGTGCTCGGCCCCGCCCACAACCTCTATGTCACCGATTCATCCGGCCGGATCTACGTGCTGCGGCCGGGCAGCGCCGCGCTCGCGCTGGTCACCGCCGATCCCAGCCTCGCACCGACGATGGCCGGCGGGTTCGGCGCCGACGGCATCGTGTGGGACGGCGACGCGACGCTGTACGTCACCGGGTTCAGCGACAACAAGCTGCTGCAGGTCGCGCTCGCGCCCGATGGCTCGGCGCGCGCGGTCACCCCGGTCACCGTCACGCCCGCCCTGCAAGGCCCCGACGGCATGCGGCTGGTCGATGCCCACACCGTGGTGATCGCCGAGTGGGCCGGCCAGCTGAGCCAGCTGGAGCTCCACGGCGACACGGCGACCGGCCATGTGGTCGCCAGTGGCCTCGTGAGCCCGACCTCGGTCGCCCTGACCCAGGGCGCCTACTGGGTCACCGAGGGCCAGATCGCCCACTTCCTCGGCCTGGACACCAGCCCGCCCGGCCTGCCGTTCGACGTCCGCCGCGTCGCGCACAAGTAGCTACAGCGAGCGCAGGAACGCGATCAGGTCTGCCTTCTCGTTGCTGGTGAAGCCGATGTTGAACCGCGTATCGTAGAACTCGACCACCGCCGCGAGGTCCGCCGCACAGCCGTTGTGAAAGTAGGGAGCCCGCGGCGCCAGGTCGCGCAGCATCGGGCCCTTGAACCGGCCGATGTGCGACCACTTGCCATCGACCAGCGCCCGGCCCGGGTCCGTGGTCTTCACCGTCGCGCCCGTCGTCTTGTTGCGCAGCGTGTACAGCGGCATGTCCGGGGTCCGGCGCGATGCGTCGGTCAGCCCGATGTTCAGCGGCGCGACGACCGAGTGGTTACCGCCGTTCGGCGTGTCGTGACACGTGCCGCACGTCCCGGTCAGCGACCTCGGGGTCCCGAACGCCGGCTCGTCATTGATGCCGGATACGTCCTTGATCACGATCGCCTTGCTGTTGAACAGCGCCTGACCGCGCGCGATCTGCGCCCGCGCCGCATCGTGGTCGCCGTGGCCGTGGTCGCCGCCGTGGCCGTGGTCGCCGCCGTGGCCGTGGTCGTCGCGATCGTAGCCCGCATCGCGCGTCTGGCTCTGCGCCCACGCGTCGAACAGGTTGAAGATCACCGGCGAGAACGCCGCGCCCGTCCTGCTGTCCCCGAAGTTGTCGTTGATCCCGATGTAGAACGGCTGCGAGAGGATCTCCACCGGTCCGCCCGTGGCGCCGTCCGCGTGCAGGTCGCCCGCCTGCCGGTCCGTGATCTGCGCCGTCGCCAGCGCCGTCTCGAAGTCCACGATCGACTGGCGCTGTGCGTCCGACAGCGGCGTGCCCTGCGCGTGCGTCGTCGTCGCGTCGCTCGACTGGGTCGCCAGCTCCGACGCCACCGTCGCGCCCGGCACGACCTCCCGGCCGTCCCACATCACCGTGCTGTCGAACTTGAGGTTCGTCGTCGGCAACGGCCGCCGGAACAGCGACAGCTCCCTCGCGCTCGCGAAGCAGTACGGGTCGTCCACCGCCACCAGCTCGAACTCCGCCGTCGCCGGGATCGGTAGGCCGATCCGGATCAGGCCGCGGTTGAGCAGCATGCTGTACGCCTCGCGCCGCTTCGCCAGGGTCGAGACATCCGCGTTCGGCGAGCTCGATCCGTCCACCGTCCGGAACACCGCGCCCAGCCCCAGGCCGTCGTCGGTCTGGCCGCCGTTCGTCGCTTCGAACGTCGCCTCGAGCTGCGCCGGCGTGATCGTCCAGCCCACCGTCGGCACGTGGCAGCTCACGCAGCGGCGGCCGTTCGTGCCCAGATCCTGGAAGAACTCGTTGGAGAGATCGATCGAACCGTGCGCGCTCACCGTCGAGAACAGCCCGCTCGCGTCGTGGATCGGCAGGTTGTTCGGCAGCTGGTGGTCGTCGCGGTGCGCCGCCACCACCTCGTCCATCCGCGTCGACTCGTTCTCACCGTCGTCGATCGTGCCGGGACCTTGGTCGAGGCAACCGGCACCCAGCGCGAGCAGCCCACTCACCGAGACGATTGTGAGTACTTTCATGGCCGAACCCGTTGTGCACTCGCAACGCCAACCGACCACGCGCTCCACGGGCTGAGCGAATTCAGCAGATCTGCCTGGGGTCAGCCGCAGGCAGACGGAAGTCAGGGTGGACCTGCCGCTGTTCGGGGACTGGCCTCACGCGACGAACAGCGGCCACCGCGCGATGAGCGAGAGCACCGCCGATCTGTAGGATCACCTGGCGGCCATCGAGC